>CAKTWW010000042.1 GCA_934630855.1 uncultured Collinsella sp.
AACGCACAGAGCGTGCCTGCCTGTTTAGTTCGTCGCGAGTTCCGCACGAGCCGGAAAGCACTTAATGTGCTTTCCGAGCGAGCCAGGACTGCCCGAGCAGCGAACTAAACAGGCAGACCGCCCAGGAGATTCCCATGATCAAGATCACCGTCCCAGCAACAAGCGCCAACTTGGGCATCGGCTACGACACCCTCGGCATGGCCGTCAGCCTCTACTCGCACTTCACCTTCGAGCGCGCCGATAAGCTCACCATCACGGGCTGCCCCGAGGAGTTCCAAAACGAGAACAACCTGGTCTACGTAAGCTTTGTCGATGCGTTGGCTGCCTGGGGCGAGCCGGCCTTCCCCGTCGCCATCGACATCCAGACCGACGTGCCCGTCGCCCGCGGCCTGGGCTCCAGCTCCACCTGTGTCGTCGCCGGCATTATGGCAGCCGCCGCGCTGACGGGCCACACCGTCGACCGCGCCGAGCTCGTCCGCATCGCCACCGAGGTCGAGGGCCATCCCGATAATGTTGCCCCCGCCATCCTGGGCGGCGCCGTCTGCTCCTTTACGCCGACCGACTCGCTGCCCCAGTGCCTGCGCTACGAGGTGAGCGACAAACTGCGTTTTATTACCGTGATTCCGCCCTACGAGGTGCACACGAGCGAGGCACGCAAGGTCGTGCCGCAGGAGATTCCGCTCTCCACCGCCGTATGGCAAATGGGCCGCATCGCCGGCATGACGCGCGGCCTGGAGACCGGCGATTTGGACCTGATTGCCGCCGCCAACGACGACCGCATTCAGGAGCCCTATCGTCGCCGCCTGATCCCCGACTACAACGCCGTGCGAGACACCTGCCTCAACGGTGGCGCCAAGACCATCTGGATCAGTGGCTCCGGTTCGACCCTCATGGCCGTGACCGACGACACCATCGTGGCAAAGTTCCTGCAGGTCAAGCTGCGTGAGCAGTTCCCTAAGTGCGAGACGCATATCCTCACGTGCGACACAGAAGGCGCCCAGATCGAATACCTGTAGACATCCTCCCCATATACCTGTCCGGGACGGTCGGGGTGTTCCCCCAAAATCGTCCTCGCGCATGAAGGCCTCTTGTCCTGCTCCTGCGGAGCAGCGGACAAGGGGCCTTCGCGCTGCGGAATGATTTTGGGGGAACACCCCGACCGTCCCTACGTTAACCTTGCTGAGGATGCCTGCAGGGACCTACGCTCTGGAAAGTCGCCGGGCTGATGTTTTGGCCTTTTATTGATGGGGGCTCTTGCTGGGGTTGGGCACGTCCTAGAGGCAAGCCTCGGCGATGCGCTTTTTCAGCTCGTCGATGCCGGTGCCGGTTTGGGAGCTTGTGATGATCACGTTTTCAGCCGGGACGTTGAGCTGCTTTTTGATGGCTGCTGCTTGGCGGGCCTGCTGGGTGCGGCTGAGTTTGTCGGCCTTGGTGAGGCAGACGATGAAGTTAAACTCGTTGCCCTGCAGGTAGTCGATCATATCGTGGTCGAGCTTGCTCGGGTCGTGACGGATATCCACGAGCGACACGACTAGGTTAAAGCTGCGCTCGGAGTCGAAGAAGTCGCCGATGAGCTCTGCCCAGCGATCGCGCTCGGCTTTGGAACGGCGGGCGAAACCGTAGCCCGGCAGGTCGACGAAGTGCACGTCGTCAGCCTCAAAGAAGTTGATGTTGCTCGTCTTGCCCGGCGTACTCGAAACCTTGACGAGGTTCTTGCGACCAAAGAGCTTGTTCATGATCGACGACTTGCCCACGTTGGAGCGGCCGACAAAGCTCACCTCGGGACAGGTGGACTCGGGAATCTGCGAAACCTTGCCGTAGCTGGCGACGAACTTGGCAAGCTGGTAGTTAATGGAATCGGCCATGGACACTCCTTGGTCGTAGGTTCTTACAAAACGGGCGCGCTATTGCGCGGCGGCAATGCGGCGAACAATGTCGAGCGTAATGCCACTCGCCGTGCGGGCATACTCATCCAGATCGAACTCGCGCTCGCAAAACGCGTCGTACGCCTCGTCACAATTATCGCTGATAGCGCGCAACACCAGGCAATCGACACCGTTCTTGGTCGCGATATGGGCAATTGCAGCGCCCTCCATCTCAACGCAATCGGCATGCGTGGCCTCAATCGCGGCGTTGCGCATAGCATCACCGGTTACAAAGCGGTCACCCGTGGCAATGGTGCCACGCAGGAACTGCTTGGGGTCTTCGCCCGAGGCAGCCTCATCTACCAAGGCGTCGGCAAAGCCATGCTCGGCAAGTACGGAAGCGGCGACGTCGACCAGCGCCGGCGTGGAGGCAAACTCCTCGAGTCCTGGCGCGGACTCCGCGATGAGCGCCGTATCGGTATCCAGATAGCGCAGGCATGCACCAATGACCACGTCGTTGATGTGGAGCTTGGGATTCAAACCACCCGCGATACCGGAGAAAACGACAGCCTGCGGGTCATATTTGCTGATGAGATGTTGCGTTGCCGCCGCGGCATTCACCGTGCCCATGCCTGCTGTCGTGGCGACAACCGTCAAACCGCCGAGCTCGCCGCTCACGACGATCAGACCAGCCTCCTGCGCCTCATGCGCGCCACTCAGCTCTTCCTTGATCTGCGCGACCTCTTTTTCGAGTGCGCCGATAATCGCGATGGTTGCCATGCCATCCCCCAAACCTGTGAAACTGCTTATCCACGGTATGGTACCAGCATTTTGGCTCAGCCGCGCCACGCGAAATAGCTAGACCAGCGCCGTCCGCGTATCAAACAACGCCTTGGCGATGTCTACAACCACCTCGCTCGAACGATCGCTCCACGGCATCGACGTCATAATGCTCATAACATAGGTGCGGCCGTCAACGTCTATCAGTCCGGCGTCGCACGTCGAGCAGAAACCATCCTCGCTAATCCAGCCAGCCTTGTTGCGCACCAAGACCTGATCGTCCGCGATACCGTCACGAATAAAAGAACGAGTCGTAGAGGCTAAAAGGTCCGATAGCCACTGCGAGGTCTCGGTATCCCATTCCAAATACTCGCTCATCTCGCGCCACAGCTTGGCCGATGTGCGCGGACAATAGGTGGGAAAGTCGCTCAAAGGATCAAGTGCAGTTTCATCATCAACGTCCAAGCCGGCAATCCATTCTTCGTAGCCGTCATGGTCAAACGCTGCGCGAAGTGCGATGAACGAGTCGTTGTCCGAGTCGACGACCGCGGCCTCGATCAGGTCACGAACCGTTTGCCAGCCCATGCTGTAACCGCCATAGGTCCCCAACGAATCGTCGAGTGAAACCTGGTCCGTCTCGACCAGCGTCTCGCATATGTACAACGCGTACAGCGCCTTGTAGCCGCTCGCACCGTACACCTCAACATCGGCGTTATATGCCACGCCCTTGCCACTCGACAGGTCGTAGAACACAACGCCCGCATCGCCCAGCTCCTGCGCTCGATCAAGGGCATCTTGGAGTGCCGCGAGGCTCTCGTCCTCCAAAACAGGAGCTTTGTTATCCACCAACGAGAATGCCTGCACGGTATTGCCAGAGGGCATGTCGTTAAAGTTTGCGTTCGAAAGCCTCGTCTTGAGACTTGCCGTCGAAAGGTTTTTATTTGCCGCATCCCTTGATTTTGAGGCTTTATCGCTTTGAGCCTGTACCGTTGACGCATCTGAGCGTGCCGTTCGCTCCAAGGCATACGTTTTGACGGTAATCCCGAGGATAATGACCACCAGCGTTAGCATTCCAATGGCGGAAATCTTCGCCGCGCGGATGCGAGCGTCACCAAGGCCACGCAAAGGTGCGCCCTTCGTCTCATATCTGCTGCCATGCCGCGGCACATACTCGTCCCGCGATGCGTTGTTTCGCACGTGGTCTCCTGACTGGTACCGTTCATATACGAGCAGCATAATACCGAGCAGGCATTTCTATACCAAATTATTTGACACCGTTTAAGGCGTCTTTAAAGAAACCACAGGCGTTTCTATGCAAATACACCGGTTATGTTGCACATCTCTGCCCAAAACGCAGTTGCGGTGAAATAGTTCCTGTTTGGGCGGCATAAGCCGATACACAAGAACTATTCCACCGCAACTTGACGGGGCTCTTTAGCAATCAACTAGGTGCCCGGGGGCACTCATTTAAGTCTGTCCCCAATGAGCGCCCTGCTAGCCGATGGCTTTTTTGAGCTCGGCGCGGCGCTTTTTCATGCCGGTCATGACGGCGTTGCGCAGCTCGGGCATGCGCGCGGTATCCATCTGGGGCACGCCCTCGAGCTTATAGGGAATACCCAGCTGCTCATACTTGACGATGCCCATCGTGTGATACGGCAGCATCTCCAAGCCCACCACGTTATGCCACGGCGCGATCAGGCGGCCGAGCGCCTCGCACTCTTCCACCGTGTCGGTAATGCCCGGCACGACCACATGGCGAATAACAACCTTAATCTTGCGGCGCGCCAACTCATCGCCAAAGGCCAGAATGCGCGCGGGATCGCAACCGGTCAGCTTTTTGTGTTCGACCGGATCGGCGTGCTTAATATCGAGTAGCACCATATCGGTCTCGTTGAGTACGGCATCGAACTTTTCGGGATGTTGCGGATCAAACGCGTAACCGCAGCTGTCCAGGCAGGTATGCACGCGACCGTCGGGGTTGTTGTGCATGGCACGAAACAGATCGGCCAAAAACGCGGGTTGCAGGAGCGGCTCGCCGCCGGAGACCGTAATGCCGCCGCTGCGGTAAAACTCATGGTTGCTCTGGAACTCGTCCATCAGGTGCTCGACGGTCACCATAGTGCCGCCGTTAACCGACCAGGTATCGGGATTGTGGCAATACGCGCAGCGCATGGGGCAGCCCTGAACAAACACCACAAAGCGGATGCCGGGTCCATCGACCGTTCCCATCGTCTCAATCGAATGCACGCGTCCCAGGGCAAACGCAGAGTCTTCGGGACGGGCGTCCACACCCTCAAGCGTCATTTCTGCCATTCGCGCTACCTTGCCTCTCCTTGGTTTTTGCCAATTAAAATGCCAGAGCCATTCTAGCCCATACGTTTACGCCTAAACGCCTCGGGCCAGAATGGCACGTTTTAATCTACTCCCCATCGCAACGGCGGGGCTTATGTGGAGAGGACGGGCTGACGAACACTCGCCTACAGCTTTTACGCCTTAAGTGTGAGCACCGCACCAAAGGCAGTCGGGCCGCAGTGGCTCGAGATAACACCGCCGACCTGAGTCCAGGTAACGTCCTTAAAGCCCAGCTCATGCGCATAGACTTCCATATCGCCGCGCAGCTCCTCGGAAAGACCCACCGAGTACGCCAAGCCAATATGTGAGTAGTCGATATCGCCCTTGGCGACCATATGGTCGATAAAGGCGCGGGCGCACTTGAGCATGGAGCCGCGAAACTTCTTGGTCGCCACAAACTTGCCGCCCGTCACCTCGATGCAAGGCTTAATCTTGAGCAGGTGGGCACCGAGGAATGCCACGTTGGACAGACGGCCGCCGGCCTTAAGGAAGGCAAGATCGGTGGGAACGAAGCCCAGCAGCACGCGGTCCATAACGGAGTTCGTGAAAGCGAAGATCTCATCAACGGTGGCGTCCGGATGGGCCTCGATATACTTAGCGGTCTCGACGGCGACCAGCGACTGGCCAACCGAGACAAAACGCGTATCCATGGAGAAGACGTAATCGCGATTCGCAGCCGCAATCTTCGAGGACTGATGCGAACAGGTCGTGACCTCGGAATACGCAAGATGCAAGATGGTCGCATCGGGTTGCTCGGCATGAATGCGATCGTACACATGTGCAAAATCCGCCGGTGAGCAACCACTGGTCTTGGGCATCACGCCAAACTCGTTGCAGCGCGAATAAATCTCGAGCGGATCGATGGAGCCATCCTCGACAGTCTCGTCGCCAATCGTGACATGCATGGGCACGCGCACGATGCCATAGCGTTCGCAGAGCTCCGGCGTCACATCCGACCCAGACTCTACCACGATTACGTACTTGCCCATAACTATCACGACCCATCTCGACGTCGGCTTTTCAATACCAAGCACGCGCCTGCCACGCTGTTGTACAACAGCGCCTGAGCGCCAAAGAGACGCCGCCCTTCGCTCACAACAAAGGACAGCGTCTCCCTGGAAAACTCCGTGCTTACTTGAGATTCTACACGGTTTATTACAGAGTGTTACTTACTCCGCAAACGGTAGCTATATGCGATAAACGGTAGCCACCAACAAAGTGTCCCATGCGCCCAACCCATTAGGAGAGTTCCGCCTAAAGGGTGACTCCGAAGGACCCCCGCCTGGCCGGATTTGGGTTATTTTCCAAAACATCCCGCAGGACGCGAGAAGCCCCCGCCGCACGTAGTGCGCAGCGGGGGCTTCTCGCATGTCCGAGGACGTTTTGGAAAATAACCCAAATCCGGCCCCAGCAATCCTGCAGGAGTTGAACCCTTTAGAACTTGTTGTGGAAGGTACGGGAGATGACCTCGTCCTGCTGCTCCTTGGTGAGCGTGTGGAAGTTCACGGCATAGCCGGAAACGCGGATGGTCAGCTGCGGGTACTTCTCGGGGTGGGCCTGAGCATCGAGCAGCGTCTCACGGTTGAAGACGTTGATGTTCAGGTGGTGGCCACCCTTCTCGGCGTAAGCGTCGAGCATGTGGACCAGGTTATCGGCCTGAGTCTCGGGAACTTCAGAAACCTTCATGATGTGTCTCCTTCGATTGATAGGCGCCGGCCGAAACCGGCACTCTAATCAGTAATCGTTATTGTTAGTATAGCACTAACAATAGTTACTCGCCCAGCTGATCAAGGTCGATATCACCAAAGAACACCTGGTCCTCCTTGCCGAGCGCGCCCGGGATGATGGAGAAGGTGTTGGAGATGCCGTCCTGAGCATCGCGGAACGGGAGCTTGGAAACCGAAGACAGCGAAGCGATGGCGCCGTGGCTATCACGCTTGTGCATGGGGTTAGCACCCGGGGCGAACGGCTGGCCAGCCTTGCGGCCGTCAGGCGTGGAGCCGGTCTTCTTGCCGTACACGACGTTGGAGGTAATGGTCAGAACCGAGGTCGTGGGCACGGAGTTGCGGTAGGTGTCGTTCATGCGGATGTACTCCATGAACTGGTGCACAACGTCGTGAGCGATCTGGTCGACGCGGTCGTCGTCGTTGCCGTACTTGGGGAACTCGCCCTCGGTCTCGAAGTCGACGATGATGCCGTTCTCATCACGGACGGGGTGGACCTTGGCGTACTTGATGGCGGACAGGGAGTCAGCCACGACGGAAAGGCCAGCGATGCCCGTAGCGAACCAACGATGCACGTGCTTGTCGTGCAGAGCCATCTGGATGCGCTCGTAGCAGTACTTGTCGTGCATGTAGTGAATGATGTTGAGGGAGTTGACGTACACGCCAGCGAGCCACTTCATCATGTCGTTGTACTTGGCCACAACGTCATCGTAATCGAGCGTATCGCCCTCGACGGCGCGGTACTTGGGGCCGACCTGCTTCTTGGAGACCTCGTCAACACCGCCGTTGAGTGCGTACAGCAGGCACTTGGCCAGGTTGGCGCGAGCGCCGAAGAACTGCATCTCCTTGCCGATGCGCATGGAGGACACGCAGCAGGCAATGCCGTAGTCGTCGCCGTGGTAGACGCGCATGAGGTCGTCGTTCTCGTACTGGATCGAGGAGCTGGCGACGGACGTCTTGGCGCAGAACTTCTTGAAGTTCTCAGGCAGACGGGTCGACCACAGAACGGTCATGTTGGGCTCGGGGCTGGTGCCCATGTTCTCGAGCGTGTGCAGGTAGCGGTAGCTCATCTTGGTAACGAGCGTACGACCGTCGACACCCATACCGCCGATGGACTCAGTGACCCACTGCGGGTCGCCAGTGAACAGGGCCTGGTACTCGGGGGTACGGGCGAACTTGACCATGCGGAGCTTCATGATGAAGTGATCCACGAACTCCTGGATCTGCTCCTCGGTGAAAGTGCCGTTGGCAAGGTCGCGCTCAGCGTAGATGTCGATGAACGTGGAAGTACGGCCGATGGACATAGCGGCGCCGTTCTGCTCCTTGACGGAAGCGAGGTAGGCGAAGTACATCCACTGGATGGCCTCCTGCGTGTTGGTAGCAGGGTTGGAGATGTCGAAACCATAGGTCTCGGCCATCATCTTGAGCTCGCCGAGGGCGCGGATCTGCTCCTGCAGCTCCTCGCGATCGCGGATGTTGTCGGCGGTCATGACCGTCGGGGTGGAAGCCTTCTGGGCCTCCTTGTCCTTGATCAGGTAGTCGACACCGTACAGGGCGACACGACGGTAGTCGCCGATGATGCGGCCGCGGCCATAGCCATCGGGCAGACCGGTGATGATGTGGGCCGAGCGGCAAGCACGCATCTCGGGGGTGTAGACATCGAAGACGCCGGCGTTGTGGGTCTTGCGCTCGAAGGTGTAGCGCTCGACAACGTTCTCGTCGATCTTGTAGCCGTGCTGGCTAGCAGCCTGGCAAGCGATGCGGATACCGCCGTTGACGTGCAGAGCGCGCTTGAGCGGCTTGTCGGTCTGGAGGCCGACGATGGTCTCCTTCTCGCGGTGGGCGTTATCGATGTAGCCAGCGGGGTGGCTCACGATACCCGTGACGGTCTTGGTGTCCATATCGAGGACGCCACCCTGCTCGCGCTCCTTGAGCAGCAGGTCGAGAACCTCGCCCCACAGCTCCTTGGTACGCTCGGTCGGGCCGGCGAGGAACGAATCGTCGCCCTCGTAGGGGGTGTAGTTCTTCTGGATGAAGTCTCGGACGTCAACCTCTCCCGTCCAGATGCCTTCCTTGAAGCCTTCCCATGCCTCCTGCATTGTGTAACCACGCTCCTAGTTACGTGTAATGCGGCGCTCTCTCACACCGCTGCTTATTGAATTCTTGAATGTTCGGCTTGCACCACCGGCTTCTTCCGTTCTCCACCACACGTTGGTGCAGGGAAAAACGTTTGTCCACCTTGGCGCTGCAACCCAAAACCCAAGATTTCACCCGTTTGAGAAGGATAACATAGCGACCCTCTCCATCTGGGCTGTTATATGTTTCTTTTTTTATGTCATTAGGACGTTTTTAACAAATCCGCAGGAAATTCGAGTGCGGCCAACTACCGTTCACCGATTTGTTTCAGAATTTCCCTTGCCTTTATACGCCCGTCACTCTAGCTGTTATGCCAGCTTTAGCAGGGTAAAGTGTCTCAGAGACCCAAGCGAAAACAGGGCGGCCACGGAGAATTACCCCGTGGCCGCCCTGCGTTGACCTGTTATGAGGTTGATTGTCGCGTGCGCACTATGCAGCAGCAGTGACCTTGTCGGTCGCGGCCTTCTTGCTGTCGCCGTGACCCTGGCCCTCAAAATGCTTGTAGCACCAGCTGGTGACCAGCGGGGTCAGAATAGCCGTCACGATGGCGCAGGCTGCGACCTGTGCCGTGGCCGTCGCGAGCACGGCACCGCCGTACATGGCATCGTTAACGCTCGCCATAGCAGCAGGCGTTGCCACGTTGGCACCGGCGCAACTGGAGATTGCCGCGCCTGCGACACCGGTACCACCGGTGAGCTTGTCGACCGCGACAACGGGGATAGCGAAGACCACCGAGCAGATAACACCAAGCAGGATGCCGGGGAGACCGCCGTTGACGAGCTGGCCAAAGGTCATGGTCGAGCCCATGGCAAAGAAGACGAGCACGATAATGGCGGACAGTGCCGGAGCCATCATCTTCTTAAAGCTGGGGAACAGGTTGCCCAGGATAATGCCGACGACGATCGGCAGGATGGCGCCCACGAGCGACCAGCCAATCGGAGCCTGGCCGGCGGCGCCGAGAACGATCATCGTGACCGGAGGACCGACAACCAACGTGGTGATGGCGACGGCACCGCGCTCGGCCTCGTTGCCCATGGTGCCCATTAGGCCAGCGTACATGGCGTTGTTGGCACCCGTGCACGCAGTCAGCATCACCATGGCCGAGATGCCAAACAGGTTGTCGTTGAACACGTAGAGAATGAGCAGCGATACGGCGATGACCACGATCTGCTTAATGGCGATGATGATGGCACCGCGGGCAGCAGCGGCAGGGGCGCTCTTAAACGAAATCGTCGTACCGACGATCAGCAAAAAGGCGCCAACCAGCGGGCTTGCACCCTGCTGCGTCATACCGAGCGTAAAGCTACCGAGCGTCTTGAACAGGTCGGGGAACAGCGTGTTGAGCAGGCAGCCCAACAAAAGCGGCACCAGAATATTGGCGCCCGGGATGGAGGACATCTTAAAGAACGGCTCCTTTGCCGCAGGCGCCTCCACCGCAGTCGATTCACTCATATATATCTCCTTTAGATGCGTGCGACTGTTACGCACGTGGCCACATCAGAAAGAAGGCGACGTCCCCGAGTCGCAGGGGCCGTCGCCGAACTATCACCGCGGGGGATTACCCGTCCAGGACGATGCCGCCATCGCAGTCGCCGATCTCGCCGTTCACAAAGCTGGCAAGGTCGGAAGCGAAGAACAGCACCATCTGTGCGGGTTCGCTCGCCTGAGCGGCGCGGCCCAGAGGAATACCGTTGATGATGCGCTGGGAGTTCTCGTCAGAGAGAATCGAGGTCATGTCGGTAAGGGTGAGCGACGGGCACACGGCGTTGCAGCGGATGCCGAACTTGCCGCCCTCCTTGGCGACCGCCTTGGTCAGACCGTTGACGCCGGCCTTGGAGCTGGCATACGCTGCGGTGCCAAGCAGGCCGCCGCCGATCTTGCCGGCCACGGAGCTCACGTTGACGATGGTGCCGGCGTGGGCCGCCTTAAAGTGCGGGTACACGGCATTCATCATGGTAAAGGTGCCGTTGAGGTTGATGTCGATGGTGCGGCGCCACTCGGTGTCGTCGATCTCGTCGAACTTCTTGGTGCTGATGACGCCGGCGCAGTTGATCAGAATGTTGGTCTGAGGCAGATCGGCGAAAATCTGCTCGACAGTCTCGCGCGCCTTGGGTGCATCGGCGACATCGAGCTGATAGAACTTGTTGCCCTCGCCGAGTTCGGCCACTGCGGCCTCGCCCTTAGCGGCGTTCCTTGCGATGAGCGCGACGTGTCCGCCGCCTTCCACGATACCCCTGGCGATCTCGAGGCCAATGCCCTGAGTGCCGCCGGTAACGATCGCGGTTTTACCCGTGAAGTCAAATGCCATGACTCCAACCCCCTTGATTCAGGTGTCTCCTTGCGGGAAGTTGGAGCATCGCACGTGGCGAAAAATGAGTCCCAGTCGTCATGGTGGTGACAACCCCTCGCCTAACCGCGTGCATGATAGTTCTTTGGAACGTTTCAGTAATTGAATTTTTTGAATTGTTTATACGACCTTTATATCGCACAGCTCTCCGGTAGATTTCTGGGCATGTCCCAAAAATCTACTGTATGGGATGCTCGTGCGGTGGTATCATCTTTCACCGAAAATAGTTTCTAGTGTTAGGGGTTTTCGGTGGAAGATACCGATTTCCACATGCTTGGACGCAAGCTCTTTATCGAGTTTGGCAGCCTGCACCAGCGCGTTTCGCGTTTTACCGACCAGGCTCTGAGCGGCGAGATGGCCGTCATGCGCGCTCTTTTGCTCGCCGGCGGCTCACTCACGCCGAGCGAACTTGCCGATCGTGCCTGGGTCTCGAGCGCCCGCATCGCCAATATCCTACGCGCCCTCGAGGCCAAGGGCTGGGTCGAGCGCGAGCACTCAAAAACCGACCGTCGCCGCGTACACGTCACGGTAACCGAAAAGGGGCATCAAGATCTTGAAATCAAGCGTCGGGAGTTTGAGGACCGCGCTGCGGCATTCCTCGAGCAGCTCGGCGAAGCAGATACCAACGAACTGGTGCGCCTTCTTCGACGCACTAACCAGATTATCGACCGCAACCAAGAAAGGAGAGATGCCGAGTGAGGATTCTCAAGCTCTTTAAGAAGCATATCCTGGCGCTGCTTGCAGCAATCGTGCTTATCGTAATCAGCTGTAACGCCGACCTAGCGCTGCCCACGTATATGAGCGACATCGTCGACGTAGGCGTGCAACAGGGAGGCATCGCCTCGCCCGTTCCCGACACCATCCGCGCCGAATCGCTCGACGACCTTAAGCTCTTTATGAACGCCAAGGACACTAAGACGGTGGAGGCCGCGTTTGGCAAGGCCGACAAGAACGGCATCCGTGCCTACAACGGCACCGAGGACGAGCGCGCCGACGGCAGTAAGCTCGCCGACATTATGAGCCTGCCCGAGACCGTCGTGCTTGCCCTCAACCAGGGTATCGACGCCGATTCCATGGGAGACATGACCGGCACGAGCGACACCGGCGACGGCGCCCAGCAGTCCATGCCCACCCCCGAGCAGATGGCGGCCATGACGCCCGAGCAGCTCGCCGAGATGCAGCAGAAGGCCACGGCGGCCCAGAACATGCAAAAGCAGATCGACGCCGACGGCGGCAAGATCACCGTGGCGAGCCTGCGTCTGGGCATCGAGGGCGGCCTGATCGACCAGAGCAAGCTTGTCGATGGCGCCAACGAGATGGCAGACAAGATGGGCTCCATGTCTGGCTCCATCGTCACCCAGCGCGCCGTGACCTACGTGCAGGACGAGTACAAGGCACAGGGCATCGACCCTGCCGACGTGCAGAACGCCTACCTGGGCCACATGGCAACCACGATGTTCGGCCTGTGCCTGGTATCGCTTGTCGCCACCATCCTGACCGGCGCCGTGGCATCGCGCACCGCCTGCTCCATTGCCCGCGACCTGCGCCGCGAGACGTTCAACAAGGTTATGCACTTCTCGCCAGCCGAGGTGGGCAAGTTTAGCCAGGCCTCGCTCATCACCCGCTGCACCAACGATATTCAGCAGATTCAGATGGCTGCGACCCTGTTTATCCGCATGTGTCTTATGGCCCCTGTTATGGGCGTCGTCGCCGTTATGCGCGTTCTGGCCAACCACACCGGCCTGGAGTGGACCATCGCCGTGGCCATCATCGCAGTCTCGGCTGTCGTCGGCGTGCTCATGGGCCTCACCATGCCCAAGTTCAAAAAGATGCAGAGCTTTGTGGACCGCGTGAACCTTACCGCCCGCGAGCTGCTCGACGGCCTTATGCCCATTCGCTCGTTCAACCGCGAGGAGCATGAGCTCGAGCGCTTTGACGCGGCTTCGCTCGACCTGATGACCACGCAGCTCTACACCAACCGCGCCATGAGCTTCATGATGCCGCTCATGATGCTCGTCATGAACTGCGTCGCCGTGCTCATTGTCTGGTTTGGCGCACGGGGCGTGTCCGACGGCGTGATGCAGGTCGGCAACATGATGGCGTTCATCTCCTACACCATGCAGATCGTCATGGCGTTTATGATCCTCACCATGGTTTCGGTCATTCTGCCCCGCGCCGAGGTTGCCGCCGAGCGCGTGGAAGAGGTCATCACCTGCCCCACGAGCATTAACGACCCCGCCTCGCCCAAGCTGCCCGCAGCCAGCGCGCCGCGCGGCGAGCTGCGCTTCCGCGACGTGAGCTTCCAGTACCCCGATGCCCGCGCCGACGTGATCAGCGGCGTGAACTTCACCACGCACGCCGGTCAGATGCTCGGCATCATCGGCTCCACGGGCTCGGGCAAGTCCACACTTGTGCAGCTCATCCCGCGTCTGTACGACGTCACGGGCGGCAGCATTTCGCTCGACGGCGTCGACGTGCGCGACCTGACCCTCTCCGAGCTGCGTCGCCGCATTGGCTATATTCCGCAGCAGGGCCGCCTGTTCTCGGGCACCGTCGAGAGCAACCTCAAGTTTGCCGGCGACACGGTGAGCGACGAGGACATGCACGAGGCCGCGCGCATCGCCCAGGCCGAGGACTTTATCGCCGAGCGCGAAGGCGGCTACGACTCTCCCATCAGCCAGGGCGGCTCCAATGTTTCGGGCGGTCAGCGCCAGCGCTTGGCCATCGCCCGCGCCCTGGCCAAGAAGCCCGAGGTCGTGGTGTTCGACGATTCGTTTAGCGCGCTCGACTACAAGACCGACGCGCGCCTGCGCGAGGAGCTCGCCAAAAACGTCACCGACGCCGCGCTCGTGGTCGTGGCACAGCGCATCGCGACCATCATGCACGCCGACCAGATCATCGTGCTCGACGATGGACATGTAGTGGGCACCGGCACGCACGAGGAACTGCTGCACGGCTGCCCGGCGTATCTGGAGATCGCGCAGTCGCAGCTTTCCGCCGAGGAGCTGGGGCTTACCAAGGAAGAGATTGCAGCCGTTATGGAAGGAGGCGAGCGCTAATGGCAGACGAGACCAAGACTCAGATTCCCAAGCCCACCCGTCAGCGTGGGCCCATGGGCCGCATGGGCGGCATGAGCCGCGGCGAGAAGGCCAAGGATTTTAAGGGCACCATCAAGCAGCTGCTAGGGTACATCGGCCAGCACAAGATTGCCGTGTTCGCCGCCGTCGCCTTTGCCGTGTGCTCGGTTATCTTTAATATTGTGGGACCCAAGGTGCTTGGCCAGGTTACGACCAAGCTGTTCGAGGGCCTGGTTGCCAAGGTCAACGGTACCGGTGATGTCGACTTTGATTGGATCGCCAAGACGCTCGGCTTTTTGCTCTGTCTGTACCTAGCGAGCTCTGCCTGCAGCCTGATCCAGGGCTGGCTCATGACCGGCGTCACGCAAAAGATCTGCTACCGCATGCGCAAGGAGATCGCCGCCAAGATCGCCGTCGTGCCGATGAGCTATTTCAACGGTCACAGCAAGGGCGACGTGCTCAGCCGCATCACCAACGATGTCGATACGCTGGGCCAGTCGCTCAACCAGAGCGTGACGCAGCTCATTACGTCCGTCACGCAGATTATCGGCGTGCTCGTCATGATGCTGTCGATCAGCCTGCCGCTCACCGGCGTCACCGTGCTCACGCTGCCCGCCGCCGCGATTATCCTGGCCGTGATGATTCACTTCTCGCAGCCGTACTTCCGTGAGCAGCAGCAGGTTCTGGGCACCGTAAACGGCATTATCGAGGAGGACTTTGCCGGCCAGAACGTTATCCAGGTGTTCGACCGCGCCGACGCCTCGATCGAGGAATTTGACCGCCAAAACGACCGTCTGTTTATTAGTGGCTGGCGCTCGCAGTTCCTGTCGGGCCTGATGATGCCGCTCATGAGCCTGGTGGGCAACATGGGCTACGTGGGCGTTGTCGTGGTGGGCGCGCAGCTCGCGCTGACCGGAAACGCCACGCCCGGCGATATCCAGAGCTTCATCCAGTACGTGCGCAACTTTACGCAGCCGGTGCAGCAGCTGGGCAACGTGAGCAACACGATGCAGTCGATGGCCGCCGCCACCGAGCGCGTGTTCGAGTTCCTGGCCGCGCCCGAGGAGGAGCAGAAGGCCGACGCGCAGATCCCCGAGGCGCGTCCTGGTCACGTGGAGTTCGACCACGTCAAGTTTGGCTACACGCCCGACAAGACCATCATCCACGACTTTAGCTGCGAGGCTAAGCCCGGCCAGACCATCGCCATCGTCGGCCCCACCGGCGCCGGCAAGACCACGCTCATCAAGCTGCTGCAGCGCTTCTACGACGTGGACGGCGGCTCACTGCGTGTCGAGGGCATCGACGTGCGCGACTGGGACCGCGCGGCGCTGCGCGGCGAGTTTGCCATGGTGCTGCAAGATACCTGGCTGTTTAACGGCACGATTCGCGAGAACATCCGCTACGGACGCCCCGATGCGAGCGATGCCGAGGTCGAAGCTGCTGCCCGTGCCGCACGCTGCGACCACTTTATCCATACGCTCGCCGGCGGCTACGACTTTATGATCAACGAGGAGGGCACTAACCTTTCGCAGGGCCAGCGCCAGCTCGTGACCATCGCCCGTGCCATTTTGGCCGACCGCCCGGCGCTGATCCTGGACGAGGCGACCTCCAACGTTGACACTCGTACCGAGGAGCTTATTCAGCGTGCCATGGATGCGCTGATGCAGGGCCGCACGAGCTTTGTCATCGCGCACCGTCTGTCCACGATCCGCAACGCCGACGTGATCCTGGTGATTCGCGACGGCGACATCGTCGAGAAAGGCACGCACGACGAACTACTCGCCCAGGGTGGCTTCTACGCCGACCTGTACAACTCGCAATTCGACGAGGCAGCGTAGATTCTTCGAAAACCGATGATTCACGGTTGAAAACGGGGGCGCAGGATAACCTGCGCCCCGTTTTTCGTCCGCGTCGGCCGAATCACCTCCCCTGGGGCCCGATTGACAGCCCCTCCCGAACCCTGTGGGCAAAAAAGGAGTGTCCCCAAGTGCCGGCACAAAAGGAACGTCCCCATCTGCCACATCCGGAGCAAGACAACGCCACAGGTTGAGCATGCCGACTTGACGGCTGCGGGAACGTCGATGTTTTGGCAACGACAGCGAAAACCCGCCAGAGCGAGCAAGGTGCCTTGAAAGAGGAGGGCATTGACCTTCTGGTCATGCCCGACGATTGAAAGGCAGATTGCCGCTCTGGCGGGTTTGCAGCGTCAACTGGTTACGCGGTTTGGTAAAACCGCGTAACTAAATCCTCTCCGCGATCTCGTGGATGAGGTAGTCGGTCTTTTCCCAGCCCAGACACGGGTCGGTGATGGACTTGCCAAAGACACCGCCGTCGACCGGCTGGTTGCCGTCCTCCAGGTAGGACTCGATCATAAAGCCCTTGACCAGCTTGGAGATGGACTCGTTGCGGCGGCAGCTGTCGAGCACCTCCTTGCAGATGCGATACTGCTCCAGCGGACGCTTGCCCGAGTTGTCGTGGTTGCAGTCGATGACCGCCGCCGGGTTGGCATAGCCGGCGTGCTCGGTGTAGCGCTCGGCCAGACGCTCCAGGTGCTCATAATGGTAGTTGGGGTAGGTGCGACCATCGAGGCCGATGTAGCCGCGCATGACGGCGTGCGCGAGCGGGTTGCCGTCGCACTCGACCTCCCAGTTACGGAAGATAAAGCTCTGGTGGGCCTGAGCAGCGTAAATGGAGTTAAGCATAACCGTGGTGGAACCGGCGGTGGGGTTCTTCATACCCACGGGCACCGAAATGCCGCTCGACACCAGACGGTGTTCCTGGTTCTCGACCGAGCGTGCGCCAACGGCGACGTAGCTCAGCAGGTCGACGAGGTACTGATAGTTGGAGGGGTAAAGCATCTCGTCGGCGGTGAAGAAGCCCGTCTCCTCGATGACGCGCAGGTGCATGTGGCGGATGGCCTTGACGCCCTCGAGCAGGTCATCGGGAGCCTCGGGGTCGGGGTTATGCAGCAAACCCTTGTAACCGGTGCCCTTGGTGCGCGGCTTGTTGGTGTAGACGCGCGGGATGATGATGAGCTTGTCCTTGACCTCTTCGGCGGTCTTGGCCAGGCGGTTCATGTACTCGAGAACCGAATCCTCACGGTCGGCAGAACACGGGCCGATGATGAGCACCTTGCGCGCATCCTCTCCGGTAAAAACCTTGGCGACCTCGGCATCGAATGCCTGCTTCTTGGCGGTAAGCTCGGCAGAAAGCGGCATTTCCTCGCGGATCTCCATGGGGATCGGCAGTCTGCGTTTGAATTCCATGGCCATAGGGGCCTCCTCAATCAATTGATGGCAACGAGAGCATTGTCGAATGCTCGGAATTATCCGCTGTCGCACGCTAAAGTGCAACCCCTCGCCGCCCCGAAACCTACCAAAAAGGGACAGGTTTATTTTGGTCGGTTCTATCTGGGGAATTAGTCATTGGGTGTTCCTATAGTTTTGTCAACCGCCGGGGCTACTCCCGGTAGGGCACCCGGTCGCGCATCACGGCGTATATC
>CAKTWW010000043.1 GCA_934630855.1 uncultured Collinsella sp.
GTTATCGCCGAGGTATTTGCACCTATTATTCCCGCTGTTATCGTCGGCGGCCTCATTCTCGGTTTCCGCAATTGCATTGATTCGTTGTATGTGTTTGGCGACGGTACGCAGACGCTCGTGCAGCTGAGTCAATTTTGGGCTGGCGTCGACAGCTTTTTATGGTTGATTGGCGAGGCGGTCTTCCATACTGGCATTCCAGTAGGCATCTGTTGGTCGGTCACCAAAAAGATGGGTGGCACACCCATGCTCGGCATTGTTTTGGGTTTGACGCTTATCTCCGGGCAGCTTCTTAACGCCTATGCCGTTGCCGGCACGCCGGCTGATCAGATTCCGCATTGGGACTTTGGCTTTGCCCAGGTCAATATGATCGGCTATCAGGCGCAGGTCATCCCCGCGATTCTCGCCGCAGTTACACTTGGCTTCTTGGAGCGTTTCTTCCGCAAGATCACGCCCGAGGTCGTCTCGATGATCGTCGTTCCATTCTGCAGCCTGCTGCTTGCCGTCATGGCCGCCCACTTTGTCCTTGGACCCATTGGCTGGTGGCTCGGTAGCGGTGTCTCCGCCATCATTTACGCCGGCATCACCGGCCCGTTCCGTGCCCTGTTTGGCGCTCTCTTTGGTGCGTTTTATGCGCCGCTGGTTATTACTGGCCTGCACCACATGTCTAACGCCATCGACCTGCAGCTGATTGCCGATTTTGGTGGCACTATGCTTTGGCCCATGATCGCGCTTTCCAATATCGCACAAGGCTCGGCTGTATTGGGCATGGCGTACCTGCAGCGTTCCAACGATCGTGACCAGCAGGTAAATATCCCCGCCATCATCTCTTGCTACCTGGGTGTTACCGAGCCTGCCATGTTCGGCGTCAACCTTAAGTACACGTTCCCGTTTGTGTGCGCCATGATCGGCTCCTCCCTTGCTGGTCTTTTGAGCGTGGTGGCAAACTGCACCGCAAACGCCGTTGGCGTCGGTGGCCTGCCGGGAATCCTTTCGATGCAGCCTGACAGCTGGGCGATGTTTGCGGTTTGTATGCTCATCGTGCTGGTCGTTCCTTTTGTTCTGACGGTTATCGTGGGCTCCAAGAAAGGCATTCGCGAGGAGGCCGAGGCCAGTGCCGCCGAGATTCGCGCGGAGTTGGCCGCTCAGGATAAGTAACCCTACGTGCCCTGCGAGCGCCGCGGTGGCTTTGCTCATCAGCGGCGCTCGTGTATTTCACATTCCCTGGTGATGAGCGAGGACGAGCAATGCTCGATATCAGTAATAAGGTCGTGTACCAAATCTATCCCAAGAGCTTTAACGATTCTAATGGCGACGGCTGGGGCGATCTGCCCGGCATCACGCAAAAGCTCGACTACCTCAAGCAGCTTGGTATCGATTACCTCTGGATAACCCCATTTTTTGTCTCGCCGCAAAAGGATAACGGCTACGACGTGGCCGATTACCGAGGCATCGATCCGCGATTTGGAACCATGGAGGAGTTCGAAGAGCTTTCGCGCGAGGCGCATGCGCGCGGCATCGGCCTTATGCTCGACATGGTATTTAACCATGTTTCGAGCGAGCATGAGTGGTTTCAGCGAGCCATCGCGGGCGACAAGCGCTACCAGGACTACTTTATTTTTGAAGAGGGGACACCGCGTGAGCTTCCTTGCAATTGGGAATCGAAGTTTGGCGGTCCCTCCTGGACCTGGGAACCTCATGTTGGCAAATGGTACCTGCACCTATTTGACCCGGGCCAACCCGACCTCAACTGGAAAAATCCCGAAGTGAGGCATGAGGTTGCCGATGTCTTGCGTTTTTGGCGCGAGAAGGGCGTTGACGGCTTTCGTTTCGACGTAATCAATCTAATCGATAAGCCAGATTCATGGGAAGACGACTACGAGGGCGATGGCCGCCGCTTTTACACGGACGGTGCGCGTGTGGACAGCTACATCCAGGAGCTGGTGCGTGAGGGCGGCATCGAGGGCATGATGACGGTCGGAGAGATGAATTCGACGGGCCTTGAGGCTTGCATTCGATATACGCAGCCTCAAAACCACGAGCTCGCTATGACCTTCAACTTCCATCATCTGAAGGTCGATTTTGAGAACGGGAGGAAGTGGGTAAACAAGGTTCCTGACTTCGCGCTGTTGCAAAAGACTCTTGCCGCCTGGCAGGAGGGTATGCAGGCGGGCGGTGGTTGGAATGCCGTGTTCTGGGACAATCACGACCAGCCACGCGCCCTCTCGCGTTTTGGGACCGACGGTTCCCTGCGCATTCCCGCGGCAAAGATGCTCGCGCTCTTTATGGACCTGTTGCGCGGCACGCCCTATATCTATCAAGGTGACGAGCTGGGCTCGACCAACGCACACTTTACGAGCATCGAAGAGTTCAACGATGTCGAGAGCCGCAACTATTACCGCATCTTGCTCGGGCAGGGAAAGGCACCCGAAGAGGCGCTCGCGATCATTAACATGCATTCGCGCGATAACGGCCGCCTGCCTATGCAGTGGAATGGCGAGGTGCACCATGGTTTTTCGATTGCTGAGCCTTGGGTTCCGATGGCTCGCGATGCGAAGGATTGTAGCCAAGATGAGATAACGGCGGAGCTTGAAGTGGGCGTTTCGAATTCAATTTTTGAGTTCTATCGTCAGGTGAATGAGCTGCGGCACGAGTTGCCTGTGGTGGCGACGGGCAAGGTCCGTTTTGTTGACGCGGACAGTGCGCCCGTGCTCGCGTATGGGCGATTTGGCAATCTTCCTGTCGGAGAGCCCTATGATGCGTCGGTGGCGACGATTGAAGACATGTCCGCGCCTGGATCGATGCTTGTGGTTGCCAATTTCTCCGATGATATGAGCGAAGTGGGCCCGGAAGTCCGGGATCTGCTGGCTCAAGGGGAGTGGGACGTGCTGTTGCGCTCTTATGGGGATGTTGAGGACCTGCAGGCACTTCGCCCCTTTGAGGGATATGCGCTCATTCGTAAATAGGCGCATGGGCATTGTGTCCATTTGCAGCTGAGCGCGGCCTGATTGGCACAATAAAAACGGCTCAAATCCGGGTTTGGATTTGAGCCGTTTGTCGTTACTGCTCGGATTCTTCGACTTTGTCGATGGTCCAGGCGGCGCCGAGGCCGCCGGTGGTGTTGCGGCGGATGCGCACGGTGACTTCGCGGCGTTCGCCGGCCTGCGTGTAGCACAGCGGGAAGCTCGCGCGGTTGCGTGCGGCGTCGATGGTGCCGCGCTCGCGGGCGATCCAGTAGTACTCGCCGACGATGCCGAGTGTGTCGGCGCCGTAGGGGAGATAGGTCGACAGCTGGTGCAACAGCGGGCTGGGGCAGAAGACTTCGGTTGCGAAATCGACAGGGAAGCCCTCGGGAATGGCCGGCGCTGCGGGCTCGGGGATCGGGGCAGCAGCGGGGACCGAAGCCGGTGCGGGAATCTGGTCATAGACGGGTTCGGATGCGGACTCGATGACGGGTGCAGACTCAGGCACCGGTTCCGGCTTAACTGCGGAATCTGTCGGTTCCACGGAGACGGATGTGTCTTCAGTCTCGGTTTTGGCATCGGCTTGCGGGGCGTCCTCTGCCTCGACAGGCAGCTTTGCTTCGACCGGCGTGGATGCCATGGTGGTGATGCCGGCGTTGGCGTTCTCGGGGTCATAGACAACCGTGAGCGAGATGGCGGGCTGCGGCGTCTCGGGCTCCGGCGCCGACTCGGTAGCGCCTTGATCGGCGGGCTCGTCGGACTGATCGTCCTCGGCCTCGTTGCCAAAGACATCGCTGTTTTGGAACGCAGGTGTCTCGGGCTGGCCGGCGGGCTCTTCGGTCGCCGAATCGGGGGCCTCGTCGGCTTCCACGATGGCCTCCTGCTCGGGCGTGGCTTCGGAATTAGCCGTGGCGGCAATCTCGGTTTCGATTTCTACCGTTGCCTCAATAACGACTTCAGCCTCCGCCTCAGGTTCCACTGCTGCCTCGACCTCAACGGTGGGCTCGGGTTCGGGGCGTTTGACGTGCTTGGGGCGCACGGCCTTCAGATCTTTCTCGCCGCGCTTTTTCTTTTTGTAGGACTGTTTGACGCCCTTGGCAGCCTTGGGCTTGTCCTCGCCCTTGGCAAGGGCGGCGTCCCAGGCCTCGTTGGCGATGACGGTAGCATACAGTCGCCCGCCCTTAAAGACGGTCAGCTTAATGCAGTCGTCGAGTTCCTCGAGCAGTTCGCGCGTGGACTCAAAGCCCAGGTCGTAGGCGGCCATATCGCCGGCGGCGAGCGCCTCTTCGACCTGCGTCATAAACGTTTGCTTGCCGCATCCAATTGCATCGCGCAGCAGGCGATACAGATAGATATGGTTGCCCAGTGAAAGCGCGGGCTTAACTATTGTCTTGCTCATGGCAAATCTCCTCTTTACACACGTAGAGCATCTTACCATCGCCCGGGGTCAGCCACGGCGGCGCCTAAGGCAAACGGGCGCGAACCGTTGTTGATTCGCGCCCGTTAAACAGGTCGTCTATCTGTGGGATGGAGCGCCTAGTTGCCCGATGCCGCGCCCTGGCTTGCGCTGTCAGACGTTGTGCCAGATGCGGTACCGTTTGAGCTGCTGCTGTTGTTGCTGTCGGCTGTGCCCGTCCCCGATGTGTTGCCGCTCGTCTGGTCGCCCGTGCTCGGCTGTGAGCCGTCGGTCGTCTGACTTGAGTCAGTTGTGCCGGACTGAGTGCCGTTGTTGGTCGTAGAGGAATCGGTGCCCTGCGACTGGTTTTGGGTGTTCGAAGACGAATCGGCGGAGGTGGAGCTGTCCTGCGTTTCGCCCGACTGCGCCTGCTGGTCCTGCGATTGATCGTTGCCGTTTGCATCGCTCTCGGTCGTGCGCGACGAAAGGATTGGCTCGGGACGCTCACCCAAACCCTCGCCGGCAGTGGTGATAAGAATGGCGCCGGCGCAGGCGATGACCGCAACGATCGCAATCGCGACGGAGAAGATGATGACCTTCTTTTGCGTCTGGCTGCGCTCTGCCGCGGCCTTGGCGCGCAAGCTGTTAGGGGCAACGCGGGCCGTGGTCGCGCGTCCCGCAACCTGACGCATCTCCTGCGTGGTCGCGGCGCCGCCGAGGTGCTCGTTGGCATTGGACTCGACGGGCTCATAGGCGCCGGCGGGGTAGTCGACGGCGGCGTGCGTTCCTTTGATGGCCTCGGCGCTGGCGGAGATAAAGTGGCGATAGACCTGCGAAGACACGACGGTGATGACCGAGCTCACGGCGGCACCAATCACCGAGCCGGCGATGCCAATCTTGGAGGCCAGCGCAACGCTTGTGGCCGCAGCTGCGGCACCGGCGATGATCTGGGGAATGGAAATATCATCGAACAGGCCTTTTTTGGGCGCGATGGCCATGGTCTGGCCGATGGAATGGTTCTCGTGAACACCGTTGTTCAGAGACGCCGGCGTCATGACGCGCGTGCGCGGCGCATCGGTGTACTTAGTCGTCATACGGGGTCCTCCCGGTGTAAATCTGCTTCGTTTCATGCAGCCATCAGGGTACCCATTCAATGTGAAACGCATATGTCGTTTGTCAGATACCATCAAGTTATCAAGGGCGCTCGCCGTTTTTGGCGTGAGTGCTTGATGCTAAACTGGATAAACGATTGCGAGGTGGTTGCCGTGATGTATCCGTATATGACATTCGAAGACGGCACTGAGGTCGTCCATTCTGACCTGATTGTCGATGGCGACATCGAAAAGGTTATTGTGCATTTTGAGCGACCGACGGCAGAGGGCTTCGACTCCGCTCGTTGTGAGCTGCCTTCTTATAATTGGACCATGTGGGAGGGGCGCTTCACCGACGAGGAGAAGCGAGGTTTTGAGACTTTTCTGAGCAATAACGCCCATCTGCTGTATCGCTATGCCGCAAACGGAGGAGCTAAAGTTGCCTAGCTTATTTCTCATTGGTGGCTATCGGGTTTTCTTTTGGTCCAACGAAGCGGGCGAGCCAATCCATGTCCATGTTTGCAAGGGAGCGCCTTCAGATAATTCGGCCAAAATCTGGCTGACTCGCAGGGGTGGCTGCATTGTCGCCAACAACAAAGCGAAGATTCCTCGGGGTACTCTTAATGACCTTTGTGAAATTATTGCCGCTCAGCATGAATTGATTTGCTCTAAATGGAAGGCATTTTTCCTCGTGGACGAGATTTCGTTCTACTGCTGAAACGCCGCTTCGCTTTTTAGTCTTTAACGTGAGCCCGTCTCCATCTGCGCTGATTGAGCTTGACAGTACAATGGAGGCGGACTATATCGCCGCTACTCGTCGCGGCTAAACGGATGTGTTGGAGCTCGCATGAACGATTTTCTAAACGGCCAAGTTGAGAACGATGGCTTTTTGCGTGTGGCGGCGGCGTCGCCGCGGATTCGCGTTGCCGATGTCGAGGGCAATGCCGAGGTGGCACTGACGGCTGTCCGCGAGGCTGCCGAGCGCGGCGTTCGTGCGCTTGTGCTGCCCGAGCTTAACCTGACCGGCTATACCGCGGCGGACCTGTTCCATAACCGCACGCTGCTGCATGCCTGCGAGGCGGCGCTTGTGCGCATCCTCGATGAGACTCGCGAGCTGCCGATCGTCTTTACGGTCGGTCTTCCCGTTGCGGTGGCCGAGAACATCTACAACTGCGCCGCCGTGTGCTGCGCTGGCGAGCTGTTGGGCCTGACGGCCAAGAAGTATCTGCCCAATTATGGCGAGTTCTACGAGCGCCGCTGGTTTGCTCCGGCACCTGCCGATCCCATGTGGATTGAATTTGCCGGCCAGGGTCCGGTGCCGCTTGGCTCGGGGCTTATCTACCGTTGCTGTGACGAGGGTGCCGAGGACATGGTGCTTGGCGTTGAGGTTTGCGAGGACCTGTGGGTGCCAGCGCCGCCTTCGACCGAGATGGCACTTGCCGGCGCAACGGTGATTCTCAATCCTTCTGCTTCCGACGAGATCATCGGCAAGGCGGATTATCGCCGCAGCCTCATCTCCAACCAGAGCGCGCGCTTGTACTGCGCCTACGCCTACGCGGACGCGAGCGAGGGCGAGTCCACGACCGATATGGTCTTTGCGGGGGAGAACCTCGTCTACGAAAACGGCTCCAAGCTCGCCGCGACCAAGCTGCTCACCTGCGACATGGCAGTGGCCGATGTTGATCTTGACCGCTTGGTGGCCGAGCGTCGCCGCTCGACGACGTGGACGCGCCCGGATGATGCACCGGAGGCCACGACCGTTGAGTTCTCGTTTGAGGACACGCTCGCAGAGGAACCCGCGCTGCGCGATGCCTGCGACATCGACCGCGTCTTCCCGCGCGCGCCTTTCGTCCCGGCAGACCACGGCGACCTGGCCGAGCGCTGCGAGACCATCCTCGACCTGCAGACCGCTGGCCTCAAGACCCGCCTTGCCCACACGGGCACCAAGGCGGCCGTCATCGGCCTTTCGGGCGGCCTCGATTCCACGCTGGCGCTGCTCGTGACCGTGCGCGCGTTCGATGCCTTGGGCCTGCCGCGTACCGGTATCACGGCCGTCTCCATGCCGGGCTTTGGTACGACGCATCGTACCAAGTCCAATGCCGAGTCACTTGCCCGCGACCTGGGCGTGAGCTTCCGCGAAGTCTCGATTCACGCGGCTGTGGAGCAGCACTTTAAGGATATCGAGCACGACCCAGCCGTCCAGGATGTGACCTACGAGAACAGCCAGGCGCGTGAGCGCACACAGATCCTCATGGACCTTGCCAACCAAGCCGGCGGCTTTGTCATTGGCACGGGTGACCTGTCTGAGCTGGCACTCGGCTGGGCCACCTACAACGGTGACCATATGAGCATGTACGCCGTCAACGCGAGCGTGCCCAAGACGCTCGTGCGCCATCTGGTTCGCTATGCTGCCGATGTCTTTGGCGGTCGCATCGCCACCACACTGCTCGACATTCTCGATACGCCGGTGTCGCCCGAGCTCTTGCCCCCGACAGGCGATGGCGAGATCGCTCAGAAAACCGAGGATCTGGTGGGTCCGTACGAGCTGCACGACTATTTCCTCTATTACCTGCTGCGCTTTGGCTTTGAGCCGGGCAAGATCTTCCGCATGGCGCTCAAGAGCTTTGAGGGTGTCTACGACGAGGCCACCATCCACACGTGGCTGCGAACGTTCTACCGCCGTTTCTTTGCCCAGCAGTTTAAGCGCAGCTGCCTGCCCGACGGCCCCAAGGTGGGCTCGGTCACGCTCAGCCCGCGCGGCGATTGGCGCATGCCGAGCGACGCCAGCTCGCGTCTGTGGCTCGCACAGATTGACGCGCTGCGCCCAGTCGACTAACACCGCGCTCCGATTGGCTCAGGTTGGCTAAATTGAACCAAAACAGGGGATGCAAGCGTTACACTTTTGCAATCTGATGGCCCGTATCGCGCGGCGCTCTTGTCGGAGCGCCGCGTTTTTGTATCGAAAGGTGGCACCATGCAGGCATCGCAGCGTCTCGACCGCTTTGGCGCGGAGGTTTTCGCCTCGCTCAACAACAAGCTTCTTGCGCTTAAGGCCCAGGGCAAGACCATTTACAACATGAGCGTGGGCACGCCCGACTTTAAGCCGTACGACCACGTGGTCGAGGCGCTGATCCAGGCCGCCCAGGACCCCGAGATGTGGAAGTACGCCCTGCGCGACCTGCCCGAGCTCAAGCAGGCCGTGTGCGATTACTACGAGCGCCGCTTTGGCGTTTCGGGCATTACGCCGTCCATGGTGCAGTCGTGCAACGGCACACAGGAGGGCGTGGGTCACTTGGGCCTGGCGCTGCTCGACCCGGGCGATACCATTCTGGTGCCCGATCCGTGCTACCCGGTCTTTGAGGCGGGCGCCAAGATCGCCGACGCCAAGCTCGAGTACTACCCGCTGGTTGCCGAGCACAATTACCTGCCCTATGTGGCAGGCATCGACCCCGAGGTCGCCGACCGCGCCAAGTACATGATCGTGTCGCTGCCCGCCAACCCGGTGGGTTCGGTGGGCACGCCCGAGGTCTACGAGGAGATTATCGCCTTCGCCCGCGAGCACGACCTGCTGATCGTCCACGACAACGCCTATTCGGATATCGTGTTCGACGGCGAGCCGGGCGGCAGTTTCTTGCAGTATCCCGGTGCGCTCGAGGTGGGTGTGGAGTTCTTCTCGCTCTCCAAGTCGTTTAACGTCACCGGTGCCCGCATCGGCTTTTTGGTCGGTCGCGAGGACGTGGTCTCGGCCTTTGCCAAGCTGCGCAGCCAGATCGACTTTGGCATGTTCTTCCCGATTCAGAAGGCGGCTATTGCCTGCCTGAACGGTCCGCGCGATGAGGTCGAGGCGCAGCGTCTGAAGTACCAGGAGCGTCGCGATGCCCTGTGCGATGGTCTTGAGGGCCTGGGCTGGGAGCGCCCCAACGCGCATGGCTCCATGTTCGTGTGGGCCAAGCTCCCCTGTGGCCGCACCGATTCGATGGCGTTTTGCGAGGAGCTCATGGAGAAGGCCGGCGTTGTCGTGACGCCGGGCGCGAGCTTTGGTCCTTCGGGCGAGGGGCACGTGCGCATGGCGCTGGTGCTGCCACCCGATCAGATCGCTTTGGCTGTTGAGGCTATTCGCGAGGCGGGCCTGTATTAGGGACTCGTTCCTGCGAGTCAATAGCTCGAAACCGATTTCGTGCAGTTATTTTACGAATTCTGCAAACATTTTCGGCAAACGGTCGATTTTTGGCTGCGAATAGGAGCATAATCAAAGTCCCGATTGGATGTATTGGGATTACGGCAAGCCGCTCGGGTCGCCCTGGGCGGTTTGTTTGTGGAGAGAGATGGGAGTTTGTAATGGTTAACGAGAAGAAGGTCGCTATTGTCGGCTGCGGTTTCGTCGGTTCGTCTTCGGCGTTCGCACTGATGCAGAGTGGTCTGTTCTCCGAGATGGTCCTCATCGACGTGGACAAGAACCGCGCCGAGGGCGAGGCCCTGGACATCGCGCACGGCATGACGTTTGCCGAGCCGATGAAGATCTACGCCGGCGATTACTCTGATGTCGCCGACGCCGCTATGATCGTCGTCACCGCTGGCGCTGCCCAGAAGCCCGGCGAGACCCGCCTGGACCTGGTCAACAAGAACGTCAACATCTTTAAGTCCATCATCCCCGAGATTAAGAAGTCCGGCTTTGACGGCATCTTGCTGATCGTCTCCAACCCGGTGGACGTTCTGACCTATGCCGCTATCAAGATGTCCGGCCTGCCCGAGGGCCACGTTATCGGCTCCGGTACCGTGCTCGACACCGGTCGTCTGCAGCAGATGCTCGGTGCCCACGTCGAGGTTGACCCGCGCGACGTCCAGGCTTACGTCATGGGCGAGCACGGCGACTCCGAGTTCGTCGCTTGGTCCAGCGCTCAGGTTGCCGGCGTGCCGCTGAGCACCTTCTGCGAGCTTCACGGCCATCTGGAGCATGAGGCTGCCGAGAAGCGTATCGCCGAGGACGTCAAGAACTCCGCCTACACCATCATCGAGAAGAAGCACGCCACCTACTATGGCGTCGCCATGGCTGTTAAGCGTATCTGCACTGCCGTCATGCGTGACGAGCAGACTGTTCTTCCCGTCTCCTCGCTCATGGTGGGCGAGTATGGCCTGTCCGATCTGGCCATCTCCATGCCGACCGTCGTCGGCCGCGATGGCGTTGTCTGTCGCGTCCCCGTGCCGCTGAACGAGTCCGAGCAGGGCGAGCTCACCGCTTCTGCCAAGGCCCTCAAGGACATTATCGACAGCGTTGATTTCTCCTGCTAAATCAAGCTCGTTTGCTAGCAGGCTACAATGAAGGCGTCCAGGCCCCACGGCCCGGGCGCCTTTTTTGGTGCATTGGGGTCAGGTTGCTTTGCACCAGTGTTGATGGGGGAGAGGCATGTCGGATTCGCCTAACTTTTTGACCTATGCCCAGACGGCGTTCGATTCGTTTGAGGAGCGGTCGTTCTGCGCGGTGGACAGCCTGGTGCTTGCGTGGCTGTCGTATTTGCGCTTGCCGGGTGATATGCCGGAGCTTGCCGACTGGCAGGGGCTGGACGTGCGCGAGCTGCTACGTGCCGAGTGCTACCAGGACATGATTGGCGACCTGTGGGATCCGGAGGAGAGTCGCGCCTTGCTGGAGGCTGTTGCGGCAAGTCCTCGCTACCGTGGCGTGCACGTTTGCGGCTATCGTGCCGTGAACGACGTGACGGCGACGGAGCAGTTCGCAGCCATGACGTTCCGTTTTCCGGCAGGATTCAGCTACCTTTCCTTCCGTGGGACCGACAGTACGATCGTGGGCTGGAAAGAGGACTTTAACATGGCGTTCCGGTGCCCCGTGCCCTCTCAGGAATCTGCGGCGCGCTACGTGGACGAGGCGGCGGCCGCGATTGATGGACCGCTCTTGTGCGGAGGCCATTCCAAGGGCGGCAACTTGGCGGTGTATGGCGCGGTGATGTGCTCTGATGCCGCTCGCGACCGGATCGAGCGGGCCTTCTCCCATGATGGCCCCGGCTTTGTCGAGGAGTTCCTGAGCGGTGACGCCTTTGCGGGCCTGTCCGGTCGCATCGACAAGACGCTTCCCCAGTCGTCGATTTTCGGCATGATGTTCGAGACGCAGGAAGATTACGCCATTGTCGAGAGCACCGAGTTCAGCCTGCTGCAGCACAATCCCTTCAGCTGGGTTGTCGACGGCTGCGACTTTGTGTATTGCGAGCGACTGTCTGCCGGCGCTCGATACGTTGATGGTTCTATTCGTGAGATGCTGCTTACAGTGGGGCCTGCCGAGCGCGAGCGCTTTGTGGACGCGCTGTTCTCCGTGTTTGAGGCTACGGGGGCCGAACGGTTTGCGGATATCGCTGGGAATCTGCGTGAGAGCCTACCGGTGATGCTCCAGGCTGCCCAAGGTTTCGACAAGGATACACGCCGCTTTATTTCGCAGACGATCGTAGCAATTCTTAAATGTGCGCTGCTGCCCAAGCGCCCCGAACTCAACGTTCCCGCCGCTGGCAAGAGCCTGGCGGAGCAGCTTGAGGCGTGGCAGTCCGAGCTCCTGCACTAGCCACTAGCGCAAAGCGACCTGTCCCCGATGCACCAATCTTCGATGCGCTTGGAGAGGGCTCGACCGCTATACTGATTCGTGCTCAATTCGATCTAGAACGGAATGCCGTATATGAAAATCAATCACGCGATCTTGCATATCCTGGACTTTGACTCGGCCGTCAACGTCATGAGCCAACGCGAGCTCGATATCGAGAGCCGTACCGTGCGCAACTTCGTGACCACGCACCTGCGTCGCGCCCGTACTTCGGCAGATAACAAGCGCGCCACATTTGCCGAGAACTCCGCATTCGGCGGCGAGCTCAAGGGTTATTTCTTTGGCGAGCGCGAGTTCGTGGACCTGTCGCAGCAGATTGCGGAGTTCATTTCCTCCGAGCTCACCAAAGCCGAGAAGGCCGAGTCCACCGACGTGCTTGTGGCGGACTTTGACGATGACGAGGACGCCCGCTGGTTTGCCGTCATGCTGCTTGGCTCCAAGCAGGCCTTTATGCACGAGGTGGGCCGCGAGGAGGGCGAGGTGCGCAACGACATCGCGCGTCACTACGCTATTCTGCCGAATCCTTCCCAAAAGGTGCCGAGCTACGCTATTGTGCGCGCGAGCACCATGGAGATCGGCTACGTGGACAAAAAGCGCAAGATCGCCGGCGAGGACCGCATGCTTATTCCCGACGGCCTGCTGCAGTGCGATACAGGCGTGTCGGGCAAGGAGATTATCGACACCGTGACGCGTGTGGTCGAGGAGGTCGCTGAGGAGCACGGTGCTAACACGGCTGTGGCGCTCGCCAAGGTCAAAGCCGCTGTTGCCGAGAAGGTCGAAGACGATGAGGAACTGCCGCCCTGGGATATCGTCGACGAGGTCTTTGAGGACGAGCCGGTCATTAAGGAGAGCGTGCGTGCGGCATTGACCGAGGAAAAGGTTCCCGAGCGCGTGCCTGTGGAGCGCAAGCAGGTCGAGCGAGCGGCCGTGCGCAATCACAAGATTCGTACCGATACGGGTATCGAGATCAGCTTCCCGGCCGAGATGGGCTCGAACTCCGAGTACATCGAGTTCGTCAACGAGCCCAACGGCCTCATCTCCATCGAGCTCAAGAACATCGGAAGCATCGAGAACCGATAAGCCGCGCTTGGACGCTGCAGAATAAAGAAAGGCCGAAGCCCCAAATTGGGCTTCGGCCTTCTTGTTTGGAGTTGAATTAATCTGCAGGTTGAGCATGCGTCAGCGAAAACGCCCCAGAGCGAGCAAGGTGACGTGAAAGAGGAGGGCATTGACCTTCTGGTCATGCCCGACGATTGAACGTCAGATTGCCGCTCTGGGGCGTTTGCAGTGTCGAGCCTTTACGGCGTTTGGTAAAACGCCGTAACCATTAGAGTTGACGTAAACCTTCCTCGAGACCGGTCTTGCTGTCGGTCTGGGCGTCGCGCATCTTGATGACGCGGGCGGGAACGCCGGCCACGACGGCGCCGGCGGGGACGTCCTCGACGCATACGGCACCGGCGGCTACGACGGCGCCCTTGCCCACGCGCACGCCCTCCAGGACCACGGCGTTGGCGCCAATCATGACATCGTCCTCGATGATGACGGGCGTGGCGCTCGCGGGCTCAACGACGCCTGCAAGCACGGTGCCGGCGCCGATGTGGCAGTTCTTGCCCACGGTGGCGCGGCCGCCCAGCACGGCGCCCATATCGATCATGGAACTCTCGCCGATAACGGAGCCGATGTTGATGATGGCGCCCATCATGATGACGGCGCGGTCGCCGATCTCGACGCGGTCGCGGATAATCGCGCCCGGCTCGATGCGGGCGTTGATGCCCTTAAGGTCGAGCATGGGGACGGCGGAGTTACGGCAGTCGTTCTCGACGTCGTAGTAGTCGATAGAGTCGGCGTTGGCATCGAGGATGGCCTTGAGCTCGTCCCAGTCGCCAAAGACGGTCTTGCCGCGGCGGCCGCCGTAGACGTGTGCATCGCCCCAGGCAACCTTCATGCCGGGCTTCTCGCGCACATACAGCTTGACGGGCGTCTTCTTGGGCGCGGTGGCGATGTAGTTGATAATCTCCTGTGCATCCATCTCGGCTGCGTTGCTCATGTGTTGGTTCTCCTTTGCTTGGATGATTAACTGGTTAGTCGAACATAACCTGATCGAAGGTGTAGAGGCCGGGCTCGCGGGTCACGAGCTTCTGCGCGGCTGCAAGGGCGCCGTTGACGAAGATCTGGCGGCTCGTGGCACGGTGCGTGAGGGTGACCTCCTCGTCCTGTCCAAAGAAGCTCACCTCGTGCACACCGGCTACGGTACCGCCGCGCAGCGAGTGCATGCCGATCTCCTTGGGGTCGCGGGCGCCGCACATGCCCTCACGGCCGTAGACGGGATGGTATCCGGCCTCAGGCTCGGCTTCGACGACGGCATCGAGCAGCAGCTTGGCCGTGCCGCTGGGGGCGTCGACCTTTTGGTTGTGGTGTGTCTCGACGATCTCGCAGTCAAAGCTGGGCAGCTCGCGCGTTGCCTGGGCTACCAGATGGCGCAAGGCTGCGATGCCGATGGAGTAGTTGCCGGAGTGCATGACGCGGGCGCCCTGACCCAGCTCGCGCAGGCGGTCCATCTGCTCGGGCGTATATCCCGTGGTGCCCGAGACCAGTGCAGCGCCCGTGCGCTCGACATAGGCGACAACGGCGTCAAAGGTCACGACGTTCGAGAAGTCGATGATCACATCGGCCGCCGGGGCGCTCTCGAGCTCGGTCAGATCAAAGCCGATTTGAGCAACGATGTCAAAAACGGGCTGTCCGACGGCATCAACGATGCTCTCGGCGGTGGTGCGGATGAGTGAGCCCATGCGGCCCGTTCCCATAATGACGATCTTAATCAAGCAGACCAGCTCCCTTCAGAGCATCGGTAAGTGCGGTGCGCGTGTCGTCTGCCATGGGGCACAGCGGCATGCGATAGTTGGCCTCGATCATGCCCATCTGGGCGAGCGCTTCCTTAACGGGGATGGGGTTGACCTCGCTAAAGAGGGCGTTGATGAGCGACTGGCCGGCAATCTGGATCTCGCGGGCGCGCTCCACGTCACCGTCCAGGTAGGCACGGCACATGTCGTGCACGAGTTGCGGCTGCACGTCGGCCCACACGCTGATGGTGCCCGAGGCGCCCAGGCTCATGAGCGGCACGGTAAGCGCGTCTTCGCCCGAGTACATGCGGAAGTCGTCGGACAGCAGATGCGCGATCTTGGCGGCATAGGCGACGTTGCCCGAGGCCTCCTTGATGCCCATGATGTTGGGATGTGCTGCCAGGCGCTCGACATTGCGCTCGCTGATGCCGCAACCGCAACGACCGGGAATGTTGTACAGGATGCAGGGGATGTCCACGGCGTCGGCCACGGTCTTAAAGTGCTGGTAGATACCCTCTTCGTTGGACTTGTTGTAGTAGGGGGTGATGAGCAGCAGGCCATCGGCGCCCAGGCCCTGGTAGGTGAGCGACTTGGTGAGCATCGTCTGCGTGGAGTTGGAGCCCGAGCCGGCGATGACGGGGATACGGCCTGCGACCTGCTTGACCACGGCGGCAACGACGGAGTTGTCCTCGTCATCGGTCATCGTGGCGCTTTCGCCGGTGGTACCCAAGGTGAGGATGGCGTCGGTGCCATTCTGCAGATGGAAATCAATAAGGCGCTCGAGCGCGTCAAAGTCGACGCTGCCGTCCTTTTTAAACGGCGTGACGAGGGCGACGATCGAGCCCTCGAGATTGCGGACATCCATATTCTTCTCCTTCGCTTCTGCGATCTGGATGCGTTTGTTCCATTGGGCAGCGACTGCCAGACGCTCGTCCTGAGCACGACGGCGGGCGCTTTCGGCGCGCGATTTGGCCAGCAACTCGCGTCCGCACGGCAGTACGTCGAGCGTGGCGAAGTAGTCGCCCGGGCGCTCGGCACGACGGATGAGGTCGGCCGAGCCGTCGGGGCGCAGCAGCACCTCGGCGGAGCGCAGGCGGCCGTTGTAGTTGTAGCCCATGGAGTAGCCATGCGCGCCGGTGTCGTGGATCACGAGCAGGTCGCCCATGTCGATCTGCGGCAGCTCACGGTCGATGGCGAACTTGTCGTTGTTTTCGCACAGGTTACCCGTGATGTCGTACGTGTTCGTGACGGGAGCTACGGTCTTGTCGGCGCCACCTGGCTGACCCATTACTGTAATGTGGTGGTAGGCGCCATACATGGCGGGGCGGATCAGATCGACGGCGCTTGCGTCGACACCGATATAGTCCTTGTAGATCTGCTTTTCGTGGATGGCTTTGGTGACCAGGCAGCCGTAGGGGCCCATCATAAAGCGGCCCATCTCGGTGCAGATTGCCACGTCGCCCATGCCGGCGGGAACCAGAATCTCGTCGTAGGCTGCGTGTACACCCTCGCCGATGGCGTGGATGTCGTTAGCCTGCTGCTCGGGCAGGTAGGGGATACCCACACCGCCGGACAGGTTGATAAAGGCGACATGTGCGCCCGTCTCGTGCTCCAAGCGCACGGCAAGCTCAAAGAGGATGCGTGCGAGCTTGGGGTAGTAGTCGTTGGTGACGGTGTTGCTGGCAAGGAAGGCATGGATGCCAAAATTCTCGGCGCCCTTGGCCTTGAGCATGCGGAAGGCCTCAAAGAGCTGCTCGGTGGTCATGCCGTACTTGGAATCGCCCGGGTTGTCCATAATGCCGTTGGAAAGCTGGAACAGACCGCCCGGATTAAAGCGGCAGCTGACTGTCTTTGGGATAGGACCAGCAACGCGCTCGTAGAACTCGATGTGGCTGATGTCGTCGAAGTTGACGATGGCGCCTAGCTTGTCGGCAAGCTCAAAGTCGGCCGCCGGCGTGTCGTTGGACGAGAACATGATGTCATGGCCGGTGATGCCCAGCGAGCGTGCGATCATGAGCTCGGTATAGCTCGAACAATCGCAGCCGCAGCCGTATTCGTTGAGAATGGAGATGAGCGCCGGGTTGGGATTGGCCTTGACGGCAAAGTACTCCTTAAACCCCGGATTCCATGCAAAGGCGTCGCGCACCTCTTGTATGTTGCGGCGGATGCCCGCCTCGTCGTATAGATGAAACGGTGTGGGGAACTGCTCGACGATGTGCTCGAGCGTCTCCTTGTCCACAAACGGCTGCTTTGCCGCATACGCCTCGTTGGGGGTCAGTGCCATGTCCCGTAAACCTCGCTATCCAGACGGCGCCATCGGCGCATCGAATCCGCATAGCGTGGACCCAATGTCCGGATAGCGCTCCCGCATTGCTGCAGACAGTCCTGCGGGTGTTTCCCGCAGGCCCACCAGGCTGTTCGTGCCCGAAAAACCCAGTTCGGCGGGTTTCGCCTCCCCGCAGGGTCAAAGTCTGCCGACTCGCCCGCGGCTCTTCGTGCCCGCGCCTCTATCAAGTGGTAAAGACCCTACCACGTTGCACTTTACCAAACAAGAGTATTCGTATATAACGTTTAAAAAATGCAGCGTTCCTTGATTATCAACTTCATCCGAACACTTCCCACATTCATCCGCACATGTACGGATGAATGTGGGAACCCGATACCCTGAGGGCCGGACCGGCCGGCCCCGGGAGATCGGAGGACGGCATGTCCGGAA
>CAKTWW010000044.1 GCA_934630855.1 uncultured Collinsella sp.
TCTGGCTCCCCGGGTAGGACTCGAACCTACAACAGCGCGGTTAACAGCCGCGTGCTCTACCATTGAGCTACCGAGGAATAGGTGCGTGCTCTCAAGCAACGAAGATTATTATACGGACGATTACGCTCAGGGCAAGAACTTTTTTAAGAAATTTTCCGATCGCAGGAGTGTCCCCAGGTGCCGGCACAAAAGGAACGTCCCCAAGTGCCGGAAAGGCCGATGTTTTGGCAATGCCAGCGAAAACCCGCCAGAGTGAGCAAGGTGCCTTGAAACGAGGCGGCATTGACCTTCTGGTCATGCCGCCGAAGCTGAAAGGCAGATTGCCGCTCTGGCGGGTTTGCAGCGTCAACTGGTCCGCCGTTCGGTAGAACGGCGGAACTACTAGCTCTCGATGTAATCCTTGAGCTTGCTCGAACGGCTGGGATGGCGGAGCTTGGCCAGGGTCTTGGACTCGATCTGGCGGATACGCTCGCGCGTGACGCCAAACTCGCGACCGACTTCCTCGAGCGTGCGGGGATGTCCGTCGACGAGGCCAAAGCGCAGCTCGATAACCTTACGCTCACGATCGGCAAGCGAATCGAGCACCTGGGTGAGCTGTTCCTGCAGCATGGAGAAGCTGGCCGCATCGGGCGGGACGATAGCCTGGGAGTCCTCGATGAAGTCACCCAGCTGGGAATCCTCTTCCTCGCCGATCGGGGTCTCGAGCGACACCGGCTCCTGCGAGATCTTCTGGATCTCGCGGACGCGGTCGGCGCTCATATCCATCTCGGCACCGATCTCCTCGGGGGTCGGGTCGCGACCCAGGTCCTGGAGGAGCTGACGCTGCACGCGGACGAGTTTGTTGATGGTCTCGACCATATGCACGGGAATACGGATGGTACGGGCCTGGTCGGCGATGGCGCGCGTGATGGCCTGACGGATCCACCACGTGGCGTACGTGGAGAACTTGAAGCCCTTCTGATAATCGAACTTCTCGACGGCGCGGATCAGGCCGAGGTTGCCCTCCTGGATCAGGTCCAGGAACAGCATGCCGCGACCGACGTAGCGCTTGGCGATGGAGACGACCAGACGCAGGTTCGCGCTGATGAGCGCCTGCTTGGCCTCAAGACCGACGTTCTCGATACGCGTGAGGCGACGCATCTCGGCGCGGGTGAGCTCAATCTCGCCGGCATCGGCAGCCTCGAGCTTCTCGGTGGCCTCGAGACCGGCCTCGATCTTCATGGCCAGGTCGACCTCTTCGGATGCGGTCAGCAGGTCGACCTTACCGATCTCCTTGAGGTACATACGGACCGGGTCGCCGGTCAGCATCACCGTGGAGGCATCGATGCCGCGCACGCGCGAACGCGAGCGGGACGTGCGCACGGTGCGCTTCTTCTTGCTCTTGGAAGAGCCCATCTCGGCATCGGCCTGACGGGCCATCTTGAGCTCGTGATCGTCGAGCGAGCCGGAATCGTGCTCGTCGTCGTCGAAATCGTCGGTATCGGTATCGTTATCGTCATCGTCGACGTCCATGGGGGCGTCGTCGTTGCCGCTCGCGGAGATAATCTGGATGCCGCTGTTGCGCAGCGCGGAATACACCGCGGTGAGCTGCTCGTCGGAAACATCGATATCCTTCAGGGCGACCTGAATCTCGTCCTCGGTTACCGAAGTCCTGTTTGAGCCGTTGCCCATGAGCTTTGCAACGTAGGATTCCAGCCCAGTACCCGTGCTCTCAGTCTTTTTTGGCACAGATTCTCCCTTCATAGTCCACAGGACTCATTACTTTAGCACACACATACCCGTCTATACCCAAAATAAAGACTGGATATAGGCGAGAATACGCTGGTTGACCACAACATCTAGGCCTGATCGGCGCCCGCAGTCTCCAAACCGAGCAAACGGAACGGGTCTGCCACGCCGCCGATCGACTTCTCGAGCTCGCGTTGGCGCTGCGTATCCTGCACCGCCTGCATGGTCAGTACACGCCGTGCCTCGTCGTCGAGCGAATGGTCCCGGCGCAGTTTTGCCTGCGCGGCACGCATACGGCGCTTGATGGTGTAGAGCTCGAGCGTGTCGAGCATAAAGACAATGTTCGTCTCGGTCGGGTGCTTGCTCGTTGCCGAGATGCGCCCGGCGCTGACAAGCGTTGCCGCCTCGGGGCACACCGCTCGTGCCGCATCCATACACGCCGCGGGATCGGTACCCGGCGGCGTAGCCAGCACGGCCCAGGCAATGGACTCGTGGCGTGGGTCGACCCACTCGATGGAGCAAATGCGATCGGCGTACGTGCGGAACAGATCGGGATAGCTGGTAAGCATGGTCAGAAGCTCGCGCTCCCCCGCTAGAGACTTACGCTCCAGATCGGTCAACACGATCGGCATCGACGGAACCGCCGCCGCGCCCGAGCTATCGGCAACGGGTCCAGACCCATCCATTCCCGCCGGCACGTCAATCGGCGGCAGGTCGTCGACGACCTCGACCGGCGCGGCCCCGTAGGCCTCGAGCGGCACGTAGTCGTACGGCTCATCCTCGACCGGCGCAGACACCGGCGGCGTGGCGCCCGACGCCCAAGCGCCGCGGGACGCGCCCTGCGAACCAGTCGCCCGACCGCCCGCGCCACCAGAGCGCTCGGCCTGCGCCCGCTGGCGCTCATAGTTCTGCTCGCGGCGGCGCTCGGCATCCTCGCGCTTGGCGACATCGCGAAAAACGCGGCCCGAGCTCGCGCGCACCGTCTCCAGATCCAAGCCAAGCAGGTCGGCAATCTGGATAAAGTACGTATCGATCATGTAGCTGTCGCGCAGCGGATAGATAAGTGTGAGTGCATCCTCGAGCGCCTTGGCACGACCGCCCGGCGTGGTGATGTCGCTCGACTCCTGCAGCGAACGGTAGACAAAGTCCATGAGCGGCTCGGCCGCATCGATGCGCCCCTGCAGCTCTTGGCCGCCATGCGCCGTGATGAACTCCATGGGGTCGTTGCCGTCGGGCAGCACCACACAGCGCAAGTCCATCGAATCCTGCTCGATAAACTGAATCGCGCGACGGGCGGCCTTTTGACCGGCAGCATCGCCGTCAAACATATAAACGATGCGCTTTGCAAAACGGGTGAGCGTCTTCACATGATGCTCCGTGAGCGCCGTGCCCAGCGTGGCGACAACATTTTTGATCCCCGCCTCCCAGCAGGCAATGCAGTCGGTATATCCCTCCACCACGATGGCGGTATCCTGCGCGACGATAAACTCCTTGGCCCAGTTAAAGCCGTAGAGGTTTCGCTTTTTATGGAACACGCTTGTCTCGGCGGTGTTGAGGTACTTGGGCTGGCCGTCTCCCATAATGCGACCGCCAAAGGCGATGTTGTGGCCCTGCTCGTCAAAGATGGGAAACATCACGCGGTCGTAAAAGCGATCGGCAAGCTGTCCGCGCCCGCGACTCACGGCCACGTTGGCGTCAATCATCTCCTGCGGGGTAAAGCCCGCCTGCGACAGATGAGCGACGAGCATATTGCGGCCCGGCGCAAAGCCTAGGCAGTAGCGACGGCAGACGTCTCCACCCATCCCGCGGCTGGCAAAGTACTCGCGCGGGCGGCTGTCCTTACCGCGCATGAGCATGGTGTGGTAGAACTGGGCGGTCTCGGCACACAGGTCATAGATACGGGCGCGTTTGGTGCCGCGCTCGCGGCGGGCACCGGTATCATGCAGCTCAATGCCGGCACGATCGGCCAGATAGCGAATCGACTCGGGAAAACTCAGGTTCTCGCGCTTCATGATATAGGTGAAGACATCGCCGCCCTCGCCGCAGCCAAAGCAGTGCCACACCTGTGTAGCGGGAATAATGTGAAACGACGGGGTCTTTTCGCCATGGAAGGGGCAGCAACCCCAAAACTCATGGCCGCGGGGCTTGAGCTCAACCGTTTCCTGAACGATGGCAACCAGATCGGACGCAGCGCGCACCTGGTCTTTCTCCTCATCGCTAATCACGGATGCTCACCCCCTGCTCACCCAAATGTTGACGGATGTCCTCGATATTGCCCTCGACGGTCGCGATCAACTCGTCCAGGGAATCAAACACGCGCGACGGGCGCAGCCAGCGCGTAAACGCCAGCGACACCGAGCGGCCGTACAGGTCACCTGTATAGCCGATCAAGTTGGCCTCCAGATGCGCCGAGGCGGCATCGTCGGCATACGTCGGAGGCAGGCCCACGTTAACGGCAGCGGGCCATACGGTATCGTCAACCAGCACCAAGCCCTCGTAGACGCCATCGGCAGGCACTTGGATACCGTCGGGCACCTGGATGTTTGCCGTGGGAAAACCCATGTCGGAGCCCTCATGACGACCGCGGATAACACCACCGCGCACCATATAGGGACGGCCGAGCAGCTCGGATGCCAGCTCCACATGACCCTGCCCCAGCTCATGACGGATGCGGGTAGCGCAGACGGTCTGCCCGTCGACGCAGAGCAGGTCGTGGCCGTATACGTCAACGCCGTGCTCAACACCCCAGACGCGCATCTCGGCAACGCCCGACGCGCCCCCGCGACCGAGTCGAAAATCGCTACCAACGCGAATCGAACGAATTTCGACCACGCGCGACAGCAGCGCGAGAAAGCCCGCGTGGTCGAGGGCCGCCACCTCAGGCGTAAAGGGGACAGCCACGACGGCATCGACCCCGGTGAGAGCCAAGGCATGCAGACGGTCGGCCGTCGTCATCAATTTTTGAGCAGGCGAAGGGCTTACCACAACATCCGGGTCGGGATCGAAGGTAACCACAACCGCCTTGCAACCGCGGGCACGCGAATCGCGAACGAGCGCATCGATCAGCTCGTGATGCCCGCGGTGTACGCCATCAAACACGCCGATGGCGATCGACGCGGCGCCCAAGGACTCGCAATTATCAAACGCATCGGCAGAAACGATACGGGCCTCATCCGACTCGCCCGCGAAAAAGATACGCGCGAGCTCGCGAGCGGCCAGCATCATCGAACACCACCGATCGCCTGCGGAAAGACATGTTCCATGACAAAGCGACCGCCCTCAATACGAGCGAGCGCCTTGAGTCCTCCATCGAGTACAAGTGCAAACGGCGCCTTCGACGTATCGAAAGCCGCGAGCGAGCGCTCAACGGGAATACGGCGGCCACAAAGCAGGTCATCGGCAAGGTCGCCCGGCAGATCGACGCGCGTGGCACCCAGAGCGGCAATGGGATCCAGAGCAAAGCCGGCCGCGGACTCGGGAGAAAGCTCCTCCACTGCATGGCAGGTGCCAATAGAAACAGCACCGGACGCGGTGCGGCGCAATGCGGAAATATGCGCGGCGCTGTCGCAGGCGCGACCCAGGTCGCGAGCGAGCGCGCGAATATAGGTGCCCTTGCTTACCGAAAACGCCACGGTCCAAACGCACGTGTCGCCCTCGCCGCTCACGGCGATCAAATCGGCGGCATAAACCTCGACGGGGCGCGGGGGCAGGTCCACCGCATTGCCCTCGCGCGCGGACTTATAGGCGCGAACGCCGTTGACCGAGATGGCAGAAAATGCCGGCGGCACCTGCATCTGCGGGCCCAGCATGGCGGCCAAGCGCTCACGGGCATAGGCGGAATCGCGCAGCTCGGGGGCAACGGCCACGGTGCGGACGGCCTCGCCCTCTGCATCATCGGTATTAGTCTCGACGCCAAACGAAATGTCGGCGACGTAGCTTTTTGTATCAAGGGTTAGCATGCCCAGCAGACGGGTGGCCTGGCCCACGCCCACCACCATGACACCCGATGCCATAGGGTCGAGCGTGCCGGCATGGCCGACGCGCCGCTCATGGAGGGCGCGCCGGCACTGCGAGACCACATCGTGGGACGTGCAGCCCACCGGCTTATCGACGGCGAGCAGCATATTCAATTGAGAAGGCGTACGACGAGCCATGTACCATCCAAAATGTTAGAGCTCGACGGTCACCGAAGCGGGATCCTCCCCTACCAGCTCGGCCAGCATGGGAAGTGCCGCGGTGAGCGTCTCGAGAATCGTTCCGTTGTTGGAGAAACCGGCGGCAGCAGGATGTCCACCCCCGCCAAAAGCAGCAGCAATCTCGGAAACATTGAGATCTCCCTTGGAGCGCAGGTTGCCGCGCACCTTGGTGTCGCCCTCAATGCCCTTTAAGAACAGGCAGACTTCCACGCCCATCACCGAACGCACCACATCGACCAGGCCGTCGCACTCATCCGAGGTGACGCCGCAGGCCTCAAGGTCGCTCTGGTACGCATAGCTGTAGGCCACACGTCCGTGCGCCACCGTCTTGATGCGGCCCATAACGATGGACTTAAGATGCAAAAACTCGACGCGCATGCTCTGGTAGACCTCGAGCGCGACGCGCGCCGGATCGGCACCGTGCGCGACCAGGCGCGAGGCGGCATGGAACGCGGCGGCATCGGCATTCTGATACTGGAAACGACCGGTATCGGTCACCAGGCCGCACAGCAGGCAGGTCGCGACGCTATCGCGCGCGACGATACCGCAATTGTCCAAAAAGCGGTCGATGATCATAGCGCAGGCCGCGGCGTCGACACACCTCAGACTCAGCTCGGCAAACTCCTCGCGCGCAGGATGGTGATCGAAGCACACCACATGCGACGAGCGTCGAAGCACCTCGGCGGAGTTGTTCAGTCGCTCGACGACCGGCACGTCCACCGATATGAACAGGTCCGGATTGCCGGTGTACGCAGATGCGGGCACCAGGCGATCGGCGCCCTCCATAAAGCGGTAGATACGTGGAACCGGATCGTCGTCGGCCAGCAGAAGGGCAATGTCCTTGTTGGGATAGAACTTCATAAGCGAGAGGCCCAGACCCAACACGGAGCCCAGGGCGTCGCCATCGGGAGACGTGTGTCCCGAAATCGCAATGGAGGACGCACCCTCGATGAGTTCGAGGATGCGTCGCTGAATATCTGCAGACTCGCACGAGGCGAGATCGGCGGAATTAGTCATCTAAAGCTGCCTCCTGGGCGGCATCCGCTATGGGATAGCCGTCCTCGTCCTTTTCGATCGCCAGCGTGGCGGGAACGTTTTCCAGCGCACGCGTGATGCGCTCGGCCTCATCGGTCGAGCGATCGATACGAAAATCGAGCTCGGGCGTGACGCGCCAATCGAGCGAGCGGGCCAGTAGGCTACGGATGCGGCCCTTGGCGCTGGCGAGCGCCTCCATGACCTCGTCGTAGCGGCTCGCATCGCACGAGACGTACACGCGCGCGAACGAACGGTCCACCGCAACCTCGACCGCGGTCAGGGTGACCAGGTCGAGACGCGGATCGGAAACCTCAAAGAGCAGGATATAACCGAGCTTCTCGCGAAGCTGCTCGCCCAGACGGCGGGTTGCCTGCGTTTGCTTCATAGCGCTACCCCCTACTCGGTACGGGCAACCTGGTCGATGCGGTAGCCCTCGATCTGATCGCCGGGCTTGATGTCCTGGAAGTTCTCCAGGCCGATGCCGCCCTCGGAGCCGCTCTTGAGGCTCTTGGCCTCGTCCTTGTAGTGGCGCATCGAGGCGATCTTGCCGTTGAAGACCACGATGCCGTCGCGAACCAGGCGCACGGAATCGGTCGCGGCGATCTCGCCCTCCTCGACGCGAACACCGGCGGCGATACCGACTTTGGGCACCTTGAAGGTGTCCAGGACGGTCGCGGTACCCGTGGAGACCTCGACCTCGGTGGGCTTGAGCATGCCGATACGGGCAGCGTCGAGCTCCTCGAGGCACTTGTAGATAACGTCGTAGCAACGGATCTCGACGCCCTCGCGCTCGGCAGCGGAGCGGGCCTTACCGTCGGGACGGACGCCAAAGCCGATGATGATGGCGTTGGAGGCGTCGGCCAGGACGACGTCGGTCTCGTTGATGGCGCCAACGGCGGAGTGGATCGTGTTGATGCGCACCTCGGACTGATCCATCTTGTCGAGGGAGTCCTGAAGGGCCTCGATGGAGCCCTGGACGTCGGCCTTGATGATCAGGTTGAGCTCCTTGACCTCGGCGTCGGCGATGGTCTCGAAGAGGTTCTCGAGCGTCACGTGCTTCACGCGGCTCTGCTCCTCGATACGGGCCTTGAGCGAACGCTCGTCGGCCAGGGCGCGAGCCTCGCGCTCGTCCTCGAACACGCGGAACTCGTCGCCGGCGTTAGGGACGGACTGCAGGCCCAAGATCTCGACGGCGTCGGAGGGACCGGCCTCGGTGACGGCGTTGCCCTTGGGGTCGAGCATGGCGCGGACGCGGCCATAGGTGAGGCCAGCGACCAGCGTGTCGCCCACGTGCAGGGTACCGCGGGTCACGAGCACGGTGGCAACCGAGCCGCGGCCCTTGTCGAGCTTAGCCTCGAGAACGTTGCCCGAAGCGAAGGTGTCGGGGTTGGCCTTGAGCTCGAGTACGTCGGCCTGGAGCAGCACGGTCTCGAGCAGGTCGTCGATACCGATCTTCTGCTTGGCCGAGATGTTGACGAACATGTTTTGTCCGCCCCACTCCTCGGGGATGATGCCGTACTCGGTGAGCTCCTGGCGCACGCGATCGGGGTTGGCGCCCGGCTTATCGATCTTGTTGACGGCGACGACGATGGGAACGCCGGCGGCCTTGGCGTGGTTGATCGACTCGATAGTCTGGGGCATGACGCCGTCGTCGGCGGCCACGATCAGAATGACGATGTCGGTCACCTTAGCGCCGCGGGCACGCATGGCCGTAAAGGTGGCGTGGCCGGGGGTATCGATGAAGGTGATCTTGCGGTCGTTGATCATGACCTGCGAAGCGCCGATGGCCTGCGTAATGCCGCCCGCCTCGCCGGCAGCGACGCCGGTGTGACGGATAGCGTCGAGGAGGCTCGTCTTGCCGTGGTCGACGTGGCCCATGACGGTGACGACCGGGGCGCGCGGCTTGAGGTCGGCGGGATCGTCATAGAACGAGAAGGTGTTCTCCTCCTCGGGGGTGATGATCTTGATCTGACGGCCCAGGTCGTCGGCAACGAGCTCGACGAGGTCATCGGACATGGACTGCGTCATGGTAAGCGGCGTGCCCAGCAGGAACAGGCGCTTGATGATGTCGTTGGCCGGAACGTCGAGCGCCTCGGCGAGCTCCTGGACGGTAACGCCCTGGGAGACCTTGATGGCGTCGAGGTCCTCGGGGTTCACGCCCTGGGCCAGCGCCTCCTCAATCTTGCGCTCCTCCTGAGCCTTTGCAGCCTCGCGCTCGCGCTTCTCCTTGCGCTTCTTGCGGCGACCGGTGGACTCGCGAGAGGCCTCCTCGACGGCGGCACGAGCCTCCTCGAGCACCTTCTCGCGGCTGTACTCCTCGGCCTCGCGCGCCATGCGGCTGTAGTGGTCCTCTTCGTTGTTGTGACCGCCCTTGCGCTTCTTGCCCTTGCCCTGCTTATCGGGGTTGGGGAAGTCCATGCCGGCAGCGACGTTGTTGCTGGCGTTGGTGCGATGGCTGTGCGGACGGCTCTCGGAGGCATTGCGCTCGGAGTTGTTGTCGGAGGCGTTACGATCGTTACGACGGCCACCGCGGCGGTCGTTGTTGCCGCCACGACGGTTACCGCGCTCAGCGGCGCGCTCGGCCTTGGCCTTGTCCTCGGCGTCCTTCTTCTCCTTGAGCACGGTCTCCTGTGCGGCGATCTGGTCGAGCAGCGAACGGAAGCGCGAACCGGAATCGGAAGCGGGAACGGCGCGGCGCTGGGCCTCGCGGGCAGCCTCCTCCTTCTCGCGGGCAAGGCGCTCCTGCTCGGCCTTCTTCTTGGCCTCGGCCTCGGCGCGGGCGGCCTCCTCGGCAGCCTGGGCGGCGGCGAACTGGCGGCGCTCCTCCTCGCGAGCCTTCTCGGCAGCGATGCGCTCGCGCTCGGCCTCGGCGGCGCGCGCGGCCTCCTCGGCGGCAGCGGCCTGCTCCTCGGCCTGCTTGGCGGCCTCGACTTCCTGAGCGCGGGCCTCGATCACCGAGGCGAGCTGCTTGCGGACCATGGCGACGTAGGCGTCCTCCAGGGCGGAGGAAGCGGACTTAGCGGGAATCTTCATATCGGCGAGATGACCCATCAGTTCCTTGGAGGTCATGCCGAACTCTTTGGCCAGGGTGGACACACGGACTTTTGCCATATGACTTCACCTACCCTTTCTGGCACCGGCGGTGCCTAGAGACTGAACGAGCGTGGGGTATGCGCCGGGACCTGCCCGGCGCGACCGCGCGCTAGATCAGGTCCTCCGCATCATCGAAGGCGTCGGTGTCGTGGACACCGCAGAAACGGGAGCCGGGACGGGCCTGGTTGCGGCACTGGATGCCGTCCTCGGACACGTACTCGCAGCGACGGACGTCCTCGTCCTCCTCGTCACCGATCAGGTCGGCGGCGGGCTCCTCGTGAACGGGAACGTTCTTGAGGATATCGGCGGCAAGGGTCTCGGACTTGATGTCGATATGCCAGCCGGTCAGGCGCGCGGCGAGGCGGGCGTTCTGACCCTCCTTGCCGATGGCGAGCGAGAGCTGGTCGTCGGGCACGATAACGCCGGCGTAGGCCTTCTCCTCGTCGATGAGGACGCGGGTGACCTTGGCGGGCGACAGGGCGTTGGCGACGTAGACGGCCGGATCGGCATCCCACAGGATGACGTCGACGCGCTCGCCACGGAGCTCGCCCACGACGGCGCGTACGCGGCTACCCTTGGGGCCGACGCAGGCGCCCACGGGATCCAGGCGGTCGTCGAGCGAGTGGACGGCCACCTTGGAGCGCTGGCCGGGCTCACGGGCGATCGACTTGATCTGGACGGTGCCCTCATAGATCTCGGGCACCTCCTGCTCAAACAGACGGCGCATGAGCTCGGGGTGAGTACGGGAGATGACAATCGGCGGACGGCTGTGCTCGCCACGGACCGGCTGCAGGTTGGAGTTGGGGTCGCGGACGTCGATGATCACGGCCTTGATGTGCTGGTTGTGCAGGTAGCGCTCGCCCATCGGACGCTCGTTGCGCTCGTTCTCGTAGCGGCGCTGGTCGAAGTGCGGAAGCTCGGCCTCGACGCCCTCGCGGATCTTGACGATCGTGAAATCGGGCGTGGACTGCAGCACGGTGCCGCTGATGAGGTCACCGATGCGGCCGGAGAACTCCTCGTAGATCTGCTCGCGGGCGGAGTTGCGCACGATGGCGTTGATCTCGGCCTTGGCGTGCTGGGCGGCGATGCGGCTCGTGTTCTTGGGGGTGACGTCGATCTCCTCGAACTCGGTGAAGTTGCCCTCCTCGTCCATGGAATCGTCGATCGGCTCCAGGCGGTAGACGTAGATCTTGCCGGTGGTGCGGTCGATGGTCACCTTGGCGCCCCACTCAAGATGCAGGATCTCGGCATAGCTCTTGGCGAGCGACTGCTCCAGGCGGTCGATCAGGTAGAGCTGGTCGATGTGCTTCTCCTGGCAAAGCTCCATCAGGGCGGACATCATGTCGGATGCTGCCATCTTACTTTCCTTCCTTCGCGGGCTTGAAGTCATAGGTGGGCTTCAACTTGCACTTTTTAACATCAGAGAAATCGAGGGTGACGGACTCGCCGTCCTCGAGCTCGAGGGTCACGTTCGTCTCGGTCGCGGCGGCAATCTTGCCGGCGTACTTGCGACGACCCTCGGTGGCGGTGGAGGTGAGCTCGCAGTTCTCGCCCACAAAGCGGGCAAAGTCGCGCGGGCGGCGCAGCGGGCGCGCCATACCCGGGCTCGACACCTCGAGCGTATAGCTCGAAGAGATGGGATCGAGCTCCTCAATCACGTCGCCGACCCACTTGGTGTTGGCCGTGACGTCGTTGAGTGACAGGCTCTGACCCTCGGCACCCTCGATACGCACGCGCACGCAGGGGGCCTTGGTGGCACCCACGAGCTCGACGTCGACGATGTCGACATCGTGCTGGGGGGCGACGGCCTCGAGCGCGTCGATGATCGCCTGCTCGGTCTTGGTCTTGACCATTGCGGCACCTCCATCCATACAAAAAAGAAGCGGGGCCGAAACCCCACTTCTTTCAATTACAACTTCATTTGCAAGCAAACTATAGCAATACCTGCGCAAACGTGCAAGCACAACGCAAACCCGCAGGTCAGCGTGCGCACAGGTTCTCCACAAGAATAGGACAATTGGACCGGAAGTACCGTGCAGAGCGTGCCCGAGAGCGCAAGAACGGGCCATACGTCCCAACCCGTCAGGCGAATCGGGCCCTATGGGCATTCCGAACATGGGCGCACATCGGTCAGACTCTCGTTAAGGGACATTCTGCAGCAAAAGGCCGTCCGCAAGCATTGGCCGCACAACATTCCAGAACCCTACGGCAAGGAGGCACCCATGGAACGTCTCGGCACCCTCTGCTCGACCGCACTCGCCATCGCAGCATGCTCATTGGCCCTGGCGGGCTGCAGCAACATCGATGGAAAGACCGGACCATGTGAGCCGGATCGCGAAAGCACCGAAGCCGCCGAGAAAACGACGCCACAGGAGAGCTTCGATAAAATCAACGAAGACGAAGTCGATCCCCAGGGCCTGGGCCCAGAGCCCCAAGAGACGTTCCCCATCGACCTTGAGGCGGATGAGAACGTCCACGTCACCTGCATTGGCAAGGATACAGATGGCTACGGTGACGCCGTGCTGGTCTTTACGGTGACCAACAACACCGGTGCCGACATGATGTTTGGTGATGTGGACTCCTACGCCTACGTCAACGGCGTGGCCCGCGACGTGCGCATGCGCCAGCCGGTCGCCGCGGGCGAGGAAACGCAGGCCATGCTCACCTTCGTCGGCACCTTCGACGATCCGGATTTTGATGTGGACAACGACCTCAACGACATCTACCTCAACATCTGGATGTTCGAGGAGCAAACGGGCAACGTCTACTTTAGGGACCTGGTGCACATCCCGTAAAAGGCAGGGCTAGGCTATGCGGCAAACCGATACATAAAACGAGGGACGACCCAACCGGATCGTCCCTCGTCTTTTGCATGTCAGCTTTGCGCGTGGCGCTTACTTGACCACCAGGTTGACCAGCTTGCCGGGCACGCAGATGGCCTTGACGACCGTCTTGCCCTCGAGCCACTTGGCGACGGCGGCCTCGGCGGCAGCCTGCATCTCCTCGTTGGAGGCGTCGCGGGCGACGTCGATGCGGCCACGGACCTTGCCGAGCACCTGGACCACGATCTGCACCGTATCCTCGATGGACTCGGCCAGGTCGAACTCGGGCCAGGCGGCGGTGTAGGCGTTGCCTTCGCAGCCGAGTGCCTCGTGCCACAGCTCGTCGGCCCAGAACGGACAGATGGGGGCTAGGACGCTCACGATGTCCTTGGCCACGCCGTAGCACAGCGCCTTGTCGCGGGCGGCACCCTCGGTGGCATTGAGATAGGCGCTCGCCGCGTTGACGAGCTCCATGACGGCCGAGATCGCGGTGTTGAACTGGCCGCGGTCAAAGTCCTCGGTGCACTTGGCGATGGTGCGGTGACGCTCGCGATAGAGCTTCATCGCAGCCTCGTTGAGCACGGACTTATCGAAGGCCACGTTGGCGTCGCCGAACTGGACGAGCTGCCACACGATACGCCAGGCGCGCTTGATAAAGCGGTTGGCGCCCTCAACAGCCTTGGGATCCCAGTCAAAGTCCTTCTCGGGCGGGGCGATAAACAGGATTGCCAGACGCATGGTGTCGGCGCCGTAGGGCTCGATGACCGAGCTCGGGGGCACGACGTTGCCCTTGGACTTGGACATGGTGTCGCCGTTCTCGTCCTTGACCATGCCCTGGCACAGCAGGTTGGTGAAGGGCTCATCCACGCTCAGCAGACCCAGGTCGCGCAGCGCCTTGGTAAAGAAGCGGCTGTACAGCAGGTGCAAAATGGCGTGCTCGATGCCACCGATGTAGTTATCGACGGGCATCCAACGGTCGGCGGCTTCCTTGGAGAAAGGCAGCTCGGTGTTGTGCGGATCGGTATAGCGCAGGTAATACCAGCTGGAGCAGGTGAAGGTGTCCATGGTATCGGTCTCGCGCTTGGCCGGACGACCGCAGACCGGGCAGGTGGTCTCGTAGAACTCCTTGCACTCGGCGAGGGTCTCGCCGGCGCCCAGGTCCAGGTTCTCGGGCAGCGTCACCGGCAGCTGGTCCTCGGGCACGGGCACAATGCCGCAGTGCTCGCAGTGGATAGCCGGGATGGGGTTGCCCCAATAGCGCTGGCGGGAAATGAGCCAGTCGCGCAGACGGAACTCGACCTTACGACGGCCGCACCCCATGGCCTCGAGGTCGGCCACGATCGCAGCTTCGCCCTCGGAGTGCTTGCCACCGCGCATGCCGGTGTACTTGCCGGACTGGACGAGCGTGCCCTCGGCAGCGTGGGCGCAATCCCAGTCGACGGTCTCGGCATGGAAGGTATCGATAGTCTCGCCACTGGCCTCGACGGCAGCGCGGTCGTCATCGTCCAGGATAATCGGCACGATGGGCAGGTCGTACTTGCGGGCGAACTCAAAGTCGCGCTGGTCGCCGCAGGGAACGGCCATAACGGCGCCGGTGCCGTAGTCGGCCACGACGTAGTCGGCAACCCACACGGGGACCTTCTCGCCGTTGACGGGGTTCACGACGTAGCGGCCCGTAAAGGCACCGTGCTTCTCGAGGGTGCCCTGGGCACGCTCGACGGCAGAGATATGCTTGGAGTCCTCGACGATCTTGGTGACGGCCTCCTCGTACTCCGTGCCCTCGACGAGCTCGTGCAGACGGGCGTACTCGGGAGCCAGGACAAAGAAGGAGACGCCAAAGAGCGTATCGGCACGCGTGGTGAAGACGGTGATCTTACCCTCGTCGCCCTCGATGGGCTCGCCATCCTGGTCGCACAGGGTAAAGTCGACCTCGGCGCCCTCGGAGCGGCCGATCCAGTTGGCCTGCATCTGCTTTACGCGCTCGGGCCAGCCGGGGAGCTTCTCCAGGTCGTCGAGCAGCTCCTGGGAGTACTCGGTGATCTTAAAGTACCACTGCTCCAGGTCGCGCTTCTCGGGCTCGGTGCCGCAGCGCCAGCACTTGCCCTCGGTGACCTGCTCGTTGGCCAAAACGGTCTTGCAGTTGGGGCACCAGTTGACCGGGTTCTTCTTGCGGTAGACCAGGCCCTTTTCCCACAACTTCTCAAAAATCCACTGACCCCAGCGATAGTAGTCGGGGCTGCAGGTCTTGACCATGCGATCCAGATCGTAGGAGAAGCCCATGCGCTTCATCGTGGCGAGCGCCTGGTCCATGTTCTTGTACGTCCAAGCGGCAGCCTGCGTGTTGTGCTTGATGGCAGCGTTCTCGGCGGGCAGACCAAAGGCATCAAAGCCGATGGGATGCAGTACGTCGTAGCCGCGCATACGGGCCTGGCGCGCCATGGCGTCGCCGATGGTGTAGTTGCGCGCGTGACCCATGTGCAGGTCGCCCGACGGATACGGGAACATCTCGAGCACGTACTTCTTGGGCTTGCTGGCGTCGGTGTCGACGGCAAAGAGGTTAGACTCCTCCCAGGCCTTCATCCACCGGGACTCGATGGCCTGCGCGTCATAGGCAGGGATCTCGTCCTTATGATCTGTGCAATCGCACATATCAGCTCCTTTAATCTTAGCTGGGGTCGGTCGGCTTGGCTTTATTCGCTACTGCGGACAGTCCTGCGCAAGACGAAGAGCACATTAAGTGCTCTTCTTTGCGTGCGGAACTTGTAGCGAACAAAGCCAAGCAGACCGACCCTAAGGTTAACTTGACTGATGATATCAAATACAACAAGCGAGATGCCTGCGACTTGCATGCATCTCGCTTTATCTAAATAACGTGGTTGATACTTAACCACTATTTGTTACCCGTCCTAGCGTGGACAGGTTTTCCAAGTGCCGCAGATTGGGCCGAAAGAGGAGCGACGCGTACTTTGGTACGCGAGCGACGGTTTGAGGTCCAAGGTGCGGTGCTTGGGAAAGCCGCTTAGCGGTAGGAGACGCTCTGCTGCGAGTCCTTGACCACGACGTCGTGGGCGCCGCCTTCGACGATGGAGGTTGAGCTTACCAGCGTCAGGCGTGCCTTTTCCTGGAGCTCGGGGATCGAGAGGGCACCGCAGTTGCACATCGTGGACTTGACCTTGTAGAGCGTGCCGCCCACGCCGTCCTTGAGGGAGCCGGCGTAAGGCACGTAGGAGTCGACGCCCTCGACGAAGCTGAGCTTCGCGGCGCCGCCCAGGTCGTAGCGCTGCCAGTTACGGGCACGCGCAGAACCCTCGCCCCAGTACTCCTTCATGTACTGACCGTTGACGTTGACGCGCTCGGTCGGGGACTCGTCGAAGCGGGCGAAGTAGCGGCCCAGCATCATAAAGTCAGCACCCATGGCAAGGGCGAGCGTCATGTGGTAGTCGTAGACGATGCCACCGTCGGAGCACACGGGCACGTAGACGCCGGTCTCCTCGTAGTACTCGTCGCGAGCGCGGCAGACGTCGATCAGCGCGGTGGCCTGGCCACGGCCGATGCCCTTGGTCTCGCGGGTAATGCAGATGGAACCGCCGCCGATACCGACCTTGATGAAGTCGGCACCGCAGTCGGCCAGGAAGCGGAAGCCCTCGGCGTCAACGACGTTACCGGCGCCGACCTTGACGTCCTCGCCGTAGTTGGCGCGGATCCACTCGATGGTGCGCTTCTGCCACTCGCTAAAGCCCTCGGAGGAGTCGATGCACAGGACGTCGGCACCGGCCTCGATGAGCAGCGGCACGCGCTCGGCATAGTCGCGGGTGTTGATACCGGC
>CAKTWW010000045.1 GCA_934630855.1 uncultured Collinsella sp.
AGTACGACAAGCCCGGCAAGCACACCTACACGCTGCGCGAGGTCCCGGGTGACGCCAACAACGGCATCACTTACGACAGCACGACCTACACCATTGAGACTATCGTCAAGGACAACGGTGACGGCACGCTCGACGTCGAGCACAAGCTGCAGGACGCCGATGAGGCGAAGTTCACCAACTCCTACAAGCCTGGCTCCAAGGTCTCCAGCGTCACCGACCAGATCACCGCGACCAAGGTCCTGACCGGCCGTGACCTCAAAGAGCGCGAGTTTAACTTCGAACTCGTTGAGGGTAACGAGGTCGTCGCCACCGGCACCAATGCCGCCGACGGCAAGATCACGATGAGTGCCATCGAGTACACCGAGGCCGGCAAGCACACCTACACGCTGCGCGAGGTCCCGGGCGACGCCGGCAATGGCATCACTTACGACAGCAAGACCTACACCATCGAGACGACCATCACAGACAACGGTGACGGCACGCTCGAGGCGAAGCATGTCCTGAAGGACGCCGACGAGGCGAAGTTCAGCAACAGCTACAAGCCGAACCCCGACGAGTTCAGCGTTACCGACCACATCACCGCGACCAAGGTTTTGACCGGGCGTGCGCTCGAGAAAGGCGAGTTCTCCTTCGAGCTCGTCGAGGGCAAGGACGCCAAGGTCGTCGCCACCGGCAAGAACGCCGCCGACGGCAAGATCACGATGAGCCCCATCGAGTACAAAGAGGCCGGCAAGCACACCTACACGCTGCGCGAAATCAAGGGTAGCGCCGGCGGCGTCACCTACAGCAACGCCAAGTACACCATTGAGACCACCATCACAGACAACGGTGACGGCACCCTCAAGGCCGAGCATGTCCTGAAGGGCGACAAGCCTGCGACCTTCGAGAACACCTACAGCGTGGACCCGCTCGATGCAGACCTCGACTTTGGTCTGAGCAAGGCTATCGACGGACGCGAGTGGACGGATGCGGACAAGTTCAGCTTTACCATCACCGCTCCCGAGGGCACTCCGCTGCCCGACCCCGCAACCGTGACCGTGAGCAAGAAGGACGCGAAGGACGGCATCGCCGCCATCAAGTTCGGCAAGATTCGCTACACGGCTGCCGGAACCTATAAGTACGAAATCCGCGAGAACAAGGGCAGTGCGGCCGGCATGACGTATGACGAGCATGTCGCAACCGCCGAAGTGACCGTGACCGACAACGGCAAGGGCGTCCTGATCGCCAACGTCACCAAGACGGAAAACGGACGCTTTACCAACACGTATAGCACTGAGCTTAACTACACCGCAGCCGGCGGTCTTAAGCTCAGCAAGACCCTCTCCGGACGCCCCATGACTGAGGGCCAGTTCACCTTTACCGTGAAGCCCGCCGACGAGGCTTCGGCCAAGGCGCTTGACCTGCTGCCTGGAGTCAACGAATTCAAGTCCCCTGCGACGACAGAGGGAGCGGTCGGCCTGATCGACATCCTGGCTGGCCATGAGGTCAAGTTTACGCAGGCTGACGCCGGTAAGACCTTTACGTATACCGTGACCGAGAAGAATGACCGCCAGCCCGGCTACACCTACGACGACGCCGAGCGCACCGTGACGATTGCTATCGCCGATGACGGCGCTGGTACGCTTACTGCCACCACGACCGTTACTGGCGGCCCCGAGGGCACGCATGCGATGGTCCACAAGAGCGGCGAGAACAAGGTCGAGAGCGCCCTGGTCCCGTTCGAAAACAGCTATAGCGCTACGACCAACAAGCCTGTCCAGGTCGTTGCCGCCAAGAAGCTGACCGGTCGCCTGATGGCCGACGGCGAGTTCTACTTTGGCATCGCTTATGCGGGCGAGACGGAAGCAATCCAGGGCACTCCGGCTACCAACCTTGGCGGCCAGGTGAGCTTCGGTACGCTGCATTACACGACCAAGATGCTCGCCGATCTGGTAAGCGCCGGCCGCGCCATCCGCATCGACACGGATGCCAAGCCTGCGTGGACCATCAACTACACGGCGTTTGAGTTCACGAACTCGCTGGCCGACAAGGGCATCTCGGCCGAAACGTCGAGCTTTGACTTTAAGGTTATCGTCGTCGACAACGGTGACGGTACCCTGACGGCAAGGGTCGACTACGGTGACGCCGAGCCCGTGTTCGAGAACGTCTACGGCGCCGAGGCCGTGGATGACGAACTCACCGGCACCAAGAAGCTTCAGGCCGCCGAGGGCCTGACCCCGGCCGACATCGCGGGCAAGTTCACCTTTACCGTGACCCCCGACGAGGCGGGCGCCCCGATGCCCGAGCGCACGACCGCAACCAACGACGCGGCCGGCAACGTGGACTTTGGCAAGATCCACTTTACGCTCGAGGACCTCAACCGCGTCCTGGGCGTGAAGACCGATGCAACCGACAAGACCGAAGCCGATGAGGCAGAAGCCGATGAGGCAGAGGCCAACGAGGTAGAGGCCAACGTTGACGTTAACGCTGGTGAATCCGAGGACAAGAACGAGCCTGTCGCCGCTACTCCGCGCTCGCACACCTTTACCTACACGGTGACCGAGTCCGGTAGCGCCCCTGGCGTGACCAACGATGCCAACGCCGCGCGCAAGGTTTCCTACACCGTGACTGACGACGGTGCCGGACATCTGAACGTCAAGCGCGAAGGCGCCGACGGTGCGGCCTTTATGTTCACCAACACCTACAGCGTGGCGCCAACCGATTCCGTGGTGACCGATCAGGTCAAGACGGTCAAACGTCTGACCGGACGCGACCTTGCAGCCGGCGAGTTCACGTTTGAGCTGCTCGAGAACGACGTGGTTGTCGCTAGCGGCACCAACGACGCCAACGGCACCGTTACGCTGAGCCCGATCCGCTACGAGGCACCCGGCACGCACACGTACACGCTGCGCGAGGCTTGCCCCAACGCGCTCGGCCTGTACAAGGGCGTCACCTATGACGGCACGACCTACACCGTCGTGACCACCGTCTCCGACAACGGCGACGGCACGCTGACCGCGACGCACAAGCTCGAGGGAACTACCGAGTCCGCTGGCTTTACCAACAAGTATCATGCCATGCCCACTCAGGTCTCCATCGGCGCGATCAAGGTGCTCGAGGGACGCGAGCTCAAGAAGGACGAGTTTAGCTTTAAGCTCGTTGGCGAGGACATTGAGTCCACCGTCACCAACGATGCCGACGGCAAGATCAACTTCGACAAGTTCGAGTACGACGAGCCCGGAACGTACGTCTACACCATCAGCGAGGTCAAGGGCGACGAGACCGGTATGACGTACGACAAGTCCGTCTTTACCGCGACCGTCAACGTGGTCGATGCCGGCGAGGGTAACCTCAAGGCGAGCGTCGCCTATACCAAGGGTGACAAGAGCGTCGAGGGCATCGTGTTCAACAACACGTACAAGAAGCCCGAAACGCCCGTGCCGACGCCCGACCCCGGCACGCCCAAGACCGTGACGAACATCGTCAAGACGGTCAAGGGTTTCCTGCCCACCACGGGTGACCAGCAGGCAGCCGCGCTCCTCATGGCGTTTGTCGTCGCCATGTCCGGCGTCGGTGCCCTGATCTGGGGCATCCGTAAGCGCTAGGCGCACTGACAGCGCCCGGGGCCAAGGGCCCCGGGCGCTGGCGGGGAGCCAAAAACATAGCCCCCACCCCACCCCCAGCCGCCACGGAGGCGTCTCCCTTCTCCGTGGCGGCACTTTTGTGCGTAGGGGAGGAGGGCGCGCCACAAAACCGGCCCATCTATTACGTTTAGCTGCCGACCCCTAACCATGCCGAAAAACGTGAAAACAAAACCGCAGGTAGAACGCCTGCGGTTTTGTTCAAAACGAGGGTGTGGTCGGGGGTATCGAGTCAAACGTAGTAGATGGGCCGGTTTCGTGGCGGGCGCCGCCGGCTGATCCCCCGGGGACGGGGAAACGGATCATTTTTTGCTCCGCGGGGCTCGCGGAAGTGCCCGCGCGGGGCTGCCCGAACAAAACTATGCCGGATTACGGGGCTGAATCGCGAACCTCCAACCATACCGAAAAACGCGAAAACAAAACCGCAGGTAGATGGGCCATCATTTTTCGAAAAATGGGGGCATGGGCGGGGTTCCTGAGTTTAGCCCCGTAAACCGGCATAGTTTTGAAATGGCATCAAATCGGTAGCAGCCATAAAGCTATGCCGGGGTGGTCGGCCGTTGGTTGATTACCCTCGCAGGTAGGCGATGGCGATCTGGGTGCGGTTGCGCAGGCCCATTTTGGCCAGGATTGAGCTGATGTGGTTTCGCACGGTGCCTTCGCCCATATAGGCGGTGGTGGCAATTTCCTTGTTATCGAGGCCGCGGGCAATGAGCTCGGCGACCTCGAACTCGCGGTCGGTCAGGCCGGCAAAGGCTGCGGGCCGGCGGGACGAGCCGGCCTCGACGTCCGTCCCATCAAAATCGACGTCCTCGATTGCCTTGCCCTCGAGCACGCGTTTGCCGTCCATGACTTGCGCCAGCGCTGGCGGAATGGCAGCGACATCGGTTTTGATCAGATAGCCGCGGGCGCCCAGCTTGAGCGCCGACACAATGTATTCGTCATCCGAAAACGTGGTCAGGAACACCACGCGTGCTGTGGGGTCGCACTCGAGGATCTCGCGCGCCGCCGAAAGGCCGTCACGCCCCGGCATCTGAATATCGAGCAGCGCGATGTCGGGCGCGTGCTCGGTGTAGAGCGCGACCGCATCGTTGCCGTCGGCGCCGGTGCCCACCACTTCGATCTGCGGCTGGGCACCCAGGATAATCTTGAGCGAATCGACCACCAAGCGGTCGTCGTCGACAACAATGAGCCTCATCGGGCGTCATCTCCTTGCTGTTTGGGGACGGTGGCAAACACGCGCCAGCCGGGGGCGCCGGCGCGTGGGCCGGCAGTGAAGGTTCCGCCGAGCGCCTCGACGCGCTCGCGCATGGAGCCGAGCCCCATGCCTTCCGCGACGCCGCGACCGCCCGCCCGGATCCCGCCCTCGCCATCGTCGGTAACGATGAGCTGGTAAAACGACGGATGCTCCATGCATCGCACGGTAACGTTCTGAGCACGGGCGTGGCGCATGGTGTTGGAGAGCGCCTCGCGCAGGATCGCCGCAAAGCAGTTGGCGACGTTGGCGGGTGCATGTTCGGCCAAAACCTCAAGCTCAATCTGCGGCCCGCCATCTGAGCGCGCACCTTTCACGATGCGCTCGAGCTGTACGGAGAGATTGGCCGCGTTGTCGTTGAGCGCATGGACGCTCGCGCGCACAAGCTGAAGCGCCTCATCGACGGTGCGCTTGACGTCGGCGAAGTCGGCGGCGACACCGGGCTCGTTGGCGTGGACTACGCGTAGGGCTTCGGTTTGCAGCGAGGCACGCGTGAGCTGGTGGCCCACGTTATCGTGGATCTCGCGCGCGATGCGTGCGCGCTCGGCGAGCGTCGCGAGCTCGACCTCGTAGTCCTGGCGGTCGGCAAGGTCGCGGTTGCGCGCCTCGAGCGCGAGGGCTCGTTCCTGCAGCTCGTCACGGGTGCGACGCATGCGCTCCTGCTCGCGCTCCAGCTGGGCGGTGCGCAGCGACAGTAAGGTGGCGGCAACCGAAAGAATGGCCGTCAGCAGCAGCGCGCGGGTGGGAAGCGCGCCGGCGTGGGCATATGCAACGAGCGCGCAGGCAAAGATGGCGCCGGCGCCCAGTGCGCCCCAGACGTGCTCGCGGCGCACGCGTCGCGCGATGTCGTAGAAGGCGAGGGGCGCAAACGGCATAAACGACGGCACAAAGACAGCCACGATGACGTAAGCGTAGCTCGCGGCCTCGCTGGCGCGGCGGGTGCGCTCGCCTTGCGCGACCTCGGCCAGCGCGGCGATGACAACGCCAAGGCAAAATGCCGCGACCAGGCGGGCGTCCACAGCAAGGCCCAAGGCGGCCGCGATGCAGCACGCCAACACGATCGATTTGTCGAAAAGCCTGTTCATACGGGTATTGTACGCGATGGCGCGCACGACGATTGCTCAGGTGCCGCAACCGTGACATTCCTCCCGCCCGGCCCCGCCGCACTCGTGACAAAGCTCACTGGCGCGCCCTCGCCGCACCTGCGATGATGCAATCGTACCGGGCCGCAATCAACAGAAGGGCCACCTCATGACAGATATCGTCCGCGTCGAAAACCTCGTCAAGCGCTATGACGACCTTATCGCGCTCGACCACTTTAACCTGAGCATCGCCCCCGGCGAGATCTTTGGCTTGCTCGGCCCCAATGGCTCGGGCAAGACCACGTCCATCAACTGCATCCTGCAGCTGCTTGCTTACGACAAGGGCACCATCGAGCTGTTCGGCGAGCCCATGACGCCCGTCCGCTACGACCTCAAGCGCCGTATCGGCGTGGTGCCGCAGCAGGTGGCGGTGTTCGACGAGCTCACCGTGCGCGAGAACATCGATTATTTCTGCAGCCTCTACGTCAACGATCGCAAGCGCCGCCGCGCGCTGGTGGACGAGGCGATCGACTTTGTCGGCCTGGGCGACTTTGCCAAGTTCCGCCCCGGCAAGCTTTCGGGCGGCCTGGCGCGCCGCCTTAACATCGCCTGCGGTATCGCGCACAAGCCCGAGCTCATCTTCTTCGACGAGCCCACGGTGGCGGTCGACCCGCAAAGCCGCAACGCCATCCTGGAGGGCATCTGCCGCCTGCGCGACGAGGGCGCCACGGTGGTGTATACCAGCCACTACATGGAGGAGGTCGAGCAGATCTGCAGCCGCATCATGATCATGGACGGCGGGCGCGTGTTGGCGCAGGGCACCAACGACGAGCTCAAGCGCATGATCCAGATGGGCGAGAAGGTCGTGATCGAGGTCGGTGAGGTGCCGAGCGCGGCACTCGCTGCCGTTGCGAGTCTGCCGCATGTCCTGGACCTGGCGGCGACGGCGGGCCAGCTCACGTTCTCGTGCGAGGCGAGCCCGCATAACCTGACCGACATCCTCGACGCGCTGCGCTCGTACGACGTGCCGCTCGGCCGCATCTACTCCGAGCCGCCGACCCTCAACGACGTGTTCCTCGAGATCACCGGCCGCGAGCTGCGCGACTAGGGGGGCGGCCATGTTCAACACCATCATCATCACGCTCAAGACGCTGTTGCGTCGGCCGAGCACGTGGGTCTGGGGCGCGATCTTTCCCATCGCGCTTTCCACGATGTTCATGTTTATGTTTGCGAACCTGAGCTCCGACGGCAAGGTCGACCCGGTGCCGGTTGCCGTCGTCGCCGACGAAGCCTGGGACGCGTCGACCTTTAAGGATGTGGCGACCTCGCTTGCCGAGGAGGGCGACGATCAGCTGCTCGAGATTCGCGAGTGCGAGGATGCGACCGCCGCGAACCACGCGCTCAAGGCCGGCGAGGTCGCGGGTATCTATACGGTCGACGCCGCGGGCACGCTCAAGCTCACGCTGCTTTCGAGCTATGACAGCTCGCGCGCCTCGTCGGTGCTCACCGACCGCAGCATCTTGGAGACGGTGGCGAGCTCCTATACGCAAAATGCCGAGCTCATGGCCCAGATTGCCCAAGATGACCCGGCGGCGCTTGTCGACCCGGAGGCGGTTGCCCGCGCCCTGTCGCTCGAGGGCGGAACCCGTCGCGTGAGCCTGACGCGCACCACGCCCGACGGTACGACCATTTACTATTACGCGCTCTTTGGCCTGGTCGCGATGATGTCTGCCGAGTTTGCCGCTCTGAGCGTCGTCGACCTGCAGCCCAATCTGTCGGGCCTTGGCGCGCGCCGCTGCGTGGGCGGCCTTTCCAAGACGGCGTCACTGGCCGGCATCTTTATCGGCTCGTGGCTTGTCTCCTTTGCCTCGATGGCGGTGGCGATCGGCTACGTGCGCCTGGTCGTCGGCGTCGACTTTGGCGGGCGCGAGGGGCTGTGTCTAGTGGGCGGCGCCGCCTCCGCACTTGCCGCGACGGGCCTGGGGCTCTTTGTGGGCACGCTTCCCGTCAAAGGCGGCAAGGCGTCCAAGTCGGGCATCCTCACGGGCTTTGCCACCACGTGCGCCCTGTTCGCCGGCCTTTACGGCGAGCCGGCGATGGCGCTTGCCGACGACGTCGCCCGCGCCTGCCCGGCCGAGTGCTGGCTCAATCCCGTCAAGCTCATCTGCGACATGTTCAACCGTCTGTATTTCTTTGAGGACCTGGGGCCGTTTGCCGTGCGCGCGGGCGCGCTTGTCCTGATGGCCCTGGTGTTTGTCGCTGCCGCCACCCTGATCTTTGGAAGGAGCCGCTATGAGCACCTTTAAGACTGCGCTTCGCATGGCGCTGGCGCACCCGTTCTACCTGCTCATCTATACGGTGTTCATCTCGCTCATGGGCGTGTTTATCGCGGCCTCGGTGAGCTGGAATTCGTCGCAGCTCACCGAATACAAGCCCTACGACGCCAACGTGATCGTGGTCGATCGCGACAACAGCGACCTTTCGCGGGCGCTCACTAAGCACTTGGGGTCGCGCTTTGACCTGGTTACGGGCGTCGGCGACGACACGTACGACCTTGCGGATGCGCTCTCCAAGAGCAACAGCGCCAAGGGCAGCGCCGACTGCGTATTCTTTATCCCGGGGGGGTTTGAGGACGACCTGATCGCGGCGGCCCGTGCGGGGGAGACCTTGCCCAAGCTCGACGTGACGTACGGCTCCGGCACCATGGCGGCGGCGCTTTCGTCTGCCGAGGCCTCGCGTTGGATCTCGCTCGCGGGTGCTGCGGCGGCACTTGAGCCCGCTGCCTCCGACGGCGACGTCGCCAAGGCTGCCGAACATGCCGCCGCCAAGCGCGCCGAGGTCCAGATCGAGCAGGTCAAGGTCGACTCGACTGCTGCCGCCACGCTCGAGTCGTATTTCAACTTTGGCGCGTATGCGATCATCTCGTCGGTCATCGTGTCGGTGGGCCTGGTGTTCTCGGGCATGAACGAGCCCGAGCGCGTGCGCCGCATGGATGCCGGCCCGGTCTCCGAGCGTCAGCGCTCGCTCGCCGTGTTCGCGGCCGCCGCGGTGCTCACCGTCTGCATCTGGTTTGTGTCGAGCATGATGGGCGTCGTGGGCTTTGCCGGCGCGGTCGCCGAGGTCGGCGTGGACCGCGTGTGCTTGGCGCTGGCGGCGACGTTTGCTCTGGCGCTGACGCCGCTGGCCGTTGGCTTTACGCTATCGGGTTTGGGTGCGCGCGAGGAGCTGCTCAACGGCGTGGGCAACCTGCTCGGCATGCTCATGACGTTTTTGGGCGGTGCCTGGATGCCACTGTCGCTCATGGGTTCGGCCGTGCAGACCGTGGCGCACTTTGTTCCGACGTTTTGGGTGAACGACGCGATCGGCAAGGCGCTTGCCGCGGACCTGACGTCTGCCGTGCTGGGCGACATCGCCTGCGACCTGGGCGTCACCGTGCTCTTCGCCGCTGCCATCGCCGCCGTGGGCCTAGCCCTCACCCACACCAAATCCCATGCCTAGTCATCGGGTACTCATTGGGGACAGACTTAAATGACCAAGAGTGGTCATTGGGGACAGACTTAAATGACTAGTTATCGGGGACAGTCCTTGCCGATCCGCCGGCTTACCGGCAGGGTCGGCAAGGACTGTCCCCATTTGCCGGCAGGAAAGGAACGTCCCTAACTGTGGGTGGCGAAAGAGTGTCCCTAACAGCTAGTCGTTTAAGAACGTCCCCAATGATTAGTTTGAAAAATAGTTCGCCTGGGTTTACTATTACCCTAGAAAAGTAGCAGAAGGCTAACAATGGGGGATGGTATGGCGACGAAACAGGCCTACGTCCAGGTTAAGGACCTCAAGAAACACTACGGCGACGGCGACGCACGCCTGACGGTACTCGACGGCATTAACACGTCCATCAACCGCAGCGAAATATGCGTCATGCTGGGGCCTTCGGGCTCGGGCAAGTCGACGTTTCTCAATCTCATCGGCGGCCTGGAGGACGCCGACGGCGGCTCCATCATGGTGGACGGCTGCGACCTGACGACGCTCAAGCCCGCCGACCTGGGCGAGTATCGCCGCCGCGAGCTGGGCTTTGTCTTCCAGTTCTACAACCTAGTGCCCGACCTCACCATCAAGGAAAACATCGAAGTCACGGCGCACCTGTCCAAAAACCCGCTCAATGTCGACGACCTGCTGCGCTCGCTGGGCCTCTACGAGCACCGCAACAAGTTCCCGCGCCAGGTCTCGGGCGGCCAGCAGCAGCGCTGTGCCATCGGCCGTGCGCTCGTCAAAAACCCGGGCCTGCTGCTGTGCGACGAGCCCACGGGCGCACTCGATTACAAGACATCCAAGGAAATCCTGCAGCTCATGGAGGACGTCAATCGCACCTACGGCTGCACCATCATCATCGTTACCCATAACGCCGCCATCGCCCACATGGCCAACCGCGTGCTGCGCCTGCGCGACGGTCGCATCGTCGAGGACGAGCTCAACGAGTCGCCCGTCGCGGCCGCCGAGCTCGATTGGTAGGCGGCGCCATGTCACCTCTCGCAAAACGACTTCCCCGCGAGCTGCGCCGCAATATCGGCAAGTACCTGGGCATCTTCTTGCTTATGTGCGGAAGTATCGCCCTCACGTCGGGCTTTTTGCTCGCGGCACACTCCATCGGCTGCCTCATCGACGACATGCGCGACGAGTACACGATTGAGGACGGTCGCCTGACCACGGCGTTCGAGGCCACCGACGACCAACTTAAAGCCGCCGAGGACGCGGCCGGCGAGGTCGGCGGCGTCACGCTCTACAAGAACTTCTCCATCGACGCCATCATCAAAAAGGCGTCCGGCGACGACGGCACCAAGCGCACGCTGCGCGCCTACGCGCACCGTACCAAGGTCGATATCGCGTCCTACTGCGAAGGCAAGCAGCCCCGCGCGGACGACGAAGTGGCCATCGACCGCGTCTTTGCCACCAACAACGATCTTGCCGTGGGCGATAAGGTTGCACTCGAGGGCCGCACCTACACCATCTGCGGCATCATCACGCAGCCCGATAGCCAGGCGCTGTTCCTCAACAACTCGGACTTTACGGTGAACACCATCACCTATGGCGTGGCCGAGGTCACCGACGCCGGCTTTGCCGCGCTCGAGGACGCCGGCGGCGCGCCCGCCTACACCTACTCCTTTACCTTTAACGACCGCGACCTCTCCACCGCGGATCGCATCGATGCCGAGCAGGATATGGTCGAGGCGCTGGCGGATGCCGATGCGCGCGTGGATGACCTGACCGATGCCGATTCCAACCAGGGCATTGGCTATGCGCGCGACGATGTGGACGGCGACTCCATGATGTGGACGACGCTGCTCGACATCATCATCGTGATCATGGCGTTCGTCTTTGTGGTGCTCACCGACGCCACCATCGAGGAGGAGAGCGCCATCATCGGCACGCTGCTTGCCAGTGGTTATCGCCGTCGCGAGATCGTGCTGCACTACCTTGCGCTTCCCGCCGTTGTGGGCGTTGTCGCATCGCTGCTGGGCACTGCGCTCGGCGTTGCGTTCTTTACCGAGCCCATGCGCAGCCTCTATTACGGCTCGTACAGTCTGCCGCCCTTCCAGGTGTACTGGAGCTGGGAGATCTTTGTAAAGTGCGCCGTGGTTCCCGCCACCGCGCTCATCCTCATTACGCTGGTGGGCCTGCTCCGCAAGATGGGAAAGACCCCGCTGCAGTTCCTCCGTCACGAGGCGGGCGGCAAGTCGGGCACCAAGCGCGGTTTTCAGCTGCCGGAGCGCATGGGTTTCGTCTCTCGCTTTCGCCTGCGCATCTTCCTGCGCAATCTGGGCAACTTCGCCACGCTCTTCGTGGGCATTGCGTTTGCGTCGCTGCTGCTGCTCTTTGGCCTGGCGATTCTGCCCACGATGACGCACTACGCGGACAACCTGGAGACAAGTCTGGTCGCCGAGCATCAGTACACGCTCAAGGCTCCGCTGGAGCTTGAGGGTACCGCCGAGGAGCGCGAGCAGTGGTCGGCACTCGAGCGCTTGCAATCGGTGGACGGTGCGCTCCTCACCGCCGCCCAGGATGCGGATGACGAGCTTGACGATGCGGTCGATGCCGCGCAGGCGGCGGCCAATGCTGCGACCAGCGCTCCGTCTGCCGAGAGCCTGACTGCAGCGCAGGACGCGCTCGCAACGGTTCGGGATAAAAAGGACGCCCTCTATGCGCGCCTCGACGATCTTGCCGATGCGCTTGGCTGCGACCGCGACGAGACCATCAATCTAATCGAAAAGGCCTCGAAGATCGATACTGACAACGACGACATTCACCCCGTCAATACGACGGACAACGGTGCGGGCAAGATTGCACAGGCCGAGAAATATGCCGTTTACCAGCTGCAATACGATCGCGGCGATGGAAATGGGCAGGAGATGATCTCCATCTACGGCATCTCGTCCGATTCGCGCTACTGGAAAGGGCTGGACGTCGGCGACGGGCGTGTCGTCTTTGGCGGCGGCCTGCTCGACAAGTTTGGCTGGAGCGAGGGACAAAAGGTCACGCTCAACGACAAATACGAGGGCAAGAATTATTCCCTGGAGTACGCGGGCAAGGACGCCACCTGGGGCTCCAAGTCAGACATGAATATCTACATGAGCCTCGACGACTTTAACGAGCTGTTCGGCAACGACCCCGCCTACTTTAACGGTTACGTGAGCGACGAGAAGCTCAACCTCGACGCGCGTTACTTTGCCGGCGACACCACGCCCGACGACATGCGCGCCGTGGGCGACCAGTTTATCGGCATGATGAGCGACATGATCGGCATGATGGTCGGGCTCGCGGTGTTCATCTTCCTGCTGTTTATGTACCTGCTGACCAAGGCCGTCATCGACCACAGCGCCCGCTCGATTAGCTACATGAAGGTCTTTGGCTATCGCGATGGCGAGATCTCGCATCTGTACATCCGCTCGATCACGCTGTGCGTGGCGGCGTCGCTCGTGCTGAGCCTGCCCGTGATCATCGGCTCGCTTACGGCTATCTTCCGTTCTATGCTGCTCGCCTACAACGGCAATATCGAGATCTACGTGCCTGCTTGGTCCATGGCGGCGTGTGTTGGCATCGGCTTTGCGACTTACCTGGTCGTGGCGCTGCTGCACACGCGCTCCATCAGGCGCGTCCCCCTGGCCGAGGCGCTCAAAGTCCAAGAGTAGTCATTGGGGACAGGCTTAAATGACCAAGAGTGGTCATTGGGGACAGACTTAAACGACTAGTCATCGGGGACAGTCTTTGCCGATTCGCCGGCTTGCCCGCAGGGTTGGCAAGGACTGTCCCCAACTGCCGGCAGGAAAGGAACGTCCCCAGCTGCCGGGTAGTGAAAGAGTGTCCCTAACGGCCAGTCATTTAAGAGCGTCCCCAACGACTAGGTGCTCCCGTCGCCGCGCTTGACTTTGACCCTACTCCAATGGGTACCATCTCCTATGTCTGTAACGCCATATAGACCGAGGGGATAGATCTATGACCGCAACTGCACCCGCCGCACCCGCCAAGGTGTACTTTACGAACCTGCGCACGCATGCTCGCGAGAGCCAGCTCGACAAGCTCAAGCGTCTCATCCGCCGCGCCGGCATCGAGCAGATCGACTTTGAGAACAAGTTCGTCGCCATCAAGATTCACTTTGGCGAGCTGGGCAATCTGAGCTTTTTGCGCCCCAACTACGCCCGCGCCGTCGCGGATGTCGTCAAGGAACTGGGCGGCAAGCCCTTCCTCACCGATTGCAACACGCTCTACGTCGGTAGCCGCAAAAACGCGCTCGAGCACATCGACACCGCTTACCAGAACGGCTTTACCCCGTATGCCACGGGCTGTCAGATCATCATCGCCGACGGCCTCAAGGGCACCGACGAGGCGCTCGTCCCGGTTGAGGGCGGCGAGTACGTGCACGAGGCCAAGATCGGCCAGGCGCTCATGGACGCCGACATTGTGATCAGCCTCACTCACTTTAAGGGCCATGAGCAGGCCGGCTTTGGCGGCGCTATGAAGAACCTGGGCATGGGCGGCGGCAGCCGCGCCGGCAAGATGGAGCAGCATGCCGCCGGCAAGCCGAGTGTCGATACCGCCAACTGCGTGGGCTGCCGCGCCTGCGAAAAGATCTGCGCGCACAACGCTATCTCGTTTGACGACACCCGCGAGCGCGAACTTGCCAACGGCAGCACCCGCACGGTGCACGTGGCCGCTATCGACCACGACCGCTGCCTGGGCTGCGGCCGCTGCATTGCGGCGTGCAACCAGGACTGCATCAAGCCTGACTATGACGCCGCGGCCGACGTGCTCAACTGCAAGATCGCCGAGTACACCAAGGCCATCGTTGACGGTCGACCGAGCTTCCACATCTCGCTGGCCATGGATATCAGCCCCAACTGCGATTGCCATCCCGAAAACGACACGCCCATCGTCAACGATATCGGCATGTTCGCGAGCTTCGATCCGGTTGCCATCGACCAGGCCTGCGCCGACGCCGTCATGGCATCCGAGCCGCTGCTCAACACCGAGCTCACCGACAGCGCCGCCAAGATGGAGCACAACCACGAGCATCTGGAGGGCGAGCAGGCGCGCGACCCCTTCTGCATCACGCATCCCGACACCGACTGGCGCGCGTGCATCGCTCACGCCGAGAAGATTGGCCTGGGCACGAGCGAGTACGAGCTCATCGAGGTCAAGTAGCGCTTGGCTATTGGACAAATCAAGCTCTTTTGTAGCGTAACGTAAACAAAAACCGCCTGTGAGCGCAGTGCTCGCAGGCGGTTTTTCGGAAGTATGCGGCAAATTCTGAGATTGCCGAGCACACGGTGTTTTTTGCCAACAAAACCCCTGATAAATTGTTGGTAAAACTGCGGTCTGGTCGGCAGTTCCAGATTTTGCCGCATACTTCTGAAAATAGGGGGTCAGATAAAGCCCCGGATGCCGCCTTTTACCTAAAAATTCTTGTCGAGGAAGTCGTTGACCGTGTTCCAGTAGAGCTCGGGGTCGACCTGCGCGCTCTTGGCGTGGGTGGCGCCGTGGACGGTGAGCTTTTGCTTGACCTTGCTGGCACACGCCTCGTAGTTTTGGTCGAGCATGCTGTACGGCACAAAGGTGTCCTGGTCACCGTGGATAAACAGCATGGGGACCGTTGCGCGCTTGAGCTGTTCCACGCTGCTCGCCTCATGAAAATCGTAGCCTGCACGTACGTTGCATACCAGATTGGCCACGTCGAGCAGCGGAAAACTGGGCAAGCCAAATACATCCTTGAGCTGCAGGGAAAACTCGTCCCAAACACTCGTATAGCCGCAGTCCTCGATAATGCACTTCACGTTTGCGGGCAGAGATTCCCCCGCCACGTTCATGGCGGTCGCCGCGCCCATCGACTCGCCAAAGACCAGGATGCGCGCCTCGGGATCTGCCACAACAATCCGCTCGATCCACGCGACGACGTTGAGCCGCTCGGGCCAGCCCATGCCGATATAGTCACCGCCAGAGCGCTCGTGGGCGCGGGCGGCGGGCGCGAGTACGTTCATGCCGCGGTCGTGGAAGCGCTTGACGTATCGGGCCATACCGATGGGCTCGTTGGTATATCCATGCAGGCAGACAGCGTAGTCGTGGGTGCTTTCCGACGCCGCGAAATACCAGGCGGCAAGCTCGGTCCCGTCATCTGCGGTAAGGCTGCTGCTCTCGCGGTTCTCTTTAAACCACGCCCGGGCCTCAGTCTCCTCGGCGTCCCTTTGCTCGCCTTTTCCGGCGTCCTTGCCGTCCTGCATCATCTTCATGGTGTACGGCGCTTGGGGGTTTAGGGCAAAGTCGAATAAGAAGTTGCCGGCAAACCCCAATAGGGCGACAACGAGCACCGCGGCAACGGCCAAGCCGATCTTGAGCCCTCGGTGGGGACGCGTATTATGAGCCATGATCGCTCTCCTATAAGATGTTTATATGTCAACATTTATTGCAAGCGCATTATGGATGTTTACCGTTGATGCGTCAACAAGCAAAGAATGGGTAAACAAAGGGTCACGTAAGGTGCAAATTTCGCACGTACCCAGACGC
>CAKTWW010000046.1 GCA_934630855.1 uncultured Collinsella sp.
GCGAACTCGCCGAGCTTGTGACCAACCATGGACTCGGTAACATACACGGGCACATGCTTGCGGCCGTCGTGGACGGCGATGGTGTGACCAACCATCTCGGGGAAGATGGTGGACGCGCGGGACCAGGTCTTCACGACGTCCTTCTTGCCAGCCTCGTTCATCGCGGTGATACGCGAGAGAAGGCGAGTCTCCACGAACGGGCCCTTTTTGAGACTTCTGCTCATAAGTGCTTTCTCCTAAAACTCGGTATCCGAAATTACTTCTTACGGCGACGAATGATGTGCTGGTTCGAGACCTTCTTCTTCTTGCGCGTACGAAGGCCCTTCGTCGGCTTACCCCAGGGGGTAACAGAGGGACGACCAGAGGTGTGGTTCTTGCCCTCGCCACCGCCGTGCGGGTGGTCGACAGGGTTCATGACGGTACCGCGGACGGTCGGGCGCACGTTCATGTGACGCTTTCGGCCGGCCTTGCCGATGACGATGTTGGCGTGATCGGCGTTGCCGACCTCACCAACGGTGGCGCGGCAGGTAACGAGAATACGGCGCATCTCGGAGGAAGGCATACGGACGATAGCGTACTTGCCCTCCTTACCCATCAGCTGGCAGGAGTTACCGGCGGAACGAGCGATAGCAGCGCCCTTGCCCGGCTGGAACTCGACGGCGTGGATGAGCGTACCGACGGGGATATCGGCGAGGGGCAGAGCGTTGCCCGGCTTGATGTCGGCGTCAGAACCGGACATGATGGTCTGACCGACCTCGAGGCCCTTGGGGGCCAGGATGTAGCGCTTCTCACCGTCAGCGTAGTGCAGCAGAGCGATGCGAGCGGAACGGTTCGGATCGTACTCGATCGTGGCAACCTTGGCGGGCACGCCGTCCTTGTTGCGCTTGAAGTCGATCACGCGGTAACGACGCTTCACGCCGCCGCCCTGGTGGCGGGTGGTGATGCGGCCGTTGTTGTTACGACCGGCCTTCTTGGGCAGGGGCTCGAGAAGAGACTTCTCGGGCTTGGTGCAGGTGATCTCGGAGAAATCGGAGATCGTCTGCCAACGCCTACCAGCGGAGGTCGGCTTAAGGTGCTTTACAGCCATTACAATCCCTTTCAATAGGAATCCGTTAGCCATCGCAGACAGGGATACGAGGTTCTGCCTCGGGTGCGATGACACCGGACGTATACACGGTTCCGGGCGTGTCCATTTAATACGCCCAAAACCTTGAGCTCCCGCCTCCCCTATTTGGGAGGCATGAGCTCACTCAACAGCAGCGAGTCTTAGGCCTGGTTGCCAAAGACCTCGATGGTGTCGCCCTCGGCCAGCGTGACGATGGCCTTCTTCCAAGAACGGGTCTTGCCGGCGACATAGCGCACGCGCTTGGTCTTGGGCTTGACCGTCAGGGTGTTCACGCGAACGACCTTGACGCCAAAGATCTCCTCGACAGCGTCCTTGATCTGATACTTGTTAGCATCCTTGGCGACCTCGAACGTGTACTTGTTCAGCTCCATGCCGGAGAAGGAACGCTCGGACACGATCGGACGGATGATGATCTCGTGGGCGGTCATTTATGCAAGCACCTCCCCGAAGTGAGCGGCGATGTCGGCGGGCATCAGCACAGCGTTGTTGTTGACGAGATCGTAGGTGTTGGCCTCGTCGGCGGTGATGATGAACGTCTTGGGAATGTTGCGGAACGACAGGTAGGCGTTGACGTCCTCATCGCGAACGATGATGGTCAGACGCTTGCCCTCAAGGCCGAGAGCCTTGAGCATGGCGACGGCAGCCTTGGTGGAAGGCTTCTCGAAGCCGTAGTCGTCGACGAGCACGAGCTCGCCATCGGCCAGCTTGGCGGACAGCGCGGAGCGCATAGCCAGCTTGACCTCCTTATTGTTCATACGCTTAGCGTAGGAACGGGGCTTGGGGGCGAAGACAACGCCACCGTGACGCCACTGGGCAGCACGGATGGAACCCTGGCGGGCACGGCCGGTGCCCTTCTGACGCCAAGGCTTCTTGCCGCCACCGGAAACCTCAGAGCGACCCTTAGCAGACTGGGTGCCCTGACGCCAAGAGGCCATCTGGCACTTGACGATGTGGTGCATAACGTGGATGTTCGGCTCGATGCCGTACACCTCAGCGGCGAGCTCGGCCTCGGCGACCTTCTTGCCCTCGCTGTTCTTTACTTCAAACTTTGCCATTTAAGTGTTCTCCTTGGTATGACGCTGGGCTAAATGGGCTGGGCCCTTAGGCCATACGGATGGCGACGAGACCATTCTTGGCACCCGGGACAGCGCCCTTGACCAAGATGAGGTTCTGCTCGGCATCGATGCGGACAACGGAAAGGTTCTTGACGGTAACGCGCTCGTTACCCATGTGACCGGCCATCTTGACGCCCTTGAGGACGCGCGCAGGATAGGCGCACTGACCGATAGAACCGGGGTGACGCTGGAAGTGAGAACCATGCGTCATAGGACCGCGGCGCTGACCCCAGCGCTTGATGCGACCCTGGAAGCCCTTACCCTTGGAGGTACCGATGACGTCGACCTTCTCGACATCAGCGAAATCAGCGACGGTGACGACCTCGCCGACCTTGTGCTCCTCGCCGTTCTCGACGCGGACCTCACGAAGGAAGCGGACAGGCTCGACGCCAGCCTTAGCGAAGTGACCAGCCATGGGCTTGTTCACGTTCTTGGCCTTGATGTCGCCGAAACCGATCTGGACGGCGTCATAGCCGTCGGTTGCCTGAGTTTTAACCTGCGAGACAGCGCAGGGGCCAGCCTGGATGACCGTGACGGGGACGACGTTGTCGTTCTCGTCCCAAACCTGGGTCATGCCAATCTTGCGGCCGAGAATCATGCTGATCAAGATATGATCCCAACTCTCGCGTGGTCTTGGGACAATGCGTACACCACCGAGCGTACGCCCCTAGAGGACCACTACTTACACGACGTGCTCCCCAGCCTTGTATTGCGTCCGAACTACCTGACAACCCTATTAAGCAGGCATTTTGTCCAGCCAGAATACTCCCCTGGTTTCACACAGCTGTTTAGTATACACGGCTGCGGGCGTATCCATCGAGATTCATATTTCACTCACATTGTTTACGCAGGTAAAGTGCGTGGCACGTTCCCAGTGTGCGGCGGAGAGGCGGGCCTGAGACATATTAAGGTTGCTGCTCTACAGTCCTGCTCACGACGGAGAGCACATTAAGTGCTTTCCTTTGCGTGCGGAACTCGCGACAAACTTAATATATTTCGCCGGCCCTCTGCCAAGCTCGGGGGACGATACGTTGATGTCTGCTTAACTCTGCTCGCTCGGCTAAATACTTTGTTGGGGATCTACGATTTGCTGGAGGGTGAACTTGCATTGGGGCGGCTTACCCTCTTCTCCTAGCTTTTCCTCATCGAAATCGAAAATCATGATGGCGCAGTTGGGGAGTTTGGTTGGTAGTTTGAAGTCTGCTGGCGCGGTGGCTTTTATGAATTGGCGGCTGGCGCTGCCGTGGCTTACTGCTAGTAGGGTTTTGGTGTCCTCGGAGCTTATGAGGTTGGTGAGGGTGTTTACCATGCGCGCCTGCAGGGCCTGGCTTCCTTCTCCTCCGTAAGGGACTAGGTCTTCGCCGGGATCCCAGACGTCGGTGGGAAGGGCGTCGTGGGGGCCTTCTTCGAAGGTTCCGTAGCAGCGCTCGATAATGCCTTCGCAGGGCTCGACTGCTACGTTCTGGCCGAGGAGTTCGGTTGCGACGAGGCCTGCTGTGTCCATGGCTCGGCCCAAGGGAGACGAGACCACTTTGTCCGGAACGACGTTGTGGGCTTTGAGCCATGCGGCTGCCATCCCGGCTTGCTGGCGGCCCAGGTCGGTGAGCGGTGAATCGCAGCGACCTTGGACGAGCTTTTTTACGTTGAATTCCGTCTGACCGTGGCGCAGTAGATACAGCTTCTTCATGCTCTCCCCTTCTGCATCAATAGCTTGGGCGGTGCAGCCCTAGTCGTGAGTATGACCTACGTAGTCTTCGTCGATCGTGATCTTCGCGAATGACTTGGGGTATTCGGATTCGACCTGTTTTGCCAACGTGCGCTTTAATTCCTCGGCGCTCATCGCCAAATCGGAGGGGCGCACGCAGTCAAAGATCACGTTGGTGTGCGTAGGGCCCGGCACACAGCGCAGATCGTGAATGGAAAGACGGCTATCGATCTGTTGAGCCATGGCGTTGATGCTCAAACGCATGCCCGCCACCTTGGGATCGTCGGTCACGATGGGGTCGTAATGGAGCGTAACGATCATGCCGTCTTCGTTCCTAAATGCCTGCTCAATATTGTCGAGCGTGTCGTGGCTTTCCAACGGGTCGGCTTCTGCCGCCATCTCGGCGTGGGCACTCGCAAACTTTCTGCCGGGGCCGTAGTCGTGAACCATGAGGTCGTGGACGCCCAAAACGCCGGGGTAGCTCATGATCTTGCTGCGGATATGCTCAACGAGCATGGGGTCGGGCGCCTGGCCCAAAAGCGGACTCACCGTATCTTGGATGAGCTCAAAACCGCTCCAGCCAATATAGGCGCCAACGGCGAGTCCAACCCAAGCATCGAGGTTGATGCCTGTCACCTGCGAGACGATTGCGCATGCCAGCACGGCACCCGTGGCAAGGACATCGTTCTTGGAATCCTGGGCGGTCGCATGCAGCGTCTCGGACTCAATACGGTCACCTAACTTTCGGTTGAGCGCCGCCATCCACAGCTTAACGACCATCGAAAGCACCAGAACCGCTACCAGGGCAAGCGAGAACTCGACAGGCTCGGGGTGAACGATGCGCTCAAACGAGGACTTCACCAGCTCAAGGCCGATGAGCAGCACGAGCGCTGCCACGACCAGGCCGGAAAGATACTCGTAACGACCGTGGCCGTAGGGGTGCTCGGGGTCGGCCGGCCTGCTCGCCAGCTTAAAGCCCAGCACGCTCACGATGTTCGAGCTGGCATCGGACAGGTTGTTCATGGCGTCCGCCACAATAGAAACCGATCCCGAAACCACGCCGATAGCACCCTTTGCAACACAAAGTGCCACATTGGCGAGAATGCACACCGCACCTGTCAGCGTGCCCACGCGAGCACGATCGCCCTGCGCGCGCTTAACAATCCATTCGACCATCTTTATCCGCCCCACGTTCTACTTATATATCAATTGCTCAAACGGATTGTAGTGTAGCCACTTTGTCCTCCAGATACAAAAAAGGCCGCAACCCACAGGGGCTGCGGCCATAGAAGCGGATGTGACAAAGGGACAGTCCCTTTGTCACATCGTGCAGGCTACGCGCCCGCCTTCACCTCTCCGCTTATCGCTTCGAGACCATCGGTCTCATCTTGCACAGTAGCCGGCTCCTGCGGCGGCACAATGCCAAAGCAGTAGCTCAGCGCTGCAGACACCGCGAATGCTGTGCCGCCAGCAGCACAGCACCACAGCAGATTCGAGATGCCGCCCGTGGCGAAACCAATAACCATAAGCACATTCGTCATGCCGATGGTATAGGCCGTAACGTGGCCCACGGCTGCAACAAGACCTCCAACGGCACCACCAATGGCCATGCATGTGAGGCACCTGCCGTATTTAAAGCCGCAGCCATATAGCGCCGGCTCGCTTACGCCGCCAAGCACGCCCGAGATCGAGTAGCCCAACATAAGCGCTTTTTCGTCCTTATCCAAAACGCGAAGCGATGCGCCGAAGGGCATGCCCCAGACAGCAAACGTCGCCATCGTCGCGGCGATAAGGATGCACGAGTCCGTTCCCACACTCATAAACTGCGCGTAGGCGAGCGATAGGACAACATTGCTGACGCCAGCGATCTTAAGAAACTCCCAGCCCGCGGCGAGTCCCATGAGCGTGAGCAGCGACACGATGCCACCGGAATTGCCAAGCATAAACATAAGCTGTCCCAACAGCATGCCCAGATAGCTGCCCGCCGGAGCCGTGATACACAGGGATACCGGAACCATGACGAGCATGGTCCAAATGGAACGAACGAGAATGCCACGGCCTGAGGGATGACGCGCTTAAAGAAACGCTCCACCTGCCATAGCACAGGAACAGAAATGAGAATCGGAATAACAGTCGTCGTGTAATCGTTGACCGGTGCGGGGAGCAGACCGCACACGGAAGTCATCGATGCCCCTGTCGTCGACGCGGCATCGACAAGCTTCAGTAGATCGGGGGCAATGAGGACGCCGCCCAGCATCATGCCCAACTGTTCCGAGCAGCCAAGCTGGCGAGCGGCAGCCCAACCAAGATAGATGGGAAGAAAGTAGTAACCGGCGTTATAGAGCCAGCTGTAGAACAGCCGATAGATTTCGGAATCGGCAGGCCATAGGCCCAGCATGCCTTCGCCCATAATGACGGCCACGGTACGAAACAGCGCCGCGCAGACAATAAACGGCAACGCCGACATCATGCTTTTGGACAGATAGTCGACTACGGCCGTGGCGTTTGCCCTTGCCGTCGCCAAGACCGATTGAGAAACTTGTGACACAGGAACCCTTTCCCCATGTGACATGCGGGACAGCCCCTTTGTCACACAGTGCGGAAGTGACCGATTGAGCGGTACTTTTCGTAGCGGAGGTTGGTGAGCGTCGCATCGTCGAATTTGCCGAGTGTATCGAAGGCCGTAAATGCCGAAGACATGACGGCGTCGGCGATTTCCTCATGCGACAGACCCCTATCATCGACAATGCCGTCGATAATGCCGAGTGCCAGCAGATCGGAAGCCGTGAGCTTAAGCGCCTCGGCGGCCTCATCCGCACGCTCGGTGTCCTTCCACAGGATTGACGCGCATGCCTCGGGGCTCACGACCGAATAGGCCGAGCTCGAGAGCATCAGAATACGGTCGGCCACGGACAGCGCCAGCGCGCCGCCGGAACCGCCCTCGCCCGTCACCACCGAAACGATCGGCGTCTTAAGGCCGCTCATCTCCATAAGGTTCTGGGCAATCGCCTCGCCCTGACCGCGCTCCTCGGCGCCGATGCCGCAAAACGCGCCCGAGGTATCGACCAGACACAGGACCGGTCGCCCAAACTTCTCGGCCTGTCGCATCAGGCGGCGCGCCTTGCGATAGCCCTCGGGATGCGCCATACCAAAGTTGCGGCGCATGCGTTCCTTGGTCGTGGTGCCGCGCTCGATGGCGATAACCGTCACAGGACGCCCGTCTTTCCAGCCAATGCCACCCACCACGGCGGCGTCGTCACCAAAGTAACGGTCGCCATGCAGCTCCACAAATCCGTCCAGACCCAGCGAGATCATCTTGCCCGCCGTGACACGATCCGCCGAGCGGGTCTGCTTGACGATCTCGAGCGCCGTTTTTGGCGCGGGCGTACGCTTAAACAGATGTCCCAGCTTTTTGCCGCGACGCCCCGTATGCACGATCTCGTGCGGTGCGCCCAGTCCGGGCGCGCGGCCTTCGTGCAGCGCCAACAGCTCGCCCACCGTAAGCGCGATCTCACCACGCGGAACGACCGCATCGCAAAAGCCGTGCTCCAGCAAAAACTCGGAGCGTTGGAATCCCTTGGGCAGGCGTTTATGCATGTTCTGCTCGATCACGCGCGGGCCGGCAAACGCCGTCAGGGCATCGGGCTCGGCTAGGATGATGTCGCCCTCCATGGCAAAGCTCGCAGTCACGCCACCGGTCGTGGGATCGGTGAGCACCGTGATGTACAGGCCGCCCGCCTCGCCATGACGTCTAACCGCCGCAGAGATCTTGGCCATCTGCATGAGCGAAGTTACGCCCTCTTGCATGCGGGCGCCGCCCGACACGGTAAAGCCGACAACCGGCAATCCCAACTCGGCCGCGCGCTCAAAGACGCGACAGATCTTCTCGCCCACCACGGAGCCCATCGAGCCCATCATAAAGTTGGCGTCCATAAAGAAGAGCGCCGTATCGCAGCCGCAGACCTTGCCCCTGCCGCACACGACGGCATCGCGCTCGCCCGAGCGCTCGGCAGCGCTCTTGAGCTTTTCGGCATAGCCGGGAAACGAGAGGAAATCCTCCGACGCCAGCTCGGCATCCCATTCCTCAAACGTGCCCTCATCGACCGTCATGCGCATACGGTCGCGACCGCTCACGCGAAAATGCTTGCCGCAACGAGGGCAGACCTCGAGGTTATCGTGCAGGCGCGCCTCGTCAATCACCCGACGGCAATCCGGGCACTTAATGAACACGTGTCGCGCGGGAAACTCGGCGCACGACTCGGTTATCGGCCCCTCAAGGACATTGACCGTCTTCGCTTTTCTATTCATCAGCATAGAGATGCCCCATCAGATCGGTGTGATACATGCCCGACAAGAACTCGTCGTTTGCCAGCACGTCGAGCTGAAGCTCGCTGTTTTCGCTCACGCCCTCGATCACGAGCTCGCCTAGGGCCGAGCGCATCTTGCGAATGGCGCCGTCGCGCGTGGGCGCGCACACGATGAGCTTGCCGAGCATGGAGTCGTAGTACGGCGGAACGGCGGCACCGGTAAACATGGCCGAGTCCCAGCGCACGCGCGGACCGCCGGGCACGCGCAGCGTGGTAACCGTTCCGCACGACGGAAGAAAGTCCGGCGTCTCGGCATTGATGCGGCACTCCATGGCATGGTTGCGGACCGGCACGTCCTCTTGCTCAAAAGGCAGGGGCTGGCCGGCGGCCACACGCAGTTGCCACTTGACCAGATCGGTATCGGTCACAAACTCCGTGACCGGATGCTCCACCTGCAAGCGCGTGTTCATTTCCATAAAGTAGAAATTGCCGTCGTCCGAGTACAGGAATTCGATGGTGCCGGCGCCCTCGTAGCCAACGGCTCGCGCCAAGTCGCGCGCGGCCTTATGCATGCGCGCACGAATGTCGTCGTGCCCGTCGAGGCACGGTGCAGGACTCTCCTCGATCAGCTTTTGGTTACGACGCTGCACCGAGCACTCGCGCTCGCCGAGCGAAAAGACATGGCCCTGTTTATCGGCCATAATCTGCACCTCGACATGGTGCGCCGGCGCTACGAACTTTTCCATATAACATTCGCCGTCGCCAAAAACGGCCTCGCCCTCGGCACGTGCCTCGATGAAGGCCTTTGCCGTATCCTCCACGCGCTCGACCTTGCGAATGCCGCGACCGCCACCGCCCGCACGGGCCTTGATGAGCACGGGGCAGCCGATGCGCTCGGCCTCGGCCGTCGCCTCCTCGGGGCTTTTGAGCAAATCGCAGCCCGGCACGATGGGCACGCCCGCGGCGGCAGCCGTTCGGCGCGCGGCATCCTTGTCGCCCATACTGTCGATGACCTCGGCCGAAGGACCGACAAACGCCAGACCGTACTTGTCGCAATCGCGCACAAAGCTCGCCTTTTCGGAGAAAAAGCCGTAACCGGGATGGATTGCCTTTGCCCCCGACTTGACGGCACAGGTGAGTACGGCATCATCGTTGAGGTAGCTCTCGGCAAGGCGCGGGCCACCGATGCAGTAGGCCTCGTCGGCGAGCTGCACGTGCAGCGCGTCCGCATCGGCCGTGGAGTAGACGGCGACGGTCTTGATGCCCATATCGCGGCACGCGCGGATAACACGGACCGCGACTTCGCCGCGATTGGCGATGAGCACTTTGTCGAACATGAAGCCTTCCTTACTTTTCGTGCACGAGCGCAAAGGACATATCGGCGCGGCAGCACACCTCGCCGTTGACGCTCGCGGTGCCTGTCGCAAAGCGGAACGGTCCACGCGCACGTGTGATCGAGCACACCAGGTCCACCGTGTCGCCCGGACGCACCGGACGCTTAAAGCGAACCTTGTCCAGGCTCGTGTAGAACGGCGTCGCGCCGCGTGCTTCCTCGTCGCCCATCAGCAACACGCAGCAGTTTTGAGCGAGCATCTCGCACTGGATCACGCCGGGCACGACCGGGTTTCCCGGAAAATGCCCCTGCAGAAAGTACTCATCGCCCGTAATCGTGATCTTACCGTGAGCCTCGTCGCCCACCAGCTCTGCCTCGTCGAGCAAGAGCATGGGCTCGCGATGCGGCAACATTTCTTTAAGCTCTTCTTTGTTCATGGATATCACCTATCCGATCCTCATGAGGCAGCTGCCGAACTCCACGAGGTCGCCGTCGGCCACGCAGATCTCAAGCACTTCGCCGTCCGCCTCTGCCGCCACCTCGTTGAGGACCTTCATGGCCTCGATGATGCAGAGGGTCTCGCCGGCCTTGACCTTGGAGCCCACGCGCACAAACGGCTCGTCGCCCGGCGCCGGGGCAGCGTAGAAGACGCCGACCATAGGAGCCGTGACCTCGGTGCCCTGGGACTCCGGTGCGGCAGCGGGCGCTTGCGCGGCGGGCCCTGGTGCGGCAGGTGCAGTTGCAGGAACCGCGACCGGGGCAGCCATGGCGCTTGGCATGGGCATGGGCACGGCAACCGGCTGCGCGGCACTCGCGCGCTCAAGTTCGACCGCGGTGCCATCGGGCTCCTCCACGCGCACGCGCGTGAGGCCGCGGTCTTCCATAACATCGGCTATCTCGGCAAGTCTTTTGGAATCCATGCTCTAGCTCCTTGCATATTTGCGCAGCGCGATGGCGGCGTTGTGGCCGCCAAAGCCCAGGTTGGTCGAAAGCGCCCAGGTAAGGTCGGCGCGAACCGCGCGATTGGGCGTGTAATCGAGATCGCAGGCGGGATCGGGCGTGCTGTAGTTAATAGTCGGCGGCACCACGCCCTGTTCGAGCGCCACGGCACAGGCCATGACCTCAATGGCACCCGTGGCACCGATCATGTGCCCGGTCATCGACTTGGTCGACGAGACGTGCGCGGCGCGTGCCGCATCCTCGCCGAGCGCTCGCTTGATACCCACCGTCTCGGACGAATCGTTGAGCTTGGTCGACGTGCCGTGGGCGTTAATGTAGAGGCCCTCGGACGGCTTGACGTCGCCCTCGGCCACGGCCTGCGAAATCGCACGGGCAATGCCGGTCGCCTCGGGATCGGGGCTCGTGATGTGGTAGGCATCGTCGGTGTTGCCGTAGCCCACGACCTCGGCGTAAATATGGGCGCCGCGAGCCTGTGCATGCTCCATGCCCTCGAGCACGAGCACGCAGGCGCCCTCGCCCATCACAAAGCCGTCGCGGTTCGCATCGAACGGACGGCACGCCGTCTGCGGATCGGGGTTGGTGGTGAGCGCACGGCAGGACGTAAAGCCTGCAACGGCGTCGGGGATGATAGCCGCCTCGCTGCCGCCCGCAAGGATTGCGTCGGCATAGCCGTGCTTGATGGCGCGGAACGCCTCGCCCACCGCATGGGCCGAGGTCGCGCACGCGGTCACGACGGGCAGAGTCGGGCCCTTCGCCTTGTGGCGGATCGCAATGTTGCCCGAAGCCATATTGGGAATCATCATCGCGATCATGTAAGGCGATGCGCGGCGGGGTCCGCGATCGGCAATCGTATGGACGTTGTCGACGAGCGTCGTCATGCCGCCCACGCCCGATCCCACGTACACGCCCAGGCGCTCGTGGTCGATCGCGCCTTCGGCATCGAGCCCCGCATCGTGCATGGCCTCGTCCGAAGCCGCCATCGCAAACTGAACGCAGGGGTCGAGATGTTTGGCGTCACGCTTGCCAAAGTACTCGGTACTGTCAAAACCCTTGACCTCGGCCGCCACCTTGACGGCAAACGCGTCGGTATCGAAGTGCGTGATCGGGCCGATGCCACACGTACCGGCGCACATAGCCGCCCAGGTGGCAAGCGCGGTGTTGCCGAGCGGCGATACGGCGCCGATGCCGGTGATTGCAACTCTCTGTTCCATCATGGTCTCCTCATCCAAGCCGATGTATGTGCCGGCTCTGATTTCTACATCGCCATTCCGCCGTCGACGCGCACGACCTCGCCCGTAATGTAGGCCGCCGCGGCGCTTGCCAAAAAGCGCACCACGCCGGCAACTTCCTCGGGACGCGCCATGCGCTTAAGGGGAATCTGCTCCTCACACGCCGCGCGCACCTTCTCCGAAAGCGCTGCCGTCATATCGGTCTCGACAAACCCGGGGGCGACCGCGTTAACCCTCACGCCGCGAGGCGCAAGCTCGCGCGCCACCGCCTTGGTCAGACCGATAACGCCTGCCTTGGAGGCGGCGTAGTTGGCTTGTCCAGCATTGCCCATCAAGCCCACGACCGAACTCATGTTGATGACGCAACCGCCGCGCTGGCGCATAAAGGTCTTGGTGAGCGCGCGCGTCGTGTTGAACGTACCCTTCAGATTGACATCGAGCACGCGATCGAACGCATCGTCGCCCATGCGCATAAGCAAGCCATCGCGGGTGATGCCGGCATTGTTGACGAGCGCCCAAATGGAACCGAAGTCGCTGAGAACCGCTTCCACGCACGCATTGACGGCATCGGGGTCGGCCACGTCGCATTGATATGCGCGCGCCGTGGCGCCGGCCACTTCGCATGCTTCGCACGTCTCGTGCGCCGCATCGACGCTGCCGGCATAGACGACGGCGATATCGTAGCCATCCTCCGCCAGACCCACGGCACAAGCGCGACCGATGCCGCGCGATCCGCCCGTGACCAGCGCCACGCGGCGCGAACCGTCGCGCTCGAGCGCGCCATCGCATACATTGCCCATGTCATTCCTTTCGGGTAGAAACCGATTCGCTACGCAAGCTCATCGGCGATGGCCGCGACCTGCTCGGCCGTCTCGCACGAATACACGCAAACGTCGCTTAGCGTGCGCTTGACCAGGCCCGACAGCGTTTTGCCAGGGCCGATTTCGATAAATGTGTCGACGCCTTGATCCTGCAGCGCATGCAGTGTGTCGACCCAACGCACGGCATGGCTCACCTGCTGGGCCAGCACATCGGAAGCCGCCTGCGAGTCTGCCGGATAAGGCGCGGCCGTCATATTCGCCACGACCGGGATCAGCAACGGGGACGGTGCGTGACCGGCCTCGATATATGCCGCAAGGCCACAGGTTGCCTCGGCCATATAGGGGCTATGGAATGCACCCGACACCGCGACCTTCATGGCGCGGCCGCCCGTCTCTTTTACCAGGACGTCGAGCGTCTGCAATGCCTCGGGCGCCCCGGCCACCACTGTCTGCTGGGGACTGTTGTAGTTGACCGGCCAGCAGTCTTCGCCTGCCTGCGCGGCGAGGCTCTCGACCTGCGCCGCATCGAGCTTAATGACGGCGCGCATGCCGCCGGGGTGACGCTTTGCCGCCGCGGCCATCAATGCCGCGCGCTCGCACACAAGCTCAAAACCCGCTCGTGTATCGAATGCCCCCGCAAAGGTGAGTGCGGCGACCTCGCCCAGCGAGAATCCTGCACAAGCGGCAGGCACCACGCCGCGCTCGCGCAGGGCGGCGGCGACGGCCAGGTCGTGCACGAACACGCAAGGCTGCGTGTTCTCGGTCTGTGAGAGTTCCTCCTTCGAGGCGCTCCGGCACTGTTCGCTGGTCCCCGGACGCACCTCATCGGCGATTGCGAACACCTCGGCAGCCGCAGGCGATGCCTCAATCAGGTCGACGCCCATCGCCGGGTGCTGGGCACCCTGGCCGGCAAACAAAAACGCTACGCTACCCATGCGGACGCACCCTTCAAGACGCGCTCAGCGCCTTCGACCAGGTCGTCAACGATCTCGCGCGCGCTTTGGCGCTCGTTGACCATGCCGGCAATCTGACCGCACAGATACGAACCTTCTTCGTAATTGCCATCCTTGGCAGCTTTACGAAGTGCGCCCGTGCCCATGGCACCGAGCTCCTCGGGGCTTGCGCCCGCCGCCTCGTTCTTGGCATAGGCGTTGGTGAAGGGGCTCTTGAGGGCACGAACCGGATGTCCCGTCGAACGACCAGTCGCACGCGTCGACGTGTCGCCCGCCTTGAGCACCAGCTCTTTGTACTGCTCGGATACGGTGCATTCGTTTGCAACCAAAAAGCGCGTGCCCACCTGGACGCCGGCGGCGCCCAGCATAAAGGAGGCTGCCACGCCGCGGCCATCTGCAATGCCGCCCGCTGCCACAACGGGGATATCGACCGCATCGACCACCTGCGGAACAAGCGCCATCGTCGAGGTCTCGCCAATATGGCCGCCCGATTCGGTGCCCTCGGCAACCACCGCGGTAGCCCCGCGACGTGCCACGAGACGCGCCAGCGCCACCGAAGCCACGACGGGGATGACCTTGATGCCCGCGTCGTTCCAAGCCTTCATGTACTTGGTGGGATTGCCGGCACCCGTCACGACAACAGGCACCTGCTCATCGATTACGACCTGTGCCACCTCGTCGACAAACGGGCTCATGAGCATAACGTTGACGCCAAAGGGCTTGTCCGTCTTAGCGCGCAGCTCGTGAATCTGATCGCGTAGCCAGTTGGCATCGGCATTCATAGCCGCGATAATCCCTAGGCCGCCCGCCTCGGACACGGCGGATGCCAGCGAGGCATCGGCAATCCAGGCCATGCCGCCCTGGAATACGGGCTTTTCGATGCCGAGCAGGTCGCAGAGAGGAGTCTTGAGCATTACTACTTCTCCAATGCCGTCTCGACCGTATCGACAAACTCGCCGACCGTCTTGGGGTTCTCCTCGGTATCGAGCTGAATGCCAAACTCGTCCTCGACGGCGACGAGGATCTCGACGGTACCCAGGCTGTCGAGGCCAATCTCCTCGAGCGTGGACTCGGGCTTCATCTCGACATCGTCAAGGCCGGCGGTCTCGCGGATAACGTCGCAAACGCGCTCGAAGGTCTTCTGATCTGCCATGGTAGTTCTCCTTTGTTTGTGCCC
>CAKTWW010000047.1 GCA_934630855.1 uncultured Collinsella sp.
GGGGCCTCGGGGGCGTTCGGCTAGCTGCGGGAACGGTCTATCCGCTCAACGTGTTCGGCTGAGATCGGAAATCAACCAAAATGCAGCGTTATGCTAGAAACATGCGCGCCACAAAGCTGCGTCACAATATGCGTGAATGGACGTGTCCCACGAAAGGATCCTGTATGACCGAGCTCCAAGAACTCCGTCGCTATCGTCGCGATCTGCATCGCATTCCGGAGCTCGACTTCGATCTTCCTCAGACCATCGCCTATATCGAGGGCGTTTTGGCACCGCTTGCCTGCGAGGTGATCCATCCGTGCCCTAGTTGCGTGTGCGCTTTCTTCGACGCTGGCACGGGTGCCTCGCATGCCACGGCGATTCGTGCCGATATGGACGCGTTGCCTATTGCGGAGACGACGGGTGCCGCTTTTGCCTCGACGCATCCCGGCAAGATGCACGCTTGCGGCCACGACGGCCACATGGCCATGGCGCTGGCGGCAGCAACTTATGTCGACCGTACGATTCGTGAGCAGCCGGGTGCCATCAAGCGCAACGTGCTCTTTGTGTTTCAGCCTGCCGAGGAGACGACCGGTGGCGCTAAGACGGTATGCGAGAGCGGCGTGTTCGAGCGCTACGGGGCCGATCACATCTTCGGCTTCCATGTGTGGCCCGATCTGCCCGCCGGTACGTTGGCGAGCTGCTCCGGTCCGCTGCTGGCGCGCTCGAGCGAGACGCATATTCATATCCATGGCACGAGTATTCATATCGCCAAGACCTATGGCGTTCCGGTCGAGGAGTCACACGATGCCGCGCTGGCGGCGGCCAAGTTCTTGGTTGCCGAACGCGAACTGATGGACGAGTTGGGTGCCGACGAGCCCTGCATCGGCAAGTTCGGTCTGCTCCAGGCAGGCACCGTCTGCAATGCCGTGGCAGGGGAGGCCCATGTCGCCGGCAGCTTGCGCGTGTTTACGGATGACATGTTCGACCGCGCGCGCGAGGGCGTGCGCCGCGTGCTGGATGAGGCCTGCGCCGCAACGGGCTGCACGTACGACCTCGATTTTGCCGAGGGCTATCCGCCAGTCGATAACGACCCCGAGCTGTTTGCCCACATTGCGCCGGCCTTGTCCGAGCTGCAGCTGGTGGATGAGCCGCTGCTCATTGCCGAGGACTTTGCCTTCTACCAGCGCCATCTGCCGGGCGTCTTCTTCTTGTTGGGCACGGGCGTGCCTGTCGGTCAAGGCAACCCGAACGATTCGGACGGCTGCCCCGCCTATGCCACCAGCGCCCTGCATACGGATACCATGCTCTTTGACGAAGAAATTCTGCTCAAAGGCCTCGATGTCTACAAACGATTGCTAGTGATGGAGTGACGATGAAGCGACGTCGGCAATCTGCCGTATATAGTCCGGGTGGTTGCGGGTGTGGTTTGCTACTGCTCCCGGTTGTTGTGTTGAGCATTGGCATGATGTTTGCGCTTGCCGGTTTGGCTGCGGCGGCACTCGTGCTGCTGATTGTCGCCATTGGCGTGACAATCTGGCTCTACCGCTCCCGCGAGCAGCGACGCGACAATGGTAAGTCCAATGTTGGATGGATCATCTTTTTGGTCATCGCCTACCTGTTGAGCATCAGCTATCTTGTGTTCTTTGTTTTGCTGATGGTCAGCACTTTTACCGGTGAATCTGTCACGGTGGGGTAAGCGTGCGTATTCCAAGCGTCGGATTTGCGGTTTGACTTTCATTTGAGTGTTCGTACAATGGCCGTGGTCGAATCTAGAGACATCTTCGGCCGCGTGTCCTGTGCGCAGGGCATTTCCGAGTTTTGGAAAGAAAAAAGTATGCAAGAGAATAGGATCGATGCATTTGAGCGCAAGCTCGATGCCGGGCTCGTGCTATCCATCGTAGCGACGGGCATCATGTCATTTTCGGGCGTGTGCGTAGAGACGGCGATGAACGTCACGTTTCCAACGCTGATGCGCGAATTTGGGGTCAATACCGCAACTGTTCAGTGGCTCACCACGGCATATCTGCTGGTGCTTGCCGCCGTTGTCCCCGTATCGGGTTTCTTGAACCGGCGGTTTAAAACCAAGCACGTCTTTTGTTTCGCCATGGCGTTCTATATCGCGGGCATCGTGTGCGGTATGACGGCCCAGGTTTTTCCGGCATTATTGCTGGGACGTGTGCTCGAGGGAATCGGCACGGGCGTCGCGCTGCCACTCATGTTCAATGTCATTACCGAGCAGGCGCCCCAGGAGCGCCTGGGCCTTATGATGGGCATCGGTTCATTGGTCACGGCCGTGGCACCTGCTGTGGGCCCGTCGGTGGGTGGATGGCTTTCCGAGACGTTTGGCTGGCGCGCGATTTTCGCCGCACTGCTTCCCCTGTTGCTCGTAGCTTATGTGTTGGGCATTTCTTCCATTCGTCAAAGCCATAAGGTTTCCCGCGAGTCGTTTGATGTTCCGGGGTGGCTGTGTCTTGCCGTATCGTTTGCGTGTCTGGTGCTTGCGGTCGATGAGGGGGCGAATCTTGGCTGGACGAGTCCGGCAATCATCGTTTTGTTTGTCGCGTTTGTCATCCTGCTGACCCTCTTTGTGCGCCGCGAGCGTTCGTGCGATGCGCCGTTAATCAATCTGGGTATTTTCGGCCGACAGGGCTATGTGTTTGGATTGGGCGTCGCGGTGTCGCTGCAGTTTACCGTTTTGGGCTTCTCGTTTCTGCTGCCTTCCTTTGCCCAGCTTGTTTTGGGCGTGGGCCAGACGGAGGCCGGCTCGATTCTTCTGTGGGGCTGTCTGGTCGGTGCCGTCTTGGCTCCGTTTTCGGGGCAGCTGCTCGATCGATTTGGTGCTCGACTCCCTATCATGCTCGGCGTCGGCCTTTCATTGCTTGCGACTTGCCTGTATGCAGCGATGATTACGCGCCTCGCGACGATGCAATTAGCGTTGGTGTATGTGGTGTTTGCTGCTGGACAAGGCCTTATGTACGGCAACAACATGACGTGTGCGTTGCGTTTTTTACCCGCCGAGGTTAAGCCGGACGGCAATGCCATGTTTACGACCATGCAGCAGCTCTCGGGTGCTATCGGTACCAGTGTGATTGCCGCCGTGGTGAATGCCGCTCAGGACGGTGTTGCCGATTCGGCCATGGCACGGGCGACCGCAATCGGTGCGCAGTCGGCGACGCTGGTGCTTGTCTGCGCGATGGCGCTCTCGTTCGTCTTTGCATTGCTTGAGACGGGTCGAGCTCGTCGTCGCTAGCTCTTGCGCTGCTCGGCAATCTCATTTATCAGCATTAGCTCTCAGCTAATGAATTTAAGTTCAATCCTTCCTACGATGTGCTGTGTGCCGGCGCGGTAGCCGGATCGTAGGAAGGATGCATGATGAATAAGCTCGAAAACGAAGTGCTGCTGAGCCGTCGCGCTGCGCTTGGCGCATTCGCCACTGTCGCCTTGGGGACCGCTGGTCTTCTTGCCGGCTGTGGTAGCGATAAGGCGACCGTCACCGAGGATGCCGGCGATGGCGACAAGAAGGATGAGTCGAAAAAGGAAGAGCAGTCCACGACTGACCTTGCCGTCGGCACGGCGGTGACCACGGCTGCCGGCCTTTCCGTTGTCGTCGACTCCGTCCAGACCGGTCTCACTAATTATGACGGCTCGACTATGACGGGCGTTCACGTCACGTACGTCAACAATGGCGACGAGGGCGCGGATTACAATGTCTACGATTGGAAGGGCGAGGACGCCAACGGCGCCCAGCAAAACCAGGGGTACTACAGCGAGGGCTCCGATGAGCTGCAATCCGGCACCCTTGCCGCCGGCGGCTCCGTTGCGGGCAATATCTATTTTGATGGCGACATCAAGAAGGCGCTCTATTTTGCCAACATGTTTGATAAGTCCGCGACTGCAAGCTGGGTGCTCGCCTAGTATGTCGCTACCGTTGCGCCGCATGGGAGGTGAAGCCGTATGCCCGACAAAAAGCTGACTGACGAGTTGCTCAATGAGCTTCTCGACGCGCCAAACATTGATGGCTATATCAAGGAACACGACTTTGCCGCCCCGTCGCTTTCGAACTACCTTAAGCAGCTGTTGCAGGAAAAGGGTCTGGAGCGTTCGCGCGTGGTGCGTATGGCCGACCTCAATGAGACCTTTGGATATCAGATCTTTACCGGTGCGCGCCATCCAAGCCGCAATAAGGTGCTGCAAATTGCCTTTGCCATGGCGCTGACGCTCAAGGAGACCAATCGTGCGCTGACGGCAGCCGGGGTGAGCGTCCTCAACTGTAAGGACCGCCGCGATGCGATTATTATCTTTTGCATCGATCGCGGTTGCAGTCTGCAGAAGGTCAATGAGGAACTGTATCGCTTTGGCGAGGAGACGGTGAGCTAGCGGCTGCCGATCGAGCTGGCGGTAGTGCCGAAATGGTATGCAGGAGAACAGGGCGCGGATGCCATGGGGTGTCCGCGCCCTGCGCTATGATGGACGCTATGGATACTCAGAGCTCAACATATTCCGACGACGAGCTGGCGGCAGCGCTCGCCGAGCACTTGGCGTCGCTCGACCGCGATGACAGTTATCGTGTGGAGCGTGTTCTCAAGTGCTCGGATATCGAGACCACCGAGCTTGTCTACTTTGAGGGCTCTGGTGGTGGCTCGCTCGGCCCCTTTGTCCGCAAGCGTATCGATGCCTCGGCGCAGATTGGCGGGGCCTACGAGCGCCTGTTTACGGCTCAGCGCGCCGGTCGTCGTTTTGAGCATCTGCCCCGGATTGTCGACTGCCGCCGTGTGGGCGACGAACTCGTCGTGGTAATGGAATATGTCGAAGGCGAGACGCTCGAGGCATTGGTGGGCCGCCTGGGGGCGAAGCCCGATTACGCCCGCAGGCTGTATCCTGTTCTGTGCGATGCGGTGGGCGAGCTCCATGCCGGCTTTGCGGCGGCGGGGGAGCAGGCGGTACCGGTGATCCATCGCGACCTTAAGCCTTCGAACATCATCGTGTCGGGCGTGAGCAATTTGGCCGATGGCGGCATGACCTTCTCGTCACTGGTGATTATCGATCTGGGCATCGCGCGTGTCTGGCGTGATGGTGCCGATGCCGATACCGTCAAGTTTGGCACGCGTTCCTATGCGCCGCCCGAGCAGTTTGGTTTTGGGCAGACGAGCGTGCGCAGCGATATTTACGCGCTGGGCGCGCTGCTGTTCTTTTGCCTGACGGGGACCGATCCCAAACCGGGGCGGGACATGCGTGAGCAATGCAAAGCCCACGGTATTCCGATCCCGTTTGCCGATGCGGTATGCATGGCGATGGCGCTCGATCCGGTCAAGCGCTTTGCGAGCGCGAAGGCGTTGGGGCATGCTGCACACGCGGCGTACGAGCTGTGCCTGCCCGGGCCATCGCCCGCGATGCCGCCTGCCGCCAATGCGCCCCGTGTCGTGGTGCCCCGGGTGCCACAGCCTGTTGGCCCCGGACCTTCATCTCTCGCCGATCAGCTTCCGCCGGCTTTGCCCGCTCCGTCCAGATGCGCACGTCTGCTCTCGCGTATCCCCGAACCGGTGGGGCGCATATGGAACGGATGCATCTATGCGGCAACGCTGTTGCTGTTGATGGGTAGCCACTTTGCCGTGTTTTCGCCGACGGGTGAAAACCGCAACTATCCAACGTGGTTTTTGGCGCTTGAGTATTTCTTTATGGTCGACGGCCTGGTGTTGCTCATTGTGTTTGGCATCATCGATCGCCGTAGGCTCCGACGTCGCTTTCCCATACTCGATCGGTATCGGGGGAATGCCTTTGTCGAACTATGGCTTAAGGCGCTGGCGTTTATGGCCGCCGTCATGTGCGTTGTCATTGTTGTCGGCAACGCGACCGGCGTCGTCTCCTAGATAAACGAAAAAGGGCCCCGATGGGGCCCTTTGCAATAGCGCTTAGATGCGGTTCATCTGGGAAGCAACCTTGTTGTACCAGTCCTGCCATGTGGGCGGGCAGTACTTTTTGGCGGCCGCCGGGGTAAGCGTTGAGCCGTAGTTGGCGCCCAGGTAAGCAACGTGGGCGGAGATGCCTTCGCTCCAGCTGCCAAAGCTGCGCCAACCGCCGCCACGGGCGCTCCAGCCCCAGGCGTTGTAGGAATTGGCGCAATAGAGACCCTTGCTGCTCTCGATGCAGGCGATGGCGGGGGACCAACGGGGGTCGACGCCGGTGTTCCAAGCGGCGACGGCAAAGTTGTAGCCCTGACCTGCCATGGGAGAGCCGGCGAGGTAGTTGTCGATGCGGCTCGTCCACTCGTTAATGAACGAGTCGTAATCGGAGTTACCGCTGTTAGAGCTATTCACCGTGGTGTCGATGGTGGTGTTGGAATTGTTGGCCTGGCTGTTGGAGTTGTTGCCGCTTACACCCTCACCCGAGAGCTTCTCGGCTGCGGCGGCCTTGTCGGCCTCGAGCTTAGCCAGCTCGGCGGCGTTTTCCTGCTCGGCCTTTGCCTGCGCCTCGCTGCGGAGCTGCTGGGCCTGAGCCAGCGCGTCCTCAGCGTTTTTCTTCTCGCCCTCGAGCTGAGACTTTGCCTGCTCGAGCTCGGTTTTGTTCTGCTCGAGCTCGGTCTGCATCTTGTTGAGCTCTTCGATCTCGTCGACGCTCGAGCTCGTGATCTGGTTGGTGTACTTGCAGGTGGTGATAAAGTCACCCAGGCTCTGTGTGTTCACCAGGAAGCTCACGATGGGGCTGGTGCCCTTCTGGTACTTATACAGATCGCGCATGGCGGAGCTTGCCTTGGCCTGCTGCTCGGGCAGCTCGGCCTCAATCTTTTCGATATTCGCCTCGTTGGAGTCGATCTGCTTTTGCAGGTCCTCGAGCTTGGTACGGGCGTCGTTGTAGGCACTCGTAGCGTCCTCGATCTTTTTCTGGGCGGCGGAAAGCTGGTCCTGCGTTGCCTGCGAGGCGGCATAGGCCGCGACGGGGGAGAGCATCGGCGTGGCCGTCAGCGCAACGGCAAGCGCGGCGCTCGTGATGATACGAGCCGGCTTCGACGCGATGAGCGCTGCGGTGCGATGGTTCGAATGCTGCATCCAGTCCCTCTGCAATCAATCGTAGGTTATTGGTCGAGGTGTATTCTACTACTGCTTTCGACCTCAACTTGAACCTTAAAGGTTTCAAAGGGTCAAGTTGAACTTGAGGCTTTGGCCTTGACCTGCAGTTATAGTGAATTGTTGAGAAACCATAGAGTTCAACTTAAACGTTACGGAACGCTGTTGGGACTTGATTTTTGGCTGTAAAAGCAACCTCGACGTGGGGTTTTGCAACTACAGGGTTCCATCGCGGCGAGCCTGTTCGACCTCTTGGAGCGCCTCGGTGGGGGTGAATGTACAGGTGCCGTCGCCGAGCTTGATTATCTGGATATCGTCTCCGGTGCTGACCTCTCCACCCTGCAGCACGACGCCAAAAATGCCCTCGTGGGGAAAGATGCAGTCACCGGCGAGATAGTAGATGGCACAGCGGGTGTGGCAGACTTTGCCGATCTGGCTGATTTCGACCAGCACGTCGCGGCCAATTCTGAGTTGCGTGCCAAGGGGGAGCGACAGCAGGTTGATGCCCTGGGTCGTAAAGTTTTCGCCAAAGTCGCCCTCGTGTACATCGAGGCCGCGCGCTTGGGCTGTCTGGATCGATTCTGCAGCCAAAAACGAGACCTGGCGGTGCCAGTGCCCCGCGTGAGCGTCGGAAGCAAGGCCAAACTGCGTGATGACGGTATCATGCCCATCGGCGACGGGTGCCTTGCGCGTTCCCTTGTGCGGCGAGGTATTGATCGAGACGATTCGCGCCGGCCCGTTATAGGCATCGTTTGCGGTGCGTAGGGGAATGGCTGCTTTTGCCCGGTCGGAAAGCTCGCGCTTAGCCGCGTCGAGAATGGGATCGATGATTTGGTCTTGCGGCACGCTTGGGGCCCTTTCATTGAAGCTGATATCGGGTTCATCCTACAACATTGGTGGGTACATTGCCTGCCTGTCGTACAACGGTGCGCCGCTGTGCGACAGGCTCGCATGGATAGATACGGTGGATGTTTGGGAAGGAGCGGGCAAGCACGCTAGAATAAGACGGTTGCTCAAAGACCGCCCGTTCTGGGGCAGTTCTAGATAGGAAGTTTCCATGGCATTGCAGTTTACAGAGCGCGAGTTTATCCCCGTGCTGCTCGGCGGCGACATCAACGCGTATTCGGTGGCGCGCGCATTTTACGAGGAGTATCAGGTTAAGAGCCTGGTCTTTGGCAAGTACCAGACCGGCCCCGCGTATCGCAGCCAAATTATCGATTACACGCCTAACGTGGATATCGATACCATGCCGGTCATGATCGAGACCGTCAACGGCGTTGCGCAGGCTCATCCCGATCAGAAGATCATCCTTATGGGCTGTGGCGACAATTATGTCGCACTTGCCGCGCAGGCGCAGGACGCCGGCGCGCTTGCGTCGAACGTCGTCGCGCCCTACGCCCCCTACAGCATGCTCGAGCAGTGCCAGAAGAAGGAAATCTTCTACGAGCTGTGCGAGAAGCACGGTGTGCCCTATCCGCACACGTTTACCTTTACCATGGCGATGCTCAACGCTCAGGGCGAGGCGTCTGCCGAGGTGCTCGACCAGATCGATTTCCCCTTCCCGATGATCCTGAAGCCCTCTGACGGCATCATGTGGTGGGAGCACGAGTTCGAGGGTCAAAAGAAGGCCTACGAGATCGCCGACCGCGCCGAGCTGGAGCAGGTCATCCGCGACGTGTACGCCAGCGGCTACACCGATGACCTTATCTTGCAGGACCGCGTGCCCGGCAACGACGAGTACATGCGCGTGCTTACCAGCTATTCCGACCGCAACGGCAAGGTCCGCATGATGTGCCTCGGTCACGTGCTGCTCGAGGAGCATCAGCCCCACGGTGTCGGCAATCACGCCTGCATCATCACCGAGCCAAACGACGAGCTCATGGGTGGCGTGCGCAAGCTGCTCGAGGACCTCAAGTTTACGGGCTTCTCCAACTTCGACGTCAAGTACGACGAGCGCGACGGCTCGTTTAAGTTCTTCGACTTCAACACCCGTCAGGGCCGCAGCAATTACTATGTCACGAACAGCGGCTTTAACGTGGCTAAATATGTGGTGGATGAGTACGTCTACAACCGCCCGTTTGAGCCGGAGTTCGTGACGGCGCAGGACGAGGCCCTGTGGATGGTCGTCCCCATGGGCGTCGTCGACAAGTACGTGAAGGACCCCGAGCTGCGTGCGAAAGCTCATCGCCTGGCCAAGGAGGGCAAGGGCGCCGATCCTTCGTTTATGAAGGGTGACTTCGTCTTTAATCGCTGGTTGCGCATGTGGCACACCAAGCTGCGTCACTTTAAGCTGTTCAAGACGTATTACAAGTAGATGAGCACGGCGCCCGTCCGGTATGTATCGGGCGGGCGCGGGTATGATACGCGCAGTTGCGCAGGCGTCACCAAGGAGGCGGCGATGGAAAAGCTGGGAGTTATCGGCGGCATGGGCGCCGAGGCCACGTCGTATTACTACGACCAGGTCGTGCGCCATACGGCCGCCACCTGCGATCAGGAACATATCGACATGGTGGTGCTTTCCAAGTCGACTATGCCCGATCGCACCCTGGCCATCAAGACCGGCGAACACGACAAGCTGCTGGCGACCATGAAGGAGTGCGCCCAGGCGCTCGAGACGTTGGGCTGCGCGCACATCGCTATTCCCTGCAACACGTCGCATTACTTCTACGACCAGATTCAGTCGTTTACGAAGGTGCCGATTATCCACATGCCGCGCGAGTCGGTACGCTACGCTCTGTCTGGCGCGGTGATGGGGGAGTGCGAGTTCGATCCCAATTTGAGCATGCCTGCCGAGCCGGTGCGCAAGATCGGCATCATGGGTACCGATGGCACCGTGGGCGCGGGTGTCTACGGGCGCGAGTGCGAGGCCGCGGGCGTCGAGGTCATCTATCCCAGCGAGAAACGCCAGGCCGACGTGATGTCGCTCATCTACGATGACGTGAAGGCCGGACGCGAGCCCGATATGGACAAGTTCGACCGCGTGATGTGGGAGTTCGCCCGCAGCGGCTGCGACCGCGTCGTTCTGGCCTGCACGGAACTTTCGGTACTGCAGAAGTACCGCGAGATGCCCGAGATCACCCTCGATGCGATGGACGTCCTGGTGCGCGAATCCATCATTCGCAGCGGCGCCCCCTACCGCCTCTAGCCCTCGACCTGCCAAAAAGGGACAGGTTTATTTTGGCAGGTTTTACCTGGGAAAACAGTAAAGGCCTCGGCTCGTTTGGTGCGAGACGGGGCCTTTTGCGTTTGGCGGTTGGTGTCGGTGGCGGACTAGAACAGGAAGCCGAGGACGATGAGGGCAGCGCTGACGATGAGCACGGCAACGTCCATGCCCTTGATGGGGTAGCGCTTGTACGAGCTTGCGCGCGTTCGCAGGTAGAAGCCGCGTTGCTCGGCGGCAAGTGCGGTGGCATCGGTCTTGCCCACGCTCGAGATAAGCAACGGCACGCACAGCGGCAGCATGAGCTTGAGCTTCTTGACGGGATTCTTGGTGTCGTACTCGACGCCGCGCGCGGTCTGCGCCTCCATGATGGCGTTCATCTCCTGGCTAAAGACCGGCACAAAGCGCAGCGCCGTGGTAAACGTGAACGCATAGCGGTACGGCACGTGTAACACCTCCACGCAGGCGTTAGCGAGGTCGCCGAGCTGCGTGATAGTGAGCATGAGGATAAGCGGCAGTGCCACGCCGAGCAGGCGAAGCGCTGCTTTGGTGCCGGTGATGAGGCCATCTGCGGTAATCCAGGCAAAGATGGGGGCTCCGGTGCGGATAAAGACGGTCTGCAGAACCAGCATGATCAGCGAAAGGGGCACCATAAGCTTGACGAGTGAGACGAGGCCTGCGGTCGATTTGGCGTAGATGCCCAAGATAAAAGTCAGCAAAAGCAGGGCGATTAGGAGCACATAGGTGTCGCCGAGGAAGGTGGCCAAGATAATGGCCGCGGCCAGGGCGAGCTTGACCACGGGGTTCAGCCGATGAAGTAGCGAGTCTCCGGGCACGTAGTCGATCACGTTAGTCATGGTTGAGCATCTCCTTTACCAGGTCGACCAGATCGGAGACCTGACTGATTCCGGCAAATCGGGGCGAAACGTCGCGTGCAAGTTTCTTGGATAGAGCCACAACCTGCGGCGGCTCCACGTATGCGGCGCGCATGAGGGCATCGTCGGCAAAGATCCGGTCCGCGTCGCCTCGCTCGAGGATGCGCCCGTCAGCCATGACTACCAGGCGCTGAGCAAAGTCCGAGACGACTTCCATGTCGTGGCATACCATGATCACGGCGCAGCCGCGCTCGGCCATCTCGCTCACCGTCTCCATCACGGTCATGCACTCACGGTAATCGAGGCCGCTCGTGGGCTCATCGAGCAGAACCACCTGTGGGTCGAGCACAACCACGGACGCCAGGGCGACCATCTGTCGCTGTCCGCGCGAAAGCGAGAACGGCGATTCGTCCAAAGGGAGCTCAAAGCGCTCCGCCACCACCCGTGCGCGCTGGCGGGCCTCGTCGGCGGTGACACCGTGCAGCTCAAGGCTAAAGGCAATCTCGTCGAGTACGGTATCGCGGCAGAGCTGGCGGTCGGGGTTCTGGAACAGCGTCGCGCATTTTGCAGCAATCGCGCTGGTGGGAACGTCGGCAGTGTTCATCCCCGCCATATGGACGGTTCCCGACGCCGGATGCAGAAGGCCGTTCAGCAGTTTGGTGAGCGTGGTCTTGCCGGCGCCGTTCTGGCCGATGACGCCCACGAGCTCACCGGGATAGACACACATGTTGAGGTTGTTGACCGAGGCGCCACCATGGGGGTAGGCAAAGGTCACATCGGTGAGCTCGACCACTGGCTCCTGATTGGCGCCGCGGGGGACCATCGGGATATGGGGAGAGGTCTCGGGCGTATCGGCGGGTGCGTCCTTGCTCGTTGCATCCGCAAGCAGGGATGAGATGAGCTGGTGCGCCTCGGAAACATTGAGGCAGGGTGCCTGGCCGCTCGGCAACAGGCCGGCTTCTGCCAGGCTGTTCGCGATGCGCGCGACGCGGGGGCTGTCGACACCCATCTGGCGCAGCTCGCTTGCGTGCGCAAAGACTTGGTGGGGCTCGCCGTCAAACGCGAGCTCGCCGTCTGCCATGACGAGCACGCGGCTGCAATACTTCGACAGCAGCGCGACCTTCTGCTCGATGACAACCACGGTGATGCCGTGCTCGCGGTTGATTTGGCACAGGGTGTCAAACACGAGCGTGGAGCTTGCCGGGTCGAGCGCTGCCGTGGGCTCGTCGAGCACGAGCACGTCGGGCGCCATGGCGATGATCGCGGCGATTGCGACCTTCTGCTTTTGTCCGCCCGAAAGTGTTGCAATCTCGCGGTGGCGCAGGTCGCTAATGCCGACGGTCGCCAGCGTCTGGCTGATGCGATCCTCGATCTGGTCGTGCGGCATGCCGAAGTTCTCGAGGCCAAAGAGCATCTCGTCTTCAACGATGGGTGCAACCATCTGGGCGTCAATGTCCTGCAGCACGCTTCCCACTATGCGCGAGATATCCGTGAGGGTGATCTCGCAGGTGTCACGGCCATCGACGAGCGTGGCTCCAAAGAGCTTGCCGGTGTAGTGGTGGGGGATGGCTCCGCTCAGAACGGCGGCGAGTGTCGATTTGCCGGCGCCTGAGGGGCCGATGACGCCCACAAACTCACCCTTCTCGATGGTGAGTGAGACGTGATCGAGGGCATTCTGCGCCTCGTGACCATAGGCAAACGAGACGTCATCGAGCTTGATGATGGTATTGCTGGAGCTCATGGGGGCCTTTCTATCGTAAAAGAGCACCGGCCGCAAAACGACCGGCGCTCAACATGTGTGCCTGCGTGAGGCTCGTCGGCTACTTAGTCGTTGAGCTTGAGGGTCTTCTTGATGGGGATGTAGAGGGCGGTCACGATGATGGCATTGGCAACGCCGGTGGCGGCGACGACGGGAGCCATGACGCCCATGAAGGCCGGGTTGTTCATGACGCCGAAGGAGAAGATCGCGGCGTAGATCATGCCGGAGATAAAGGTGACAACGAAGGTGCCGACGAGCGGGAGCAGACCCTTGGCCTTGGAGTTGGCGAGCGCGGAGACGAGCAGGGCCATGACCATGGCGGCGACAGGCTCAGCGATCAGGTCGGGGCCCTTGACAGAGGCGGTGATCTGGATCACCACACCGGCGAGGAGGCCGATGATCGCGGATTGGCCGATGTTGGGCTTGATGATGAGAATCTCGAGGCAGAAGGCTGCGATGATGAACTCGGGTGAGAGGAAGCCTCCGGTGAGACCGCTGAAGAACTTGGAGACGGTCATGTTGAGGACGAAGCCGGCGGCGAGGAGGATAGCGTAGAGAGTGAGTGCCTTGAGATCGAGCTTGCCGTGGTCGGTGGTCTGGACGGTGCGGGGCTGGGCGGCGGTGGTGTTTTGAGACATGGTGAAAATCCTTTCGGAAGGGGAGTGCTAGAGAGGAAAGCGGAGGCGCGCGATGCGAATGCGATCGGGCTCGAGATAGAAAAAGGCCCCCGGTCGAAACCGGAGGCCTTCCAATCACCTAGAGCGCA
>CAKTWW010000048.1 GCA_934630855.1 uncultured Collinsella sp.
TCGGCCTAATCCGCGGTTTTTCATGTGGCAGGGGCTCTCAATGTTTTTATGTCCTGCTCATATCGTCTGTGGTGGTTAGCTAGTCTTGGGGTGTCCAGGACCAGAAGAAGTTGATGAGGGCTACGCGCGAGGAGGCACCGGTCTTTTTGTTGATCGAAGCGATGTGACGATAGAGCGTGGAGCGCGAAAGGAAGAGCGCCGCCGCCACGTCCTGCACGCTGTCATCCGAAACGACCAACGCCTCCAGAACATCGCGCTCGCGCTTGGTGAGACCAAAGGCGGCAACGAAGCCGTCGAGCCGATCGTCAAACGAAAGCTCCGGCGCCTCCAGGGGCACCGTGTCGGCCTGACCGGGCGCACGGCTCACGCCAAGATCGTCGGTGGCAAACGCCAGCCCGCCATGCGTCGCCTCGCGCTCGCCGTCTTGCCCAAACTGTCCCAACAGCGAAATCGCGATGCCGACGAACAGTACGAGCACGACACCCACCGCCGTCAGCACGTTTTGGCTCGAGATGATCGCCACCGCCGGAGCCGTCACGAGCATCGAGCAAACGTTGTTGATAACGCGGCCCATGCACGGCCACAGATACGCCCAGCGAGCATACATCGAAATCGCGGCGAACTTCGCGGTGAAGAACACCACGAAAAAGCCCGTGCCAAGGTAAAAGATAATCGTGGCGGCAAGCGTGTTGCCACCGTTGCCATCGGTGATAAGCACAAAGAACGAGAGCGTGGACAGCATGGCGGCGCACGTCATGATGATATTCATATACGAACGCCCGTGCAGGTCATACAGGACGCCGGCGGCAAGGGCGCTCACAACCAGCAGCAAGCGCGGCCAGTCGCCCAGGTCGATAGCGCCGGCGGCATGCGAAGTCGTAAGGCCGGCATTGAGAGCCGCGAACACGCCGGTGAGGCAGGCGGTCGCCACCGTCAGACGCACCACGGCACCCTGGAAGGCTGCCTTTGCCTCGGGGTCATCGCGCCACCTGGCGCCACGTTCAAACGCATCGACCGACAGCTCGGCAATCTCGGCCTCGAACTCGGGCGCAGACTCATCGCGCAATTTAGCTCGGCGGGTACCGTGAAGCAGACCAACCAGTGCAATCGCACAGGCGATGAGGACAAACTGCTGGGGAATGCCCGCAGGCATCACCATATGGTTGAGCACCTGCACCAAAATGCCCGCAGCATAAGAAACCGCCACGGCGCGCGCCAAACAGGGCGTCTGCGCAAAACGCCGCGCCAGATTGGCATGGGCGGTCGATCCGCAGTAGCCCAAAGCGCAGCACGCCACCAAACCGCCGGCAATCACGACCTGAAACTGCGCTGCCATAATCATCAGCAACAATGCCGATACCAACAGCACGCCTGTAATATCGCTTGTCGCATCGATCGACTGGGGACGGCGATAATACAGAAATGGGCGCACGAAAAAGCCAATCACGCTCGCGCCGACGACGATGCTCTCGTAGATAACGACCTCGTTCGCTGGCACAAACTCGGCCACGCGTACGTCAAAGAGGTACTCGCTGGCCAAAAACGTGAAAAAGAAGAGCGCCAGGCACAGAATCTCCCGTATGCCCCGGCGCAAATATGCGGTTGTGTCTCCCAGGTCCCTCATGGTAACCCCCACCCGCTTAGATGTCCGGAAAACCATTTTAGTAGAGAACGAGTCCTAATTCACACGCAATGCTGAAGTACCGTCCATCCACCTCATCGCTCGCAACTTAGTTGGGGATGAAAAATGGGCCATGTGTCCCAGTTGTGGAGACCTCTTGAGCCGTCTGGGTATCGTGAAAGATCGTGCACTCCCCCATCATCAAAAGTGACACACGCTACCTGTTGATGGGAGGCAGCCATGGGCTTCTTTGACAAGATGTTCGAGAAGAAAGAATGCGCGATTTGCGGTACCGAGCTGGGACTTTTGGGAAAGACCAAGATTAACGAAGGCTACCTATGCAAAGAGTGCGTCGGCAAGCTCTCCCCCTTCTTTGGCGGCTATCGCTCCAGCACCGCGGACGATATCCGCGAGCAGCTCGCCTATCGCGAGGCCAATGCCGAGCGCCTGGCCTCGTTCAACCCCACGCGCACGCTCTCTGCCGGGCGCACCAATATCATGCTCGACGAGGACGCGGGTCTGCTGATCATTACCTCGCAGAGCCGCTGGCGCGACGCCAATCCCGACATTATCGAGTTCTCGCAGGTGCTCGGCTGCGATATGGATATCGATGAGCATCGCACCGAGATCTATCGCGAGACCAAGGACGGCGAGCGCAAGAGCTACGACCCGCCGCGCTATGACCTGGATTACGACTTTAACCTGACCATCCACGTCAACACGCCGTACTTTACCGAGATCGACCTGCGCGTGAACGACTCCACCATCGAGCAGCGCGGGTCCATCGAGTACCGCGAGGCCAAGCGCCAGGCAACCGAGGTCCGTGACGCGCTGGTGCAGCTGCGCCAGGAGACGCGCGACAGCGTCGTGGCCGCCAAGGCCCCCAAGACCGCGGTGACCTGCCCCTTCTGCGGAGCCACCACCATCCCCGATGCCAGTGGGCGCTGCGAATACTGCGGCGGCGCCATCGGCGCATAGCCCCCGGCACGGAAAGGACCGATCATGGCCTTCGAGAGCGTTAACTATCAGTGCCCCGCGTGTGGCGGCCCGCTGCATTTTGCCAGCGCCGAGCAAAAGCTCGTCTGCGACTACTGCGACTCGCGCTTTGAAGTCGAAGAAGTCGAGGCCCTCTATCGCGAGCGCCAGGACAAGGCGGACGCCAAAGCCGATGCGGCAGCCGCAGCACCCAAGCCCGCGGCCGACGCTGCGGTACAGGAGCTCGCCCAAAACGCCGGCTATATCTGCTCGTCGTGCGGCGCCGAGCTGATCTCGGACGGCACCGTCGCCGTCTCCACCTGCCCGTACTGCGGCAACCCCGCCGTGGCACCCGGTCAGCTCTCGGGCGACTTCTCACCTGACCTGGTAATTCCGTTTAAGCTCGGGCGCGACGATGTCATGAAGGCGCTGAAGGAGCACTACAAGGGCAAGATCTTGCTGCCCAAGAGCTTTGTCACCGGCAACCATATCGACGAGGTCCAAGGCGTCTACGTGCCGTTTTGGCTCTACGGCGCCCATGTGGACGGCGAAGTGTACTTTGACGCGACCAACGAGACCGTGACCGAGGAATCCGACCGCACCGTCACGACCACCGACCACTACGACGCCTACCGCAAGGGCAACATCTCGTTTGAGCGCGTGCCCGTCGACGGATCGTCCAAGATGCCCGACGGCCACATGGACGCTATCGAGCCGTTTGACTACGATGCGTTGCGCCCGTTCTCGGTAGCCTACATGCCCGGCTACATCGCCAACCGCTACGATGAGGACTGCGAGACCTGCAAGGCGCGCGCCGAGCGCCGCATGGAGGAGAGCACGATCTCGGCCCTGCGCGAGACCGTCATCGACGAGTACGACGACGCCACGGTCGAAAGCAAGCAGCTCGACTACACCTGGGAAGACAGCGACTACGCACTGTTCCCCGTCTGGATGCTCTCCACCTCGTGGAACGGCAAGAGCTATCTGTTTGCCATGAACGGCCAGACCGGTCGCATGGTCGGCGAGCTCCCCTGCTCCAAGCCCAAGCTCATCATCGCCTCGGTACTGTTCTTTGTGATCGGATTTGTTCTCTCCCAGATTCTCTTTATGGGCGAATACGCCTTCGATCCGGATTACCTCACCTTTGATATCGAGGGCATCCTCATCAACATCATCGCGCCGCTGATCATCGTAATCATCGGAGACGTGCTGCTGGTAAGCCAGCTCAAGACGGCCAACGAAGCGACCCACGCCGACGAGTACTGCGGCGAGCTCGACCTAGTCGAGAAGCATGACACCTTCAGCCACACCGAGACCACCGTCGTCATGAAGGACGACAAGGACGACTAACCATCCCGACCAACACCACCCGGTCTTTGACGAGAAAGGAAGATCACCATGGGACTCTTGAAAGCTGGATTGGGAGCCGCCGGCGGCGTCATGGCCGACCAGTGGAAGGAATTTATCTATTGCGAATCGATGCCTGCTGACGTCTTGGCCTGCAAGGGCGTCAAACGCACCGGTGGCCGCAGCTCCAACACGCGCGGCGAGGACAACGTCATCTCCAACGGCTCCGTCATCGCCGTCAACGACGGCCAGGGCATGCTCGTGGTGCAAAACGGCAAGATCATCGAGGTCGCGCTGGAGCCCGGCGAGTTCGTCTTTGACACTGGCAGCGAGCCGAGCGTCTTTAGCGGCAACCTGGGCGACTCCATCAAGGAGACCTTCGCCAATATCGGCAGCCGCTTTACCTTCGGCGGCGACGCGGGCAAGGACCAGCGCGTCTACTTTATCAACACCAAGGAGATCATCGGCAACAAGTACGGCACCGCCTCGCCCGTGCCCTTCCGCGTGGTCGACAACAACATCGGCCTGGACGTCGACATCTCCGTGCGCTGCAACGGTGAGTATTCGTACCGCATCACCAACCCGCTGCTGTTCTACACCAATGTGTGCGGCAATGTGACCGACAGCTACACGCGCGACAAGATCGATAGCCAGCTCAAGTCCGAGCTGCTCACCGCCCTGCAGCCCGCCTTTGCCAAGATCTCGGAGATGGGCATCCGCTACAGCGCTATTCCCGGCCACACCACCGAGCTCGCCCGTGCGCTCAACGAGGTCCTCTCCGCCGACTGGCGCGACCTGCGCGGCGTCGAGATCGTGAGCTTTGGCGTCAACTCCATCGCCGCCTCGCAAGAAGACGAGCAGATGATCAAAGACCTGCAGAAGGCCGCGGTCATGCGCGATCCCACCATGGCAGCCGCCAACATCGCCAGCGCCCAGAGCGACGCGATGCGCGCGGCGGCGGCCAACCCCAACGGCGCGATGGCCGGCTTTATGGGCATGGGCATGGCAGGCGGCATGGGCGGCATGAACGCCAGCCAGCTGTTCGCCGCCGGTCAGGCACAGCAGCAGGCCGCCCCGCAACCGGCGCCCGCCCCGGCACCCGCACCGGCACCCGCCGCCGCGCCCGCGGCCGGCACGTGGACCTGCAGCTGCGGCGCCACCAACACCGGCAAGTTCTGCCCGGAGTGCGGCAGCCCCGCACCCGCCCCGGCACCGGCCAAGTGGTTCTGCCCCAACTGCGGTAGCGAAAACGGCGGCAAGTTCTGCAGCAACTGCGGAACGCCCAGGCCCTAGCCCCTCTATCTGGTAATTGGCGGGGGATCCGCCACCCCCGCATTTGCTTCTATGGGTTTTCACACAAGAAGGAGGACACCATGAAGACAACGTTCAAAAAGTCCGTGCTCACATTCCTGACATGCGTCCTGGCGCTCGCCTTTGCCCTGACGGGCTGCAGCGGCGGCGCCAAAGACCCCAAGGCCGACTTCGTCGGCAGCTGGGAACTCTCGGGTGGAACCGTGGATGGCGAAGAGCTGACCGATGAGTACATGAAGATGCTCGAGGATTGGGGTGTCCACTGCGTCCTGATTCTCGATGAGGACGGCACAGGCGCCCTCGACCTGTTCCTTGAGGTTGTCGACCTTAAATGGGAGGCAAAGGACGCCACTACCGTAACTATCACCGCCGAAGATGAGTCGCACGACATGAAGCTCAAGGACGGCAAGCTCATCCTCGAAGAGGATGACGGCAATCTTGTCTTTACCAAGTCCGACAAGGATCTGTCCGGCACGGTGAAGAAGGATCGCGAGGCCGCCGAGAAGGAAGACGAGGTCGAAGAGGCTGTCGAAGACGACGACGTCCAGAGCGTTGAAATCTCCCCCGCCGTCACCGTCGCCGATGACGACCTGTGCACCATCACCGTCACCGAGAAGTTCAAGGACGACTGGGGCGACATCGGCTTTGTCGTCAACATCACCAACAAGAGCGACAAGGACCTGACCTTCTACGCTCCCAGCGGTAAGACCAACGTCAACGGCACCATGAAGGAACCCTGGTTCTCGGCTCATCTGATGCCCGGCACCAACGCCACCGAGGAGTTCACGTTCTCGAGCGGCGAGCTCGATAGCCTCGACGACCTGGTCAACACGACCATCGGTATCGACGCCTATCTGACCGATTCCTACGAGGACGTCGCCTCCTACAGCGCAACCATCGCGTAACGACAGACATCGACAGCCGCGGATTGGCGGACACATCCGCGCACACCAGACGGGGCCGCAGGAGTTGATCCTGCGGCCCCGTCGCTTTGCGCCGGCAGCGCCGTCCACAAGCAGGCCGCCCGCCGTTGCAGATGCAAAACGGCGGGCGGCCTATCGTTTCGGTGCCAGAGTGCGATCAGGCGCACCGATTACGGACGCTCCATATTGGGGACAATGCTGCCTTCGGTCACCGCATGCACCGCCAAGCGCATGATGTTGTCGTAGCCGGTCTTATTGAGGATTTCCGAGATGCGCCGCTTGATGGTGCCCTCGCTCATAAACAGCTCGGCCGCAATCTCGCGACGGCTCTTACCCTCACAGGCAAGACGTAGGATTGAAAGTTCGACATCGTCGAGGGCCGCCGTACCCGAGAAGATGCTCTCGGGCGGTTTGGGAAACGTGCAGTAGCCCGCCAACGTGGAGCGCATCACGGCAAACAGCTCGTCGATACCGACATTCTTGTACACAAAGCTGTCGACGCCGGCCTCGCGCGCCTGGTCGACAAAGGTGATCTCGGGCATGCCCGTCATGATAATGATGCGGCACTCGGGCAGCTGCTCTTTGATGCGCGCCGCCGCCACGATGCCGTTGGAATCGTGCTCGGTACACACGTCCATCAGTATCATGTCGGGACGCTCCTTGAGCACAACGTCGAGGGCCTCGGAAGCATCGGCGATCGCGGCGACAACAGTCATATCGGGTTGGTCGCCAACGGAGCGCGCAAGGCTCTCGCGCAAGATGGCCTGGTCTTCGACAATGAGGATGCGGATCATGAGTTTCTCCTTTGGACCGCGGCGTTGGAGTTTAGCGGGATGGATACCGCAAGCGTAAAGGGCGGAGCGGCATGGACCTCGAGGCTGCCGCCCAGATCTTGTGCAACATGCCTCATACCGGGGATACCCGTTCCCTCGCGATACGATACGGGGGCAGGCGCGCCGTCATTGGAGATGGTCATGAGTGCGACGGCATCGCCGCCATCATGCTCCTCCTGCGACAGGCGTACCTGGACCTGATGGGCCTGCGCATGCTTGGTGGCGTTGGTCGAGGCCTCGCGGATAATCTGCAAAAACGCCGCGGCAACGCGCGCGTCCTCGGGAAGCGACCCCTCTACATCGATCTGCACGCTCACCAGACCAAAAGCATGGACGATATCGTCGAGCCGCTCCGCAGGTTCGCTGTCGCCTCCGCTGCGTAGGTCGGCGGCAATCGAGCGCAGCAGCGGGTCGATCTGCTCGAGCGACTCGTCGTCCAGACGGCCTTCCTCCAAATAGCGATGGAGAATGGACAGGCGCTGGCCGATCACATCGTGCACGCGGGCACGCATGCGCAGGCAGGCCGCATTGTCGGCAACCTTCTTGACCTCCTCGATCTGAGCCTGAAGCTCTTGGCCCGCAAGCTCGAGCAGATGATTGGCATGCGCCAGGCGATCATAGGCATGGGCATACTCCGTCACGTCCAAGCCGATGATGCGCTCGAAGGGGCGGCCCGAAACCATAACCCCATCGCATGCAAACAGGCGAATCTCGGAGGGAGCGATCTCGACCACCGCACGCGCCTCGCCAAAGCGATCCAGTTCGATTCGGGCGCGATCCTTGCTGCTCTCGGGCGCCTGCATGCTGAGCCGGCGGAGATCATTCCATGTGCCGCTCATGCCGTGCAGGTCGGTTGGCATATGAAGCTCCACGAGGTTCTTGCGCATGCAGCGGTTCATGAGCAACGGGCGACCCTTTGGATCCAAGTACAGGATGCCCACAGGGATCACGTTGATGGTCTCGATCGTCGAAAACGCCGTGATATCCTCTTGACGGTTACGGACATCCATCAAAAGCGCCGCGATGGAACGGAATAGGAAGAACGCGCCATCCGCGACAAGAGCCGCAGTCCATGTCGTGCCCATAACGTAAACCGCCGGCGGCGTGACGGCGGCGACAAGCGACAGCTCCGCCAGCATGACGGGACGGCGGTAATGCACCATAAGGACCACGCCATAGGCGGCAATCGCGGCGTTGAGCCACAACAGTGCGCCCGCCGCTTCGGCAACAACGTAGAGCGGCGCCACCAGATACGAGCCGCTCGACGCGAATAAGATAACAGCCGAGATAATCAAGTGCAGCATAAGGCTTGCCTCATAGGCACAAATCACCTTGCGGTTGAAGGATGAACGGCGTGAGGCGATAAGCGGGACGTGGATCGTCTGCAGGCACGCAGCCAGGGTAAAGACGACATCGAGCGCGACGATCTGGGGAAGGATAAGCGGAATCTGCATCGTCACTCACCCGCCCGCGGCATCAACACGATCATGCGCAGCTGACCCGCCTCGCCCTCAAGGCGGTATGCTACGTTGCGCCCCTGCAGCGCGCTCTCGAGCTCAAACGCGGCAGGCGTCTGCGACAGGTCCTTCTCGTCGTTGGAAAAAAGCGTGGCGCGCAGTTCCACGCTGCACGAGTCGTGGTCGCTCAAGTGATACATAAGCGCCGGATGGTCGGTCGTGTAGGCAAAAAACGCAAAATCGTACACGCAGTCATACAGCGCGCTGACCGCACTGGCGTGCATGGGGCGCCGTATGGCGATGATCGAAGCGCAGTCGACATCGATTGTGCGCAGGTCGCTTGCCAACTCGTTGGCGATCAGTTGGATGCGGTCACGGTCGAAGCCGCTCTCCCCGTGCTGCGCCAATGTGAGCGAACCCTTGCGCTTGCAATAGGCAACGAGCATCTTTGCGCATTGCAGCATGCGATAGCGCTCGTGCGACGATGTGTCGTCCGTGAGCGGTGGTAGCGAGCTCAGCAGTCCGTACATCTCGTCAAGCGCGCGGGCAAGCGCCTGGTCCACGTCTTGGACCAGCAAGGCCTCGGCCTCTTGATCTGCAAGGTGCGTCTTAAGGTCGTAGTCGGCCGTGAGCAGCTCGTTTTGACGCTGCAACTCCATGCGCCGCTGCGCCAGCTCGCGATTGAGCTCGTTGAGCTCCGACACGTCTTGGGCAAGCAGGGCCGATCCGCCCAGCAGCGGAAAGGCGCGATACATCACATCGGGATCGGACACCACGGCAAAGGCGTGGGGGCGCCCGTGTTCCTGGGCCCGCAACTCCTCGCGCACGCCTTCCGGCACCGGCTTTGACACCGGCGTGGCATAGACCTCCTGAAGGTCACGCGTTAGCACTTTAAGGTCGAGCGGCAAGGTGTCGAAAATGCCGGCGATGTCGTGATATGACGGAATGACACCGCAATCGAGACAGATTTCCATCGCCACCACACACAGAACGCAATAGACGAGCGAAAAGTTGAGCCTCCATGCCCAGGGCACGCGCAGCGCATACGAGATGGCAAAGAACGCGCCGCCCAGCAGCACGAGCGCTGCCGTGCCCGAGAAACGCTGGATGCGAAAGGACGAGGACCGACCAACCAGGATAAAAAAGGCCACGAAGTTAAAGGCCGTCCACACTAAGACGGCGAAATAACCCCAGCCGTACGTGTAATCGTTGCTCCAGGTGTCGCTCGCACGGTCGAAGTGGAAGACCTGCCGGTGGAAATCGTTGGTGAGCACAAATCCGATAAGCAGGATGGCCACGATCCACAGGACGCTGCGATAGCGGCGGCCAGCGCGATGCTGCTCCAGCCCCGCAAGGCGCAGACCGCAGAGCTGATAGAGCAGCGGGATAAGCGTCATAGGTACGTAGTACAGGTACCACAGCATGGTGGCATAGAACGGCGTAAACGACTTGTACTTGAGGATGACCTCGATCATCCACAAGGCGCAGATGGTGGCGATGGCAACCAGGCGTCGACGCAACACATAGTCCAAACAGCGCAGGTAAACCAGCACGCCCCAGATCGAAAATGCAATCGCGGAGACAAGCAACGGAATCGAGCTCGAATGGATCAGCCCGTCCACGACCTCCTTGGACACCTCGCTATAGGCCGGCACGGCGTCGGAAAGCTTGGGATCGGAGGCGAACAGCGCCGGCAAGACTGCCAAAAGCATGAGGAACAGCGCGGTTATGACGCCGGCGATGACGAAGGCGCGGCGACGGTACACCAGGTGCGTTATGTCAACGAGAAATCGCGGCATGGCGAAGAGCCTGCCGCCCCTGGGATCCGCCAACGGCGCGGATCGGGCGGCCGCATGGCCGATATGTCGCTCACGGGTACCCATAGTGCTTTTAGTGTACCGACAGGCAGGCTCAAAAAACGGGCCGCATGTCCCAAAATCCGCGGACGGCAAAGCGCCCGGCGAGCACGAGCTGCTCGCCGGGCGCTTTAGTTAGGAGACTATGAGATTGAGCACCTCAGTGTCCTTAGGACAGGTCTGCAAGATTTGAGTCTAGGGTTTTCCAGGACCTCACCTTTGTGGTGGTTCGGACCGGTTTGTCTCGATCTGTAACAGGTAGACCGTCAAAACCGAGCCTGGTGTTACGGATCGAGATTTTCGGGCAACCCCCTACAGTTTGTCTCAATCTGTAACAGGTAGAGACGATTTTGCCTGCTAGATGTTACAGATTGAGACAGAAGATTCTAGTCGCAGGTGATGTCGAGGTTCTTGCCGACGAGGCCCACGTAGCCGCCCTCGGCTGCCTTGGGGCTATCGGCGTGGCAGAGGACCCACTTGTCGGCCTTCCAGTAGCAGTAGCTGTCACCGGCGGCAGGCATGTCAGCCGCAGCCTCGGGACGCGGGCCGTTGGTACCGGCGGGCAGCGCAACCATCACCTGGAAGCCGCCGTCGTCGACCATGCACGGCGTGTAGTGCAGCGTCGTGGCATAGACCTCGACGAGCGTGCCGGCCGGCGCGCGGAAGGCCTTGATCTGCGCGGTATCGAGCTTGCCGTCGACGATCTGCTCGCGCTTGGCCAGCAGCAGGATAAAGTCGCGGGCGCCCAGGTTGAACTCGCTCGCGCGGTGATACTCCAGGCAGTTAAGCTTCGTGTTGTGGCCGTTGCACCAGCCCAGCTGGAAGGGACGGCCGCCGTACATGAGCAGACCGAGCGTGTCGGCGCCTTCGACCTGCTCGAGCTCGGGCGCGGAGGCCACGTACTTGCTGCCCTCGGGGATGGGCGTGGCGGAGAGCGCCTCGGTAAGCGGGGCGGTCAGGCTGGAGGGCACATCGTCCCACACGCGGCCGTAGGGCTTAAACTCGGGATCGTTGACAGAGTAGATATGCATGTTCACTCCTGTTCGTTTATGTGACCGTACGAACATTCTAGAACAATCCCGAGCGGTTTTATACATCCACTTCGCCCTCTCAACAAAAAGGCGCCCCCGCATAAGCGAGGGCGCCCGATGCGCGCGTTTTGAGCGGTGAAGCCCTTACGCCTGCTGATAGTGCAGGTGTTTCTCGTCGATATCGGCCAGATCGCAATCGAGATAACGCCACGCGAGCCAGTTGGCCATGGGGAGGTTCTGGTCCAGGTAGTTACCGCACTCCTCGGGAGCGGCACCGGGGACATCGCCCTCAAAGCCGGCAACGAACTCAAACAGCTCACGCACGAGCGGCAAAATCTCCTCGCTCGTCACCTCGCCAAACACGACCAGATAAAAGCCCGTACGGCAGCCCATGGGGCCAAAGTAGACGATGCGGCTCGACCACTCGGAATGGTTGCGCAGAAACGTTGCCCCCAGGTGCTCGATGGTATGGCACTCCGCCGTGTTCATGACCGGCTCCTTATTGGGTGTGGTCAGGCGAAGGTCAAAGGTGGTGACGGCGGCACCGGTCGCCGGATCGCGGTCGATGCGGCTCACGTACACGCCGGGCTCAAGCAGCAGATGATCGACAGAAAAGCTCGCGATGCGCTCCATGGCAGATCCTCTCGTTAATCAATTTGGGACGGGGCTCTTTTAGCTGATTCGAATGGTCGCACCAATCATACCAGTCAAAAAAGCTCCGTCCAAAAAGACTACTTACCCCAGAACGCGGTCCATGCGTGCCTTGAATTCGGACAGGAAGCGCGGGGCGTCCACGGTGAGCGCCACAAGGGCGCTCTTGTCGGGGTCGGCCACACGGCGTTCGTCGCAGATGGTGCGGCCGCGGTACTCACCCAGCAAATCCACGCGCAGGTTGCAGCCGAGCGCGCCCACAAGCGTGGGGTCGATCGCCACGGCAACAGCCAGCGGATCGTGCAGCGCGCAGCCGCCCAGGTAGGGAGCGTTCATCTCGTACGAGCCAATGTAGTGCTCGACCATGCTCGCAAACGCGCAACCCGCCATGGTGCCAGATCCCGTCCAGCCAGCGATATCACGACGCGTGAGCACCACGCGATGCGTCACGTCCAGACCGACCATGGTGAGTTTGCGGCCCGAGCGCAGTACGGCATCGGCGGCCTCGGGGTCGCTCGCAATGTTGGCCTCGGCGCCCGCGCTCACGTTGCCGGGCACCGTAAGGGCGCCGCCCATCACCACCACGCGGCCGATGGACATCATAGCCGCCGCGTCGCGCTCAAGGGCGAGCGCCAAGTTGGAAAGCGGACCGGTCGCCACATAGACCAGGTCGGGACCATAGGTGCGCGCGGCATCGATCAGATAATCGACCGCCGCGTTGCCATCGACCGACGTCGCCCCCACCGGCTCGTAGGGAGATGCGGGCACGCTCGCCCCGCCAATGCCGTTTTTGCCATGGATGAGCGTGGTGGACGCCGGCGGCGTATAGGGCTCGGTCGCCTTAATGGGACGATCGGCGCCCAGGTACACCGGCACCTCGGGGCGGCCCAACAGGTCAAGCACCGCCAGGCAGTTATGCGCCGACTGCTCGACGCGCACGTTGCCAAAGCACGTGGTAATGCCGACGAGTTCCACCTCGGGATTCGCGATGGCATAGGCGAGCGCCATCGCGTCGTCCACACCCATATCCAGATCAAGGATCAGCTTCTTGGTTGCCATTGTTCTACTCCGCTTCTCCGTCTTTATCGTTTAACCAAACCAATGTTCAACTTCGGCACGCGTGGGAATCGATTGCTGAGCACCCAGGCGCGACACCGTCACCGCCGAGGCGCGAGCTCCCGCCGCCATGCACTCAAAGAGCGGCAGGCCCTCCAAGCGAGCGGCTGCAAGTGCGCCGATAAACGTATCGCCGGCGGCCGTGGTATCGACTACCGTGCTCGAAAGCGCCGGCATACGCAACAGCTCACCGTCATCGCCGAGCGTAACCGAGCCAGCTCCGCCCAGCGTGATGACTGCGGCCCCGGCGCCCTTAGCGAGCAGGGCGTTGAGCGCGGCGACACAGCTCTCATCGTCTGTGGGCAAAATGCCCGTCAGCACCTGGCATTCGGTCTCGTTGGGACAGACCAAGTCGACCGCAGGCCATGCTTCTGCCGACAGATTGCAAGCGGGCGCCGGGTTAAAGACCGTATAGAACCCCAGCCCGTGGGCGCAAGAGAGCGCCGCGGCCGTTGCCATCAGGTCGCA
>CAKTWW010000049.1 GCA_934630855.1 uncultured Collinsella sp.
GGCGCCGGGTTAAAGACCGTATAGAACCCCAGCCCGTGGGCGCAAGAGAGCGCCGCGGCCGTTGCCATCAGGTCGCATTCGCCCTGGGCGACAAAGACGCTGCCGGCCGCCGGGGCGAGCTCGCAGACATCGCCATCGAGCTCGTCAGCCACCAGATAGCGCAGCGCGCAGGCCACATCCTCGCCCGTAAGCGCATGGTTGGCGCCCGGCGACAACACGATGCGATTATCGCCCTCACAACGGATGATGGTCGCGGTGCCGGTCTCCGCGTCGTCGCGGTGAGCCACAAACTCAACGCCCACGCCCGCATCTTGGAGTCCCGCAACCAGCGTATCGCCAAACGAATCGCGCCCGACGGCGCCGATCATGCACGTACGCGCGCCCATACGTGCGGCGGCTACGGCCTGGTTGGCGCCCTTACCGCCGGCGTTGGTGATAAAACCGCTGCCGCCAACGGTCTCGCCCGCGCGCGGCATGCGCTCGCACGCCACCGAAAGGTCCATGTTCATGCTGCCGAACACCGCAACGATGCCGCGATCTGCCATGGAAACCTCCTCATCTGCGGGCTTTATACCCACCGTCGGCCGTCAATCGTGCGCCCTCGCACCTCTATAACTTTAGTTCACTTTGATGTGAACGCGCGCTTGAGGTTGCGCCAGCAGCAAGCATTCACAGGAGTCGGCAGCTACAATGGATATGTGCTGATTATTCTCGTCATTGGATGATGTTTTATGGAACAACTCCCGCAATCGAGCTCGCGCGGCCCGCGCCGCGCGCCCGATAACCAGGTGCCTCACGAACGCCCGAAGGCCGAGCGCCGCGCCGGCGAGCCGCGACGTGCCGAGGGCCCCCATCGTGCGCCCGTCAACAAAGCGGACCACGCCAGCGCTGCCGCTGCGGAGCAGACGCCCGCTCGTCCCAAATCCCGCTACATTCCCGCCCTCGACGGCCTGCGCACACTCGCCGTTGTCGCGGTGGTGCTCTATCACCTTAACCTCACGTGGGCTCAGGGTGGCCTGCTCGGCGTCACGATCTTCTTTGTGCTTTCGGGCTATCTGATCACGCGCCTGCTGCTCAACGAAGTCGCCAAGACCGGGCGCATCGACCTCAAGAGCTTCTGGATCCGCCGCATCCGCCGCCTGGTTCCCGCCGTGGTGACCGTCGTGGTGGTGACCTGCGCGCTGTGTACGATCTTTAACCACGTAATGCTCACCAAGATGCGCCCCGACATCCTGCCGTCGCTGCTGTTCTTTAACAACTGGTGGCAGATCGCGCAGGACGTCTCATACTTCAATGCCTTGGGCGACCCCTCGCCGCTCACGCACTTTTGGTCGCTCGCCATCGAGGAGCAGTTCTACCTCATCTGGCCGCCGCTACTGTTTGCCATGGTGTCCATGCACGTGAGCAAACCCAACACGCGCCGCGTGGTCCTGGCTCTTGCCGCGGTATCTGCCCTTGCCATGATGGTGCTCTACAACCCTACCGCCGACCCCAGCCGTGTGTACTACGGCACCGACACCCGCGTGTTCTCGCTGCTGTTGGGCGCCTGGATGGCATTTATCCCCGATCGCGACCTGGCACCTGTGCGCCTTGCACATCGTCTGGGGCTCGACCGCCTGGTCGACGCTGCCAAACGTGGTAAGAACGCCGAGAGCAAGCAGGGCACGACGGCCGACGATGTAGCCGAGACCGCCCCGGCCCAGCCGAGTGCCCTCGTGCGTTTTTGGTCCTCGCCCGCATCCATCGATGTGCTGGGCGTTGCGGGCCTTGTGGGCCTTGCCGCTATGGTCGCACTCACCAACGGCTACACCGCGTTCCAATATCGCGGCGGCACGCTGCTGTGCTCCATCCTCACGCTCATGGTCATCGCGGCCTGCGTGCAACCCCAGGGAATGGTTGCCCGCGCGCTATCCGCCGAGCCGCTCGTATGGGTCGGCAAGCGCTCCTACAGCATCTACCTGTGGCACTATCCGCTGCTGTTGCTCATGAACCCGGTCGCCAACATCAACGATACGCCCTGGTGGCAGTACATTTTGCAGGTACTGCTGGTGGTCGCCGTAGCCGAGTGCTCCTATCGCTTTATCGAGACGCCGTTTAGGAAGGGCGCCTTCGGGCGCACCATCGCCGAATTCCGCGATGGCACCACTACACCCGCTAACTGGGCGCGCACGCATGTTCCCGTGTGTGCTACCTGCGGCATCGTGCTTGTCATTGCGCTGGGCGGCTTGATCTTTGTGCCCGAGACGTCGGCGTTGAGCGGCGAGGGCGCCGAAGTCCTCAACAAGGAAGCTAAGAATGCCGCACCCACGGACCAGCAGGCAGCCGACGACACCGACAAGGACAACGACGGCTTCCCCGATGGCTCCTACGACCTGCTCATGATCGGCGACTCCGTGTCGCTGCGCGCCGTCGACTCCTTTGACGGCGTGTTCCCGCACAGTCACATCGATGCCGAAAAGGGCCGCCAGTTTGATGCGGGCCGCGCGACATTTGAGGGCTATATCCAGCAGAACCTTGCCGGCAAGATCGTGGTCTTTGCCCTGGGCACCAACGGTTTGGTGACCGACGACCAGATTGACGCGATCATGGCCGATGCCGGAGACAAGCGCGTCGTGGTATTTGTGAATACGCGCAGCCCGCAGCCATGGGTCGGATCCACCAACCAGGCCATTGCCAACGCCGCCACGCGCTATAAGAACGTGCGTGTTATCGACTGGTACGGGTACAGTGCAAACCGCAACGACCTGTTCGACGGCGACGGCACGCACCTGTCGACCACCGGCGTGACCGAATATCTCAACCTGATTCATGATGCCGTTAAGAAGGACCTGCCCGTGCATCCCGAGGACCACGTCAACGATCCGCAGCCGGCAGCCGTCAAATCGGCCGCCGACGCGCTCGTTAACGCCCTCGCCTACAAGCCGCACAAACTGGGTACCGACAAGTAACACGCAGCCAAATCTGCTTGCACCCGCAGGGGGCGTCGTTATGCGCTGTAACCCATCGCCTGCAGCACAAACATGACAACCGTCAGCACCGTGATCACGCCGATAGTCGCCCAAGTGAGCACGTTCCACACGCGGCCGTTGCGGTTGGCGCCCATAATGTGGCGGTCGGCCGCAATAACCACTTGGAACACCAGAACTACGGGCAGCAGCACGCCGTTGATGACCTGCGATGTCATCATAATCTGGAACAGATCGACACCGGGCATGAGCACCAGCACGGCCGAGATACCAATAATGGCCGTAATGATGCCTCGGTAGACCGGAGCCTCGTCCCAGCTGCGGTCGGCGCCGCGCTCCCAGCCAAATGCCTCGCAGATGGCGCTCGACGTAACGCCCGGCAGCACGCAGGCGGCCAAAAAGCTCGCCGCGACCAGACCCGAGGCGAACAGCACCGTGGACCACTGGCCCGCGATAGGCTCCAGCGCGCGGGCCGCATCGGCAGCATCGCTGATCTGGATGCCCGCCGGGAACAGCACCGTGCCGGTCGTAATGATAATGAAGCCGGCGATAATGTCGGCGGCAATCGAGCCGCTTACGGTATCGATACGCTGCAGCACAATATCGTCCTCGCCCGCGTTCTTATCGACCACGTTGTTCTGCGCCAGGAAAATCATCCACGGGGCGATGGTGGTACCGATCGTTGCGACCACGAGCGACACGTAGTTGGGATCGTTTTGGATGTTGGGCACGACCAGGTCAACCGCGACCTCGCCCCAGTTGGGACCAGCCATAAACGCAGCGACGATATAGGTCACGAAAACGCAGCTCACCAGCAGCAAAATCTTCTCGATGCGCTGGAAACTGCCCGACATGGTGAGCATCCACACCAGCAGCGCTACGAGCGGCACCGAGATGCTCGCCGGCACGCCAAAGAGGGCAAGGCCGCTCGCGATACCCGCGAACTCCGAGATGGTCACGGCCGTGTTAGCAATCAACAGCGCCGCCATGGCCAGCACGCTCTTGCGCACGCCAAAGCGCTCGCGAATGAGCGACGCCAAGCCCTTACCCGTCACGCAGCCGCAGCGAGCGGCGGTCTCCTGCGTCACGATAAGCAGCACGGTCATGACGGGAAGCATCCAGAGCATCTTGTAGCCATAGCTGGCGCCCGCGCTGGAATACGTGGCAATGCCGCCGGCGTCATTGCCCGAAAGCGCCGCCAGCAGGCCGGGGCCCATAGCGCCAAAAATGGCCGCGATGGTCAGCTTTTGCTTGGTGCTCGGCTTTTGCTTCGTGTTTTGCACGCGACCACCTAACCCATGACCGACATGGTAAGCAGCACTGCGGCGACGCAGTACACCACGCACGAGATCATGACGGCAATGACGTTCATAGCGGTACCCGACGTATTGAGGTCGTGCTCATCGCGCCAGAACAACACCGTCAGATACATCACGGCGCTCATATTGCTGACCAGGCAGATGATGGCCGCGATGTTAAAGCATCCGGTAAAGAGCTGCTCCTCGAACATGGAGGCATCGGGGAACGCGGCGGTGCGCACCAGCTGCGCGCACAGGTAGGTCACGAGCGAAAGGATCAGGCCCATGCCCGTGCTCTGGAAGAAGAATCCCAGGTACGGTTTGGGCTCGTCGTCGTGGCCGTCATATTCGAGGAAGTAGTTCTTGACGAACGACACCATGCGCGACGCCGCCAGCAGCACGAGCGGCATGGCGCACATGGGAAACACCACCAGGTGCGCGGAGCCGAGCGCCGTCCCCAGCACGGTCGCCATAATGCACGAGGCGATGCCCCATACGACGACCCAGTACTGGCGATGAACGAACCAGCTGAGCACATTCGTCGAGTCGTCCGACGCGCTGTCGCCCGAGCCGATACCGGCAATCTGCAGGTCCTCCTGGTGCTCCTCGGCGATAACGTCCATGGCGTCGTCGAAGGTCACAATGCCCAAAATGTGGCGGTTCTCGTCGCAGACGGGGATGGCGACCAGGTCGTACTTGGTCATCTCGTCCGTCACGTCTTCCTGGTCCTCGTCGGGCGACACATAGACCAGGTCGCGGTAGGCCAGCTGCCCCAGCGTGGCGTTGTGGTCGGCCACGATCAGCGTGCGCAGCGAAAGAACACCGGTCAGCATGCCGCTCGGGTCCTCGGTGTAGACGTAGTAGACGCTCTCAAAGTCCTCGTCGAGCTTGCGGATCGCCTCGATGGCGTCGCCGACCGTCGCCGTAGCAGGCAGGGCGACAAACTCCGAGGTCATGATGCGGCCGGCGGTGTTGTCCTCGTAGCCCAGCAGGTTACGAATCGCCTTCTCCTCTTTGACGCCCATCAGGCGCAAGAGCTTCTCGGCCTTCTCGTAGCTGAGCTCGTCGATCAGGTCGGCAGCATCGTCCGGGTCCATCATGGCCAGCATCGACGATGCGTCGGTGTCGGACAGGCCCTCGAGCATCTCGGTCATGAGCTCGTCGTCATCGAACTCCGAGATAGCCTCGGCGGCCTGGGCGGTATCGAGCTGCGCGAACACCTGCGCGCGCAGGCGCGGGTCGAGCTGCTCGATAATGTCGGCGATGTCGGCAGGATGCAGCTCGCCAAGTGTCTTGTGCGACACCGAGAGCTGGATGTTTTTGGTCGAGCGGTCAAGCAGGTCCATGTAGGACCAGGCGATGATGTCCTCGCTGAGCGGCTTGCCCAGGTGCTTCATAAAGCCTTCGACGACATGCTCGAGCGCGGGGCTAATCGCACGCAGCAGGCCGCGGGCACCGACCTCGGCACCCAGCAGACGCAGTTGGTTTTCGCCCGACATGGAGAACTTGATATCGTTTACGCGCACGACCTTCATGCCCTGCGTGTCGACGATCTGTTTGTTAAGAACGTCGCGCGCAAGCAGGAGCTCGGTCGGCTGCAGGTAGGAAAAGCGGATGTTGGTGGCAGACGTGTTGAGATACACGCCCGTCTCGTCGATACGATCGACCCATTTGCGCCAGCTGATCATAAACGGCGTCTTGCCGGGACCGCGGAACGCGAGCGACGTCACGTGCGGAAAAACTTCGCCGGTAGCAATGCCAAAATCGTTGACCACGCCGAGCTTTTCGCCGTCGACGTCCAAGACCGGCAATTTGAGCATCTCACTCAGATAATTCAATGGTGCTCCCCATCATTATTCCTCCGGACGCGGCCGCGAGTGCGGCGTCCGGGGACTTCTGGATATGTATACGCATGCGCGGGCGGCACGCCGCTCGACGCTTACACCCCGTGCATGCGCAAAAGCACCTGCATGGGGTCATCGACTGTATGGTCGAGGTTTGGATTTCACCTGTAACCTTTCTCTTGACCCTCATTAACCGCAGTAACTATAGCATCAGCATCGCCCTGCGGCACCGAATTTATGCGCTGCACATTGCAGGCATACCAAACGCTGACGTATCCGTGACACAGGGCTGGACTGACACGGTTGATCTACTCTGTGGTTTCGTCGTCCTCGGCGAGCTGGGGGAACACGGCGTTTTTGGGCATGGAAACCTTAGTGAGCGAGGTGAGCTTTTTGCTGAGCGACGTGTCTGTCTTGACCAAATCGTTGAGCGTCACGATCTTGTAGCCGTCGGCAACGAGACCATCGATGATCTGCGGCAGCGCCTCGAGCGTCTGCTCGGCGCACTCGTCGCTATCGGTGAGCAGCACGATATTGCCCGGCGTCACCGAATCGAGCACGGTCGAAACCTGCTCGTCGGCGCCGTTGAGCAGCCAGTCGCCCGAGTCGATATTCCACGAGACCACGGCGGACACCAGGTCCATCGAGTCAATCCAGTTTTGCTCGTCAAAAGCGGCGTAAGGGGCACGCAGCAACATCGTCTTGACACCGGTCGCCGACTTGATCGCATCGGTGCCCTTCGAAATCTGTTTGCGCACCGTCTCGCGGTCCTCGCCCTTCAGCGAATCATCGCTATAGCTATTGGAGCCGACCTCGCAGCCGACATCGACGATTGCCTTGGCCGTGGCAGGCGAGGCCTCCGCGGCATCGCCCGAAAGGAAGAACGTCGCGGTGACGCCCTTTTCCTTGAGCACCTGCAAGATCTGCTTAGTGGCGCCGCTCGGTCCCTCGTCAAATGTCAGGGCGACGACCTTCTCGTTGCCCTTGGGAGCCACGCTGGCACAGGCAACGACGCAATCGGTGGCGGGCACGACCTCGCCGCGGTCCTGCGTCTTGCCCGACTGCTCGCCGACCCACACCTCGGAGCGCCCCTGGACGCCCCACGTCTGCACATACTCGATGGCGCCCGTGCCCTCGACCTTCAGCTTGGGTTCGATGGTCGTGGCCTGCACCTCGTGCTTCTCGTAGACGTTGCGGCCATCCTTAACGGTGACCTTCTCGCCACCCGTGAGCTCACGACTATCCCACTTGCCCTGCTTCACGCGCTTACCGTCGACCTTCACCGACAGCTTTTCGCCTCCATGGCGCTTGAGCACGCTATCGTCGACCGCCAGCAAATCGCCGGCATCGTACGTTTCGGTCAGGCTTTGGTCGTCGATGAGATTTTGCAGCGTGGAGCCCACGCGCACCGCGGTCTGCTCTCCGTTGAGCACGACGTCCACGCTGCGGTTGACGTAGCCCACGACGGCGGCGATAAACAGCACGAACGCGCAGCCCACGGCGATGAGCGCGTAGGGCAGACGGGACGGGCGGCGGGGCGAGCGCCCGTTGCCAATGCGCGCGCTGCGGTCGCTAAACCCGCGGCTATGGTTGAGGTACACCGCGCCGGGCTTACGACGACGACGGCGCTGGCCGCTGGGCAGCTGCCCCAGGTCGCGACGCGCCGTCGGACGCGCACTCGAGTGCCCGCTTAAGTTGGATCCGTTTTGGCGCATGTGCCCTCCCCCATAAACACAGCGAGCCGGAGTAACATGTCTCCGGCTCGCCTCCCATCGTTTGATATGTCGCTATTTGCTAGCTTTCGACGAGCCCCCGCTCGCCTTTTGATACTCGTCCTTAAAGGCCTTGAACATGCCGCGCGTCTTGCCAAGCTGCTTGCCCAGCGCGCGACTGCCCTTGTCCACGGCAGCCGACCCCTTGTCGTCGAGCACCTTGGCGCCCTTCTTGACCTTGTCGCCCACTACGACACTCGCTTCGGCAGCCTTGGCGGCCGCACCGCCCGAATACCCGAGCGACTTGACCTCGTCCGAGACGATCATCGCGCCGTCCGCATAGCCGCGCAGCATCGTAGGCGGAACTTGCGTGTCGCCCACGAGCATAGTCGATGCGGCGCTAGCGGTCACATAGAACATCTGCACGACACCCGAGCGCGGTTTGAACTCAACATCCGAGCAATAGCCCACGACATCGCCCGATTCCGTGCGCACATCCATACCGACCCAGATGATGCAATCGTCCAGGTTGATATCGAGGCGCTTGGCCGCGGCGGCATCGTAGGTACCCTTGACATCATCGACCGCGACGGCGCCCTCGTAGACGCCGACAGCGTCGAGCGCCACAAAGCGATCGGGGCGCTCGATCATGCCCGCGATATCGGACTGGCGAACCATAAAGCCCACCACGCGCGTGCCGCCCGGCGAAAAGACCGGAAAGTGAACCTTGCCGAGCTTTTTAGGGCTGCGCGGCGTGCCGTCCTTTTTAGTACGTTTGTCCTCGGCGGGTTTGCGATAAACCTTGATGCCGACAAAATCACCGGTGCGCATTATGCCTCGGTCGAAGGCTCCGCAGCCTCGGTGTCGGCCTCGACGGCGTTCTCGACCACGACGTCGGCGGCGGGCGTCACATTGCCACCCGAGATAGCGTCGTTGAGCTGCTCGCGCAGCTGGTCCATGCGCTCGCGGGCAAGGTCGACCTTGGCGCGCAGGTCGTCGGTCTTGGCGTCGACCATCGGGCCGAAGTCGCTGACCGCGGCGCGGGCCTCCTCGGCACCGTGCTCATAGGTGTCGCGCATGTTATCCCAGGCGTCGTTGGCGATATCGGCAGCCATGGCGCGGGTCTCGGCACCCGAGCGCGGGGCCAGGGCAACGCCGATGATAGCGCCGGCAGCAGCACCAAAGAGTGCACCGGAGACAAAGCTGAAAGTCTTTCCCATGATCATTCCTCTCCTGCAGGCACCTCGATGCCCACCGTTTGAATGTTGTCCATTATACCCGCAGCGCATCCTTTGCCGCCCCGCTCATCCGCGTACGGTTAAAGCGCAGGTACATGATGCGATAAACGCGTGAACCTACTCCTGGGGCAGGGCAGGCATGGCCACCGTTGCGGCCGGGTCCTCGCCCGCGCCATCGACGAGCGGCAGGCTGCCCTCGTGCGCCGAGCCAGCCGGAACCGTTGCCGCACCGCCAAAGACGGCAGCAGGGGCCTCGTGGTTCTCGGCGGTCGCGCCTTCGGTATCGATCACCATCTGCGGCTCGTCGTCAAAGCTGGGAACGCCCTGAGCCTCAGAGGGCTCGGGCTCGGCGGCAGCCTCGGCAACGGGCTCGGCACCGGCATCGGCACCGGCAGCGGCATCGCCCTCAGCCGCATCCTCGGCCGCATCGTCGGCCACGTCCTCGCCGTTCGCGGCGGCAACGGCCTCGTGCGGATCTTTGCCCTCGGCCTCGGCACGCATGCCTAGCACCAGGTTGCGCAGGCCCGCGACCGTGCCCTCCACATCGGGGGCCGGCTGGTCGGCGTGCAGATAGGCCCAATCCATCATAAAGGTCGCCGAAGACAGCGCACCGATGGCCAGCGCGTCGTCGGGGCACGATAGCTCAACCTCAAAGACGCGCTCGTCGTGCTCACTCACGCGCGTGCGACCGCACGAGATGCTGCCGGCAAGACCGGTCTCGTTCATGAGCTCGACCGTCACGTGCTCCAGCAGGTGGCAGAGCTCGGTCTGGCCCATGCAGTCCTGGAACTCGCGACCCGAGTCGCCCAGGCACAGATGCTTGGCAATCGCCGGCACCAGATAGTACACGCGCGCTGTGGCCTCGATATCCTCCGAGGTCATGAGCGGCATGCCGGGGTTCACCAGCACATGCGCGCAGATCTTGTCCTCGCTGACGGTGACCTTAAGGATGTTGAACAGGCCTGCCATAACTCTCCCCTACTCGTCCTTGTCCTACTCGTCGCCATCGTGCGGATCTGCAGAACCCGCACCCGACGCCGCCGGCCTATCTGCCGAGGACTCGGAATCCTTCTTATCGGTTTCGGCCGGAGCTATCACGCGAATGAGCGAGATGCGCTGGCCACGCATCGACTGTACCTTGAACTTGTACCCCGCGACCTCAAACACCTCTCCGATGTCGGGCACCGAGTCGCAAAGCTCCAAAATCCAGCCGGCGATGGTCTCATAATCATCGCTTTCCTCGAGCGGCCAACCAAGCTCAATCGCATCATCGCACGAAAAACGCCCATCGACGAGCCACTCGCGGCGCGAGAGGCGCGTGAGGTACTTGTTGTCGGGGTCGAACTCGTCCTCGATCTCGCCCACGATCTCTTCGACGATGTCCTCGATGGTGATGATGCCGGCCGTGCCGCCGTACTCGTCCACGACCACCACGATCTGGTCGTGCGAGGTCTGCATCTCGGAAAGCAGCGGCAGGATGTCCTTGGTATCGGGCACAAAGGCGGCGTCACGCAAAAAGTCGGCGATGGGCTGGTCACCCTTGCCGTCGAGCGCGGGCTGGATCAGGTCCTTGATATGCGCGATGCCCGCCACGTTGTCAGGATCCTCGTGGTAGACGGGGATGCGGCTGAAGCCGGTCTGGCGCATGGTGGACAGCACATCGGCGACCGTCTCGTCGTCCTCGCACATGGTGGTGTCCACGCGCGGCACCATGACCTCGCGGGCAACGGTGTCGCCCAGGTCGAAGATCTCGTGGATCATGCGCTTTTCCTCGTCGAGCAGGTCGTCCTGCTCCGAGACCATGTACTTGATCTCTTCCTCCGAGACGTTCTGACGGTCGTCGGCGCTCTTGATGCGCAGAATGCGGGCCAGGCCGTCGGAGCAGGCACCGGTCAGCCACACGAGCGGGCGGGCGATCTTCTGGAACACGGAAAGCGGTCCCACGACCTGCTTGGACACGCCCTCGGCGTTAGCGAGGCCGATACGCTTGGGCACGAGCTCGCCGATCACGATGGACACGAAGGCGACGGCGACGGTAATGATGACCGGCGCCAGACCGCGCGCGATGGCGGAGAGCGGCGCGATGCCAAAGCTCATGAGCCACGTGGCGAGCGGGTCGGACAGGCTCGTCGAGGCGACGGCAGACGAGGCGAAGCCCACGAGCGTGATGGCGACCTGAATGGTGGCCAGCAGCTGGTCGGAATCGGCGGCAAGCTTAATGGCGCGCTCGGCGCGCTTGTCGCCCTCCTCGGCCTCGTGCTCCAGCACGGCGCGCTTGGCCGTGGTGAGGGCCATCTCGGACATAGAGAAGTAGCCGTTGATGAGGGTCAAAACGAGTGTGGTGATAAGGGAGATGGTTATGTCCATCGGGAGTTTCTCGAACCTCCAAGATTCGGGACGTTGGCAGGAGACGTAGTTGGCGGATAAGACGGTTGCGCCCGACGGCCACTTGGGCGGATCCGCGGGCACAGGCGCGGTCGCTAGATTACGAAGAGGATCACCGCCATGAATTGGAAGATGCTACCGGCGAGCACCCACAGGTGAAACACGCTGTGGAGGTAACGCACGTTTTTGGCGATGTAGAACGGCACGCCCACGGTGTAGCACACGCCGCCGACGGCAAGCAGCGCCAACGCGACGGGGTTCAGCAGCGCCACGAGCGCGGGAAGCTTAAAGACGACGAGCCAGCCCATGAGCAGGTAGACCAGACCGCTTGCCCAGTGCGGCTGACGCTCACGCATAAAGCACTCGAGGGCGATGCCGATGATGGCGATGGCCCATACGGCGAAGAACAGCACGGGGCCGCCATCGTTTGCGAGCGTAATGAGGCAAAACGGCGTGTAGCTGCCCGCAATGAGCAGGTAGATGCAGCTGTGGTCGATGATGCGGAACACGCGCTTGGCACCCGCGGGCTGAATCGCGTGGTAAAGCGTGGAGGCCAGGTATTCGAGGATGATGCTGACTCCGTAGACGATCGCCGCGGCCATGTGCGCCGGTCCGCCGCCACGCAGGGCGGCGAATACGATCAAAAGCACGAGGCCTGCGATACCCAGCAGGCAGCCGACACCATGGGTGACGGAGTTCATGATCTCCTCGCCCACCGTGTACTGCGGGACGGCCGCGGCCTTAGGTCGCGGCTTGGAACTGTCGCTCGAATCGGACATGCCGGTTACATCCTCCAACATAAATAGTTCTCAACACTATATCAAAGCGTCTGGGTACGTGCGAAATTTGCACCTTACGTGACCCTTTGTTTACCCATTCTTTGCTTGTTGACGCATCAACGG
>CAKTWW010000050.1 GCA_934630855.1 uncultured Collinsella sp.
ATACTAGAGTGCTTGCGGGGAGAATCATGCCCCTCGGCTCACAGCGTATTCATTTGGAAACATTGGAGCGGATTGCCCGCGGCTCACCTCCACGGCGAAGGGCACCGGCAGCCCATCCGGAAAAACGTCCGAGGTCCCGCTCGCTCAGCGGAAGAACATACGGACGAGGGCCGGGGAGCCTTGGTCTGAGAAGTTCGCGAAGCCCACTTCTCAGACCAAGGCAACCCGCCCGGAGGCGGCCCCAGCGCGAGACCGTCCCGGATGCTACTCGTTGTCGCCAGCAGTTAACTGGGTTGCGGAGAGTGCGCCGTCGGCTGCGGTTGCGGCAGCGGCGTCCGGCCAGACCCAATCGGTGAAGGCCGGGTGATCGTAGCCCTCGTCGCAAGCGAACTCGAAGGCCTCGGTGCGGAAGGCCTCCCACTCGTTGATCTGCTCGGCAAACTTATCGGCATCGACCATGCGCAGCACGTCGGCAGCCAGGGCCCAGCGGTCCATGTTGTTCAGGCGCAGCATGTCGAACGGCGTGGTCGTGGAACCCTTCTCCTCGTAGCCGTGGACGCGGAAGGCGTCGTGGCCGGGGCGGTTCCAGATCAGGCGGCGAATCGTGCCGGCATAGGCGTGGAAGGCAAAGAGGACAGGCTTCTCGCCGCAGCCGAAGAGCTCAGCCCAGCGCTCGTCGCTGATCGCCTGGTCGTTCTCGCAGACGTTCTGGATCTTGAGCAGATCGACCACGTTGACGAACCAAACCTTGATGCCCAGCTCGCGCAGCATATCGGTTGCCGCCAGAGCCTCGAGCGTTGGCACGTCACCACAGGTAGCGACCACAACGTCGGCCTCGGCGAGCGAGTCGGCGGTCGATGCCCACTCCCAGGTCGCAACGCCCTCGGCGAGTTCGGCCTTGGACTCGTCGACCGTCTGGAAGGTCGGGGCGGGCTGCTTGCCGCAGAAGATGGCGTTGACGCAGTCGGTGGACTGATAGACGCGCTCGGCCACGGCAAGGGCCATGTTGGCGTCGGCCGGGTAGTAGGCGTTTACGATATGCGTGTCGTTGGCCTTGTTGAGCAGCAGGTCGATAAAACCGGGATCCTGGTGAGAGAAGCCGTTGTGGTCCTGGCGCCAGACGTGGCTCGACAGCAAAATGTTGAGGCCACTGATGGGGGCTCGCCACGGAATCTCGCGTTTGGTGGCCTCGAGCCACTTGCAGTGCTGGTTGACCATGGAGTCGACCACGTGGACAAAGCTCTCGTAGGAGCTCCACACGCCGGAGCGGCCCGTGAGCACGTAGGCTTCGAGGAAGCCCTCGCACTGGTGCTCGGACAGCTGCTCGACGACCTTACCGGAACCAGCCAGCAGCTCGTCGTTGGCCTCGTCCTCGTAGAAGCCGGCGTCCCACTGCTTCTTGGTCACCTTGTAGGCAGCCTGCAGGCGGTTGGACGCAGTCTCGTCGGGGCCAAAGATGCGGAAGTCATCCATGTTCTTGGCCAGGACGTCGGCAGTGTACTCACCAAAGACGCGGGCGGCCTCGGTGGAGCCCCAGCCGTGACCCTTCTCGGCAACGGGAATCTCGTGAGTGTGGACATCGGGGAGCTCGAGCTCGCGACGGACCTTACCGCCGTTTGCGTTGGGGTTGGCGCCAATGCGCAACTCGCCGGTCGGCATAAAGGCCGTCACCTCGGGGCGCACCTGGCCCTCGGGCGTAAAGAGCTCCTCGGGCTTGTAGGAACGCAGCCACTCGCGCAGCACGCGGAAGTGCTCGTGGGTGTCCTTGGCGCTCGCCAGCGGCACCTGGTGGGCACGCCAGGAGTCCTCGGTCTTCTTGCCGTCGGTCTGCTTGGGGCAGGTCCAGCCCTTGGGCGTGCGGAACACGATCATGGGGTAGGCAGGACGGACCACGGTCTCGCCCGCGGCGGCCTGGGCCTGAGCGGTGACCTTGATGTCGCAGATCTCGTCGAAGGCCTGCTCAAACAGGGCGGCGAAACGCTCGTGGATGCTCGCGTGGCTCTCGTCGTCAAAGCCGGCGACAAAGAAGTGCGGCTTATAGCCCATGCCCTCGAAGAACTTGGTGAGCTCCTCGTCGGACACGCGGGCGAGGATGGTGGGGTTGGCGATCTTGTAGCCGTTGAGGTGCAGGATCGGCAGGACGATACCGTCGGTTGCCGGGTTCACGAGCTTGTTGGACTGCCAAGAGGTGGCAAGCGGGCCGGTCTCGGACTCGCCGTCGCCCACCACGGCAACGGCCAGCAGGCTCGGGTTGTCCATGACGGCGCCGTAGGCGTGGCTGAGCGTGTAGCCGAGCTCGCCGCCCTCGTGGATGGAGCCGGGCGTCTCGGGCGCAAAGTGGCTCGGAATGCCGCCGGGGTAGGAGAACTGGCGGAAGAACTTCTGCAGGCCGGCCTCGTCATCGGTGATGTCGGGGCGAATCTCGCGGTAGGTGCCGTCGAGCAGCGACTGGGCGGTACCGGCGGGACCACCGTGACCGGGGCCCATCAGGAAGATGGCGTTCTGGTTGTGGTCGGCGATGAGGCGGTTGACGTGGCCGAACAGGAAGTTGATGCCGGGCGTAGTGCCCCAGTGGCCAACCAGGCGGTGCTTGACGTCCGGACGACCGAAATCGCGCGTCTCACCGGTCTTCTCGTCGACAAAGTCGGTACGCATCAGCGGGTTGGAGCGAAGGTAGATCTGGCCGACGGACAGGTAGTTCGAAGCGCGCCAATACAGATCGACACCCTCGAGCTCGGAAGCGGGCACCTCGTGTCCCAGTTTTTGCCACGGCGTTCCCAGTGTTTTAGCCATTGTTCATGTCCCTTCGCTGCACGGTCGCCCTCCGATACGGCAACCTTTCGGTGGGACCAGTATATTTGCTAAAACGTTTTATCACTATGATAAAACGTTTTAGCATTCCAATTTGCTTCTAAATCAGCAAAACAAGACATCGACCTGCGGCATCATTTGTCACAAGTCCTTCATATTCGTGATCTACAAATCGGTAACGTGTTTAGTTGTGTTCGGTAAGCTCGAGCACGCTGCCCTTCACGATGAGCGCAGGCTCCAAAACGACCTCTTCGGCACGTCTGGCGCCCTTTCCGGCAAGACGCTTGGACATGCAGCCAAAAGCGTGTTCGGCAAGCACGCCGGGATCCTGCTCGATCGCAGTCAATGCCGGCTCAAACAGCACGTCTGCTGCAGAGTTATCGTAGCTCACGACCGAAATGTCGCCCGGAATGCTCTTCCCCATCTCGTGCAGGCGCTTAAGTAAGCCCAGCGCGATGTTATCGGAACTTGCGAACACAGCGGTGGCGTCAGTCGCCAGCACCGCCTCCGAGGCCTCATAAGCGCTCGGAATGTAATATTCACTCTCAAACTCCAGGCGCGCGTCGATGGGCAGGCCCACCTCGCGCAGGGCGCGCTCGTAGCCGGCGAGACGCTTGCGTCCCGTGTTGGAGCGACGCGCGTTGACCAGGCAGGCGATACGGCGATGGCCCTGTTCAATCAGATAACGCGTGGCCATATAGCCGCCCATCTCGTGATCGAACATCACCTTGTCGCACTCGAGCCCCTCAATGGCGCGGTCGACCATCACGGCCGGAATGGGAAGATGGCCGACCTCCTCGCGCAGAGCCCGGTCGTCCGAGAATTCATCGCCCACGACTAGAAACACGCCGTCGACGCCGCGGGTCACCAGCTGGCGCAGCAGTTCCAGATCGTCCTCGGCATTTCCACCCGAACTGGTAATGAACAACGCATAGCCGTCCTCGCGACAGCGCTTTTCCAGACTGCCGGCGAGCGAGGCAAAAAAGCGGCTCTCGATATTGGGAACGATAAGGCCCAGAGTGCGCGACTCGCGCATGACCAGGCTGCGCGCAATTTGGTTGGGAACATAATGGTTTTGCGCGGCAACTTCCTTAATGCGCTTGCGATTTTCTTCCGAGATGCGACAGGGCCGGTTGTTGAGCACCAGCGAGACCGACGAGGGGGAAAGTCCCACCTGCTGGGCGATCTGCTTCAGCGTTACTTTGTTGGCCATCTCGCTCCTCCATGTTTGCGCGCAATTGGTAAAAAGTATAGCGACCGCCCCTCTACCTCGATGATAAACACTTTACCAATCCGGTAGACGGCTGTTTTATCGCCGCGATTGGTGCAAAGTAACCTGACCCTTTTGCACCATGTGGTGCATTGGGGTCAGGTTACTTTGCACCAAATCCATCCGGGTGGGGTATATTGCATTCGATTGATGAAAACGACCACCCATAAGGCGGATATTCGTATGCACGAGAACGACTTTTTTAACGAGGACCTGCTCTGCACGCTCGCCGGTGTTGCCGGCGAGGACAACGTGCTCATGAGCGAGCCCATGCGCGATCACACCACGTTTAAGATCGGCGGCCCGGCCGATGTCTTTGTCACGCCCGATACCGAGCAGGGCCTCGTCGCCACGCTCGACACCTGCTATCGCTGCGACCTGCCGCTCACCATCGTGGGCAACGGCTCCGACCTGCTCGTCGGCGACAAGGGCATCCGCGGCGTCGTCGTGGCACTGGGCGAAGGCCTCTCCAACATTACCGTCGACGACACGCATGTCACGGCAGCAGCCGGCGCCCTGCTCTCGGATGTGGCCGCTGCAGCCGCCGAGGCCGGCCTTACCGGCATGGAGCCCATCTCGGGCATCCCCGGCTCGGTCGGTGGCGCTTGCTATATGAACGCCGGTGCCTACGGTGCCTGTATGGGCGACGTGCTGGAGTCCGTGCGCGTCTACAAGCCTGCGCGCGCCCTCGACGACGGCACGCGCGGCAGCGGCAATATCATCGAGTTCGATGTCGACGAGCTTAACCTGGGCTATCGCAAGAGTCGCATCGCCGACGACGGCTTTATCGTGCTCTCGGCCACCTTTAACCTCGCCCCGGGCAACGCTGCGATGATCAAGGCCGACATGGACGATTACCGCCAACGCCGCGAGGATAAGCAGCCGCTTGACATGCCGAGCGCCGGCTCCACCTTCAAGCGCCCCGAGGGCCACTTTGCCGGCAAGCTCATCATGGACGCCGGCCTGCGCGGCCACGCCATCGGCGGCGCCCAGGTGAGCGAAAAGCACTGCGGCTTCATCGTCAACGCCGACCACGCCACCGCAGCCGACGTCGACGAACTCATCCGCCACATCCAATCCGAGGTAAAGCAGCAGTTCGACGTAGAGCTCGAACCCGAAGTCCACCGAGTAGGCGAATTTTTATAAAAAGAAGGCCCCGAAAGGGGCCTTCACCATTTTTATTCAGACAAACCAGTCCGGAGCGAAGCGCACCGGACCCGAGAGGTCCGTGGCTGTCCGAAAGGTATAAGGTTGATCGCGAGTTCCGCACGAGCCGGAGAGCACTTAATGTGCTCTCCGTGCGAGCAGGACTGTCCGAGCAGGCAACCTTATACCTTTCGGACAGCCACGGACCAGCGGTCGTTAAGCCCAGCTACGACAGCACCACGCCGCCGAGCCAGCCCCAGCGCACACCAGAGCCAGTACCATAGAACCCGATAAACGAATCGAGCGACCTCGACGTGATGGCACCCTCGTTGCTCATGACGATGCCACCGCCAACATAGATGCCCACGTGGCCATAGATCAGGCCCGGGGCACCAGTGCCGCTATGCGAGGAGTCCGCCACGATCATGCCCACCTGCAGCGCCGAGCGATCGGAGCTGTAGCACCAAGCGTTAAACATGTCGCACGCGTTGCCGCCAAAGTAGCCGACGCCGGCGTTGCGGAAGACATTGGTGACCCACGCCGCGCACCAGTTCTGGCCAGGCGAAGGCGTGGAATAGCAAGCGTTGACGACGGCCTGCTGCTTGCCCGAGCCAGCGTTTTGCTGCGGGGTGCCGCCGGCGTACGAACCGCCGCCCGAGTACGAACCACCCGAGCTGGAATTGTTCTTGTTCGCAGATGCCGCGGCGGCAGCGGCAGCCTTCCTGGCGGCCTCCTCGGCCTGGGCGGCAGCGAGAATCTCTGAATCGCGCTGGGCCATGAGCTCCTTGACGTCGTCGGAAAGGCCGCTCAGAACCGTCTGGACTTCTTGCTGCTTGGCCTGCATGTCCTGCATCTGAGCAGTCTGCTGGTCCTTGAGCTTCTCCAGGTCGGCCTTTTGCGATTCGAGCTCGGACTTCTGTGTGTCGAGCTCTTTCTGGATAGTCTGGATGTCCTCGATGGCATCGCGGTCGCTCTTGTTGATCTTCTCGACGTAATGCGCGTTGGCGACAAGTTCCTCGAACGAACCGGAAGCGAGCAGCAGCGAAAGAATGTTGGTGCCACCCGACTTGTAACTCGCGGCCACGCGATCGGAAAGGTCGTTGCGCTTCTTCTTGAGTTCCGACTTCTTGGTGTCGATCTGTTCCTGGGTCTCGTCAATCTTGCCCTGGACGCCCTCGATATCGTTGAGTGTCTGGGCATTCTTGTTGGCGAGCGCAGCATACTCGTTGGCGATGCTATCGAGCTGGGCCTGGACCTCGTCGAGCTGGGCCTGCGCGGCATTCAGTTTGTCGGTGGTTTCCTGGCTGGCCTCGGCAGCATGGGCACGGGTAGGCAGGCCAAAAAGAACAGCGGCAGAAGCGGCACCGAACAGGGCCTTGAGGGCAGTGCGGCGCGAGAGCTCCTGGGTAAAGATGGAATCATTGCTTGGTGACATATGTACTCCGTTACATGTTTATTTATATGTCGCTCAACTCATACATATTAGCGTACATATGGCGCATCCCAACGATTTCCACGAACGGCAGAAAAACGCATGGTCGGCGGAGGGTGCCACGTTCTCGATTGTCAGCAAATCGTTATGCATGTTTACCTTATGAGTACGTTAACATCATTACTCTGCTTTTGATTGTGTCAGCCGCTTGTACCATCCCTAGCTGCGCTATACTCCCCTCAAGAAGTGTTCCTGATTCGATAGGAGACTACATGTCCAAAGCACTCGACCCCAAAGACACCTGCGTCCTCGTTACCGGCGGCGCCGGCTTTATCGGCTCGCACACCGTCGTTCAGCTGCTCGAGGGCGGCTACCAGGTCGTCGTCGTCGATGACCTCTCCAACTCCAGCGCTGTCGCCATCGACCGCGTCAAGACCATCGTGGGCGATGAGGCCGCCAAGAACCTCACCTTCTACGAGGCCAACGTGCTCGACCGCGATGCGATGAACAAGATCTTCGATACCCACCAGATCGACCGCGTCATCCACTTCGCCGGCTTTAAGGCCGTTGGCGAGTCGGTGAGCAAGCCCGTCGAGTACTACCACAACAATATCGAGAACACCCTGGTGCTCATCGATGTCATGCGCAACCATGGCTGCAAGTCCATCATCTTCTCGAGCTCCTCGACCGTCTACGGCGACCCGGACAATCCGCCTGTCACCGAGGAGGACCCCAAGAAGCCCGCGACCAACCCCTACGGTTGGACCAAGTGGATGATCGAGCAGATTCTCATGGACGTCCACACCGCCGACCCCGAGTGGGACGTCGTGCTGCTCCGTTACTTCAACCCCATCGGCGCCCACCCGTCGGGTCTGATCGGCGAGGACCCCAAGGGCATCCCCAACAACCTGGTGCCTTACGTCGCCCAGGTCGCCGTGGGCAAGCTCGAGGCCGTTCAGGTCTTTGGCAACGACTACCCCACCCCCGATGGCACCGGCGTGCGCGACTACATCCATGTGTGCGACCTGGCCTCTGGCCATGTGGCCGCCCTTAACTGGATGAACGGCAAGACCGGCGTTGAGATCTTTAACCTGGGTACCGGCACCGGCACCTCGGTGCTCGAGGTCGTTGCTGCCTTCTCCAAGGCTTGCGGCAAGGAGCTGCCCTATGTGATCCGCGAGCGCCGCGCCGGCGACATCGCCGCCAACTGGTGCGACGCCTCCAAGGCCGAGCGCATGATGGGCTGGAAGGCCCAGTACGATATCGCGGACATGTGCCGCGACAGCTGGAATTGGCAGAGCCACAACCCCAATGGCTTCGCCGACGCTGAGTAACCACTCCCCCGCGGTAGATTTTGAGCCCCGGTCTCACGTTGTGAGGTCGGGGCTTTTTTCATGGCATGTAACCATTCACCGAAAATCGGCTAACTTTTTTATCTTGCCTGTACATGTTTAAACAACTTGTTTTACAATAGGCGTATTGAATTGGAAGCTCGGAGGCGGACTGCATGCCCATCGGCAGGCCGACCCCACAACAAGAAGGTTGGTGAGCGCATTCATGGAGCGTGCAAGCGGCGTCCTCATGCCCGTCTCATCTCTACCCGGCCCCTACGGAATCGGCGGTTTTGGCTGGAACGCCTATGACTTTGTCGACTTCCTCGCCTCGTGTAAACAACATTACTGGCAGATTCTGCCCCTCACGACGACCAGCTACGGCGATTCGCCCTACCAGTCGTTCTCGGCACGCGCGGGCAACCCCAACTTTATCGACTTCGCCGAACTTATCGAAGCAGGCTATCTGGAGCAGCGCGATATCGACGGCGTATATCTGGGTTCCGACCCCAGCAACGTCGACTACGGAGCCATCTTTGGCGGTCGCCGTCAGATTCTCGATCGCGCCGCCGAGCGCTTCGCCGCCGACAAGCCGGCCGACTTTGACAACTTTGTTCAGGCCAACGAGGACTGGCTCATCCCCTACTGTGAGTTCATGACCGTCAAGGAGGAGTGCGGGCTTAAGGCATTTTGGGAGTGGCCCGCGGAGTTGCGTACCCGCGGAAAAGCTTCTGCCAGGGTCTGCGCCGCCCATCCCGCGCGCATGCTCTACCACCAGATGACGCAGTACTTCTTCAATCGCCAGTGGAGCCGCCTCAAGGCCTATGCCAACGAGCACGATATCCTGATCATCGGCGACCTGCCCATCTACGTCTCGCGCGATTCTGTCGAGATGTGGGCCACGCCCGAGCTCTTTAAGATTGACGCCGCCGGAAACCCCGTAAGCGTCGCCGGCACGCCACCCGACCAGTTCTCGACAACCGGCCAGTACTGGGGCAACCCCATCTACGACTGGGATGCCATGGAGGCCGACGGATTCTCCTGGTGGGAGGGCCGCATTCGCGCCGCGCTCGGCATGTACGACGTCATCCGCCTGGACCACTTCCGCGGCTTCGAGGCCTATTGGGAGGTACCCTTCTCCTCGCCCGACTCGTCCTACGGTTCGTGGACGCAGGGCCCCGGCCTCAAACTCTTCAAAACGCTCGAGGAAAAGCTCGGCACGCTGCCCATTATCGCCGAGGACCTGGGCTTCCTTACCCCCGGTGTCATCGACATGCGCGATAACTCGGGCTTCCCCGGCATGAAGATCCTGCAGTTTGCCTTTGAGGGCACCAACTCGTACTACCTGCCGCATAACTACATCGCCAACACCGTCGCCTATGTGGGCACGCACGACAACGAGACGGCACGCGGTTGGTTTGAGGGAACGGCCACCCCGCGCCAGCGCGAGCAGGCAGCCCTGTACACCCATCAGCAGACTGGCGAGCCCATCACCGATGCGCTCAACCGCACCATCGCCGCCAGCGTGAGCGACACCTGCATCTACACCATGCAGGACCTGCTCAACCTGGGCAATGAGGCACGCATCAACACGCCCGCCACTCTGGGCGGCAACTGGACCTGGCGCATGCTCGATGGCGCCATCACCCGCGAGCTCGAGCACAAGCTTACTGACTGGACGGAGACCTACTTCCGCATCCCGTCGGAAGCCGAAATCGAGCTTCCCCAATAGGAGCAACCGCGCCCGACCCCACCCCATCGTGTGGACGCGTTCGCTTTCCCCGCGCGAGGCCACCCCAATCCCCTCGCGCGGGCTCTTTTGTATTTCTGACATGTAGTCAACTCACCACAGGAGGAAACATGCCCCGTATCGATCTCGCTGATCTCGCCGAGCAGTCCTTTGGCACTGCGCTCGAGCAGCTCGACGACCGTCGCATTTACAAGCTGCTGGTCAAGCTCGTGCAGGAGCGCTCCGCCGCCTGCCCGCTCAACAACGGCAAGAAAAAGCTCTACTACATCTCTGCCGAGTTTTTGATCGGCAAGCTGCTTATCAACAACATGATCGACCTCGGCATCTATGACGAGGTCAAGGACCAGCTCACCGCGGCGGGCCATGACCTCAACAAGATCGAGGAGTTTGAGGTTGAGCCTTCGCTCGGCAACGGTGGTCTGGGCCGTCTGGCTGCGTGCTTCCTGGATTCCATCGCCACGCTGGGCCTCACCGGCGACGGCGTGGGCCTCAACTACCACTACGGCCTATTCCGCCAGCGCTTTGTCGACAACCAGCAGAAGGCCGTTCCCGATGAGTGGCTCGGCGAGCAGGACATCCTGATCGATGACGACCGCTCCTACACCGTCGAGTTCGGCGATTTTGCCGTCACCTCCAAGCTCGTCAACATCGACGTGCCCGGTTACGGTCAGCCCGCCAAGAACCGCCTGCGCCTATTCGATCTGGCGAGCGTCGACGACGGTCTTGTTCCCGGCAGCTCCATCGACTTTGACAAGACCGAGATTGCCAAGAACCTTACCCTGTTCCTGTACCCCGACGATTCCGACGAGCAGGGCCGCCTGCTTCGCATCTACCAGGAATACTTTATGGTGAGCAACGCCGCCCAGCTCCTGATCGACGAGGCCATCGAACGCGGCAGCAACCTGCACGACTTGGCAGACTACGCCGTAGTCCAGATCAACGACACGCACCCCACCATGGTCATCCCCGAGCTCATCCGCCTGCTCACCACCGAGCACGACATCGAGTTTGACGAGGCCGTTACCATCGTTCGTTCCATGGTCGCCTACACCAACCACACGATTCTTGCCGAAGCGCTCGAGAAGTGGCCGCTCGCCAACCTGCAGAAGGTCTCGCCCACCATCGCCGACATCATCGTCAAGCTCGACGAGATCGCCAAGGCCGAGCACGACGACCCGCGCGTCGCCATCATCGACGAGTACGACACCGTCCATATGGCTCACATGGACATCCACTTTGGTTTCTCCATCAACGGCGTCGCCTCACTGCACACCAAGATCTTGGAGGACACCGAGCTTCATCCGTTCTACGAGATCTACCCCGAGAAGTTCTCCAACAAGACCAACGGCATCACCTTCCGCCGTTGGATTCACGGCGCCAACCCCGCGCTCGCCAGCCTGCTCGACGATGTGATCGGCACCGACTGGCGCAACACCGGCGACCTAAGCAAGCTCGCCGAGTTTGCCGACGACAAGGACGTTCTCGAGCGCTTGGCCGCCACCAAGGCCGACGCCAAGGCCATCATGCGCCAGTTCATGGCACTCGAGCAGGGCGTGACGATTCCCTCCAACGCCATCATCGACGTCCAGGTCAAGCGTATCCACGAGTACAAGCGCCAGCAGATGCTCGCGCTCTACATCATCTGGAAGTACCTCGACATCAAGAACGGCAACAAACCCGAGCACCCCGTCACCATCATCTTTGGCGGCAAGGCAGCGCCTGCCTACACCATCGCGCAGGACATCATCCACCTGATCCTGACGCTCTCGCAGTGGATTGCCAACGACCCCGACGTGGCGCCTTATCTGCAGGTTGTCATGATTGAGAACTACAACGTCACCGCCGCCGAGCGCGTGATCCCTGCCGCCGACATCTCCGAGCAGATCAGCCTGGCCTCTAAGGAGGCGAGCGGCACCTCCAACATGAAGTTCATGCTCAACGGCGCCCTGACCCTGTGTACGCTCGACGGCGCCAACGTGGAGATCGCCGAGCTCGTGGGCGACGAGAACATCTACACCTTTGGCGCCTCGTCCCGGCAGGTCGAGCAGCTCTACGCCGACGGCACCTATAACGCCGGCGCGCTCTACCGCAAGCCCGGCATCAAGCTGCTTGTGGACTTCATCACCAACCCCGCCTTTATGGCGACCGGCAACGCCGAGCGCCTGCAACGCCTGCACGATGACATCAAGGGCAAGGACTGGTTTATGGCCCTGCTCGACATTGAGGAGTACATCCAGACCAAGGAGCGCGTGCTGGCCGATTACGAGGACCAGGATGCCTGGATGCGCAAGGCGCTGATTAACATCGCCAACGCCGGCACCTTCTCGTCCGACCGCACCATCTCGCAGTACAACGACGAGATCTGGCACCTGAGCTAGTTCATTCCCCTTACCCATCCTCTTGAGAAACGGAGTCGTGGCAACACGGCTCCGTTTTTTGTGCC
>CAKTWW010000051.1 GCA_934630855.1 uncultured Collinsella sp.
CCCGTCTTGCCGCCACGGATGTAGGGCTCAAGCAGGTCGACGGCCTTGATGCCGGTCTCGAAGATCTCGGTCTTGGTAGTGAGCTCGTCGAAGCGGGGCGCTGCATGGTGGATGGGGTAGAACTCCTCCACCTCGGGCATGGGCTTGCCGTCGACAGGCTTGCCCATGACGTTCCAAATGCGGCCGAGCGTCTTGGGGCCAACGGGCATCTTCATGGGCTCACCGGTATCGGTGGCGATGAGGCCGCGCTGCAGGCCGTCGGTCGAGGACATGGCGACCGTGCGGACGACGCCGCCCGGAAGCTGGCTCTCAACCTCGAGGATCGTGCTCAGGTGACCGATCGGGGTCTCGGCCTCGACCGTGAGCGCGTTGTAGATCGGGGGCACCGCGCCGTCAAACTTGACGTCGACGACAGGGCCGATGATACGCACGATGCGGCCATCACCGGCAGTCGTCTTCTTGGTGGCTTCCTCGACCGCAAGCTTTACGGTGTTATTAGCCATTACTGTTCCTCCAATGCTGAGGCTCCGCCGACGATCTCATTGATCTCGGTCGTGATCGAAGCCTGGCGCACGCGACTATACGTGCGGGTAAGGGTCGAGATGATCGCGGTGGCGTTTTCCGTCGCGGAGTGCATGGCCTTGCGGCGTGCACCCTGCTCGGCGGCCGCCGAATCGATCAGGGCCTGGTAGATGACCGTCAGGATATACGACGGTACAAGCTTGCCGAGAACATGCTCGGGAGAGGGCACGAACTCGAACGTGGACGAGATGCGCTTAGGGGCGTCGGTCTCGTTCTTACGCGGACCGTGGGCCATAGCGATCATCTCGGGATCGAGCGGCAGCAAGTGCTCGACGCGAAGCTCCTGATCCACGCGGTTCTTGGCGTGGTGGTAGACAAGCTCGACACGGTCAAGCTCACCGGCACGATACGCATCGCAGATATGAGAGGAGATCATGCGGGCCTGATGGAAATCGGGCTCAGAGGAATTGCCCTCAAAGTGCATGATGACGTTTGCGCGGTCGCGGAAATACGTGGCCGGCTTGCGTCCGCACGCGATGATCTCGCACTCGATGCCGTCGTTCGCCCAAGAAGCGGCGAGCTTTTCGGCCGTGCGCTCCACCGTCGTATTGAAACCGCCGGCAAGGCCGCGGTCCGAAGCAATAACGACAATCAGGCCACGCTTAACGTTCTCATGCTTCTGCAGCATGGGATCGGTGCCCGAACAGGAGGCGTCGCCGGCGACCGTCAACATGACGTCGGTCAGCGCCTCCTTATAGGGCTCGGCCTGCTTGGAGCGATCGAGGGCACGACGGATCTTGGCCGTAGAGACCATCTCCATCGTGCGCGTGATCTGCTTGGTCGTGGTAACCGAGGAGATTCGCTTCTTAATGTCGCGAAGGTTGGCCATAGGGCTTAGTTCTCCTCTGAAACAGAAACATCCGAATGGTGCTTGGCCATGAACTGCTGCTTAAAGTCGCCGATGACGCGCAAGAGCTCAGCTTTGGTGTCGTCGTCGATCTTCTTGGCGCGAACCTTGTCGAGCAGCAAGCCAAAGCCATTGTCCATGTACTCGATGAGCTCGGCACGGAAGGGCAGCACGTCGGCGATCTCCAGGTCGTCCAGGAAGCCCTCGTTGCCAGCAAACAGCGCGACGATCTGCTCGGAAACCTCGAACGGCTTGTAGCGCGGCTGCTTAAGGAGCTCGGTCATGCGAGCGCCGTGGGTAAGCTGCTTTTGCGTGGCCTCGTCGAGGTCGGAGCCAAACTGCGTAAAGCCGGCGAGCTCCTGGTACGAAGCGAGGTCCAGACGGAGGTTGCCGGCGACCTGCTTCATGGCCTTGGTCTGAGCGTCGCCACCGACGCGAGACACGGAAATGCCCACGTCGACTGCCGGGCGCTGACCCTGGAAGAAGAGCTCGGACTGCAGGTAGATCTGACCGTCGGTAATGGAAATGACGTTGGTCGGAATGTAGGCCGAGACGTCGCCGTCCTGGGTCTCGATGATCGGCAGAGCCGTCATGGAGCCGTAGCCGTTCTTCTTGGACATCTTGACGGCACGCTCGAGCAGACGAGAGTGCAGGTAGAAGATGTCGCCAGGATAGGCCTCGCGTCCAGGCGGACGATGCAGCGTCAGCGACATCTGACGGTAGGCCACAGCCTGCTTGGACAGGTCGTCGTAGATGACGAGCACGTGGCCGCCGGGGTTGGTCTCGCTGGCAGGCTTGCCGTCCTCGCCGTTGTACATAAAGAACTCGCCGATAGCGGCACCGGCCATAGGCGCGATGTACTGCATAGGGGCGGAATCGGCAGCGGTGGCCGAAACGATGATGGTGTAGTCGAGCGCACCGTGCTGAGCGAGGGTCTCGCGGATGTTGGCAACCGTGGAGGCCTTCTGGCCGATGGCGACATAGATGCAGACCATGCCCTTGCCACGCTGATTGAGGATAGCGTCGATGGCGATGGCGGTCTTGCCGGTCTTACGGTCGCCGATGATGAGCTCACGCTGGCCGCGGCCGATGGGCACCATGGAGTCGATGGCCAGCAGGCCAGTCTGAACCGGCTCGCACACCGGGGTACGGTCGATGACGCCGGGGGCCTTGAACTCGATGGGGCGACGATGCGTGGCGACGATATCACCCAGGCCGTCGATGGGCTGGCCGAGCGGATTGACGACGCGGCCGAGCATGGCGCGGCTCACGGGGATATCCATAATGCGGCCAGTGGTGCGGCACTCGTCGCCTTCCTTGATGGAGTCGACGGCACCAAACAGAACGGCGCCGACCTCGTCACGGTCAAGGTTCTGGGCAAGGCCGAAGACGGTCTCACCGGTATCGGAGCTCTTGAACTCCAGAAGCTCGCCTGCCATGGCGCTCTTGAGGCCGGAGACGCGCGCGATGCCGTCGCCTACCTCGTCGACCGTTGAAACCTCATGCGTATCGACCGTCGCGGAGAGGCTCGTGAGCTGCTCCTGCAGTTTCTTGGCGATATCCTGGGCATTGAGGGTTTCGGACATTAGGCTTCACCTCCGTACGAATTAGCAGAGTTTGCGAGGGTCTCCTGCGCGATGCGCAGCTGCGTCTTGACGGAAATGTCACGACGCTCGCCGCGGGCCTCGAGCACCAGGCCGCCCACGATGGACGGGTCGACCTGCTCGATAAGGAATACCTTGCGGCCGAAGTCCTGCTCGCATTTCTTAGTGATGGTTTGACGCAGCTCGTCGTCGAGCGGGATCGCCGTGGTGACGGTCACGCCCACTACATCCTCGTCTTCCTCGGCAACATACTTAAAGGCAGCTGCCACCTTGGGAAGAAGGTCGAGCTGGTCGCGCTTGGACATGGTGTCGAGCACGGCGATGATCTCGGGGCTGGCAGAAGCCAAGCGCTCGATCATCTCGAGGTCCTCGAACACATGGTTCTCGGCCTTGGCGGCTTCCAGAAGGGAGCGCGCGTAGGTCTCGAGCACCTTGTCCTGATAGCGGCTAGTCGGCATTCAGGCTACCTGCTTCCTGGATGTAGCGCTCGATGAGCTTCTTCTGCTCGGCCTCGTCCTCGAGTGCCTCGCCCACGATCTTGGTGGCGACGGCAACGGACAGGTCGGCGATGGAGCTCGCGGCACCGGCGTAGATGGACTTGCGCTCGTCCTCGACGGTCGTGTGGGCCTTGGCGATGATCTCCTCGGCCTCCTTGTGAGCAGCCTCGATAATGCGGGCGCGCTCGGACTCGGCGTCTTTGCGAGCCTCGAGAACGATGTCGGCAGCCTGACGACGGGCGTCGGTGACGATCGAGTCGGACTCAGCGCGCTTGGCGATAGCCTCCTGCTTGGTCTTCTCGGCCTCGTCGAGGCTCTCCTCAATCTTCTTGCCGCGCTCCTCCATGGTCTTCATGATGCCCGGCAGGGCGACCTTTGCCAGCACGATCCAGATGATCAGGAAGGCGATGAGCGCCGGGATGAACTCCGCCATCTTAGGGATGAGGATGTCCGCACCGGCAGCGCCGTCCTCGGCGAACGCGGACACCGGCATGAGCAGCGCGGCCGCGGACGCGGAGAGTGCGATCGCGCTCTTCTGGGATGAAAGATTCATACTTGACGCTCCGTGCTATTTAACGATCAGCGCGACAACGAAGCCGATCAGAGCCAGAGCCTCGCCGAAGGCGGAGCCCATGATGAAGACGGTGAACACGCGGCCCTGGACCTCAGGCTGACGGGCCATAGCACCCGTAGCACCCAGAGCAGACAGGCCGATAGCAAGACCAGCGCCGATAACACCGAGACCGTAACCGATAACTCCCACGATTCCTCCTTTGTCGTGCGTGTCTTATTTCACGCAGGATAACCTTTTTATAACTGCCGGGCTCCATGGGTACGGGCACCGGCGGTTTAACGAATTGCCTTACCTTTAGACGCGAACGGAAGACTACTCCTCCTCCGCGACCTCCTCTGCCTCGGAGACATACACGGCGGTAAGGACCGTGAAGACGTAGGCCTGGATAGCGCCGACCACAAGCTCGATCGCATAGATCAGGATGAGGATGGCAAGCCAGGCAAGCGAAGGCAGGGCGCCGACGGCGTGGGCCGCGGAAACCTGCTGAAGCAGCGGCTGCATGAACATGCTCGCCATGATGGCGAACGAGCCCATGACCACGTGTCCTGCAAACATGTTGCAGAACAGACGGACGGCGAGCGTGATGAGGCGCAGGAAGGTCGAGAAGAGCTCGACGACCCACACGAGCACGTTCATCGGGAAGCTCACGCCCTGCGGGGCGAGGCTCTTGATGTAGCCGATCACGCCGTGAGCCTTGCATCCGTAGTAGATGAAGTACACGAAGGCGAAGATGGCGAGCGCGGCGGTGGAGCCGATTGCGCCGGTGCCGGGCTTCATTCCCGGGATCAGGCCGATCATGTTATTGATCAGGATGAACAGGAAAAGCGAGCACAGGAACGGGAAGTGCTTCTTCCAGTTCTCACCCACGACGCCCTTGCCGATATCGTTCTCGACGTACTCGATGATGTACTCGAAACCGTTGACGAAGAAGCCCTTGGGAACCAGGGTCTGCTTCTTCTTGAACACGGCCAGGACGATCAGGAGCACGATCGTGGAGACGATCAGCCAAAACGAGTACTGCGTGATGCCGCAGCTCAGATCGCCCACGACAGGGGTGGAGCTGAACTCGCTGACCAGATGATTAATCTCATCAGGCAGCTTTTCAAAAATTTCCACGACTTACCTTTCGACCTCATGAGGATCTCGCAGTGCCTTGGCGACGCGAACCGTGCAGGCGGCCATAAAGGCCACGAAGCCGATTGCCTCGCCCAGGAGGAACATGCGAAATGCCTCTCCGAACAACGCAAACACAACCAGGGTAAAGACGAGCAGCGCGATTGCCGAGACCGCCAGGCTCACCATGCCCTTGAGCATGTCCGCATTCTGTTTATCGTCAAGAACCGGCTTGAGCGTAAAAACAAAGGGAAGAAAGGCGACCGCGCCCGCGATGGCACCTGCAACGATAGCGAGCAGATCGGCTATCTGAAACACTGGCGTCCTCACTTTCCTTTTAACGCTTCACAGAACAGTTCCCGCCAAACATTGCTGACTATTGTACGAGCCAATCGCTAAAGTACAACCGAAAAAGCATCGGTTAATACGCAGCTGTACGTTTTCTTAAGACCTTCTTTATCCCGCAGCTACGGTAATGCGTTTTTCCGTACCCTGCGGGGCGAAACGTCCGTTAACAGGAGCGCGCGTGGGCGTCTTTTGCTCGCCCGCGCGCACCGTTTCTTCGTATTTGTGACCGTAGCCGACAAGGCCCAACGACTAGAGCGTGCCGTAGATGCGGTCGCCGGCGTCGCCGAGGCCGGGAACGATGTAGGCGGCCTCGTTGAGATGGTCATCGATGGCGCACGTATAAATATGTACGTCGGGGTCCTCTTCGGTCAGTGACTTGAGACCCTCGGGGGCCGCCACGATGCACAGCATGCGGATGTCCTTGACACCGCGCTCGCGCAGGTAGCTGATAGCCATCTCGGCCGAACCGCCCGTGGCGAGCATGGGGTCGACAACCAGGCAGATGCGCTGGTCGATATCCTTGGGCATCTTGCAGTAGTACTCATGCGGCTCGTGGGTAACCTCGTCGCGCTCCATACCGATGTGGCCCACGCGGGCAGAGGGTACCAGGTCGAGGATGCCGTCGACCATGCCAAGGCCTGCACGAAGGATGGGAACGATGGCGAGCTTTTTGCCGGCAAGCTGCTTAAACGTGGCGGTGGTGATGGGGGTCTCGACCTCGACGTCTTCCATGGGCAGGTCGCGCATGGCCTCGTAGCCGTCAAAAAGCGCGAGTTCGCGCACGAGCTGGCGGAACTGGTTGGTACCGGTCTCCTTGTCGCGCAGGATTGACAGCTTATGCTGGACGAGCGGGTGATCGACAAGCGTCACGCGGGATGTATCGTAGGTAACGGTCATGGGTCTTGCCCCTTTCGTTGCGGCCGCAAGATGGCCTTACTGACATGGCGCGTAGCAATGTTGCCGCCGCACGCCATGCATTAGTTTAGCGGCTTGTTGTATCGAGCAGCCCATCGCAGCCCTACTGTGCGGTACTGAGCGAGCGCCTGACTGCATCACGCCAGCCCGCAAGGTTTTGCTCGCGGCGCTCGGCGGACATGTGGGGAAGGAAGGTCCTAACGATCTGGGCATTTTGCTCCAGCTCTTCCAGGTCTTCCCAATAGCCGACGGCAAGCCCCGCCAAGTACGCGGCACCGATTGCCGTGGTCTCCACCGTCTCACATTGCAGCACGGGGATATCCAGCAGGTCGGCCTGGAATTGCATAATGAACTCGTTGCGCGAGGCGCCGCCATCGACGGACAAGCGCTCGATCGAAAGCCCCACGTCCTGCTCCATGGCACGCAGCACGTCATAGCTCTGATAGGCCATGGATTCGCAGGCGGCGCGCACGATGGTCGCTCGGGTCGAAGCGCCGGTCAAACCGCATACGATGCCGCGGGCGCGCGCATCCCACCAAGGTGCACCCAAGCCCGCGAAAGCAGGGACAAAGTAGCATCCCTCGTTATCGCTAATCGAGGAGGCGAGCTGCGCCGATTCGGATACGTTGGAGATAACGCCCATGTTGTTGCGCAGCCAGTTCATCGTTGAGCCGGCGGCAAAAATGGAGCCCTCGAGTGCATAGCTGATCTTGCCGTCCGCGGCGATACCGATCGTGGAGACCAAGCCATTCTTGGATTCGACGATCTCGTCGCCGGTGTTCATGAGCATAAAGCAACCCGTGCCATAGGTGTTTTTGGTCTGGCCGGGACGGAAACAGCAGTGGCCGAACAGCGACGCCTGCTGGTCGCCCGCCACGCCCATGATGGGCGGCATGTTGGTCATGATGTCGCTCGCGACGCGGCCGTAGTCGCCCGAGCTCCAGCGAACCTCGGGCATCATGGAACGTGGAACGTCAAAGAGCGCCAGCAGGTCGTCGTCCCAATCGAGCGTATGGATATTAAAGAGTGCCGTGCGGCTGGCATTGGTGTAGTCGGTGGCAAAGACCTGGCCGCCAGTGAGGTTGTAGATGAGCCAGGTGTCGATGGTGCCAAACATGAGGTCGCCCGCCGCCGCGCTCTCGCGTGCGCCGTCGACGTTGTCGAGAATCCACTGCACCTTGGAGGCCGAGAAATACGGGTCGAGCGTGAGTCCCGTGCGGGAGCGCACCAGCTCCTCGCAACCCTGTTCAACCAACGCCTCGATTGCCGACGCGGTGCGACGGCATTGCCACACGATGGCGTTATAGATCGGCTGGCCGCTCACGCGGTCCCAGACCACCGTGGTCTCACGCTGGTTGGAGATGCCGATGGCGGCGATGCGGTCGGAATGAATCCCGCTCTTAAACTGGACCTCCATCATGACGGCGATTTGACTGGCAAGGACCGCCATGGGGTCTTGCTCCACCCAACCGGGACGCGGAAAACTGGTTTTGACGCTGCGACGTGCCTGCGCGACGATGCATCCGTACTCGTCGACGATGGTCGCAAGTACCGAGGTGGTGCCGCAGTCGAGCGCCATGATGTAGGAACCGCCAAAGTTAAACGAGGCATCTTCCATGCCCAGGCTGCCCAGATTCAACGACATCGCTTACACCTTTCTATTGCATCGGGTCGGACAGGACCCGTTCGATCTCTGATGCGGGAAGTGCGCCTTGGCGCAGGATCTGGAGCCCGCCGCGCTGGAACGACACGATGGTCGAGGCGTCGCGACACGGGGTCTCACCGGCGTCGACGGCAACATCGACCCCCTCCAGGATGCGACCCTCGACGGCGGCAAAGCTTGCCGGCGAGGGCGCCCCATGTGTATTGGCGCTCGTGCAGGCAAGGGGACTGCCGCAGGCGCGGATGAGCGCTTGGACCACGGGAGAGGCCGAAGCGCGCAGGGCCACGGTGTCGTCGGCAGCGCGCATAAAGGTCGGCACGCAGGGGGCCGCCTTAATCACGATAGTCAGGGCTCCCGGCCAGCATCGTCGCGCGAGGACGCGGGCTTCTTCCGGGATATCCACGCCATAGCGGTCGAGCGCTTCGACGCCATCGACCAGCCAAGCGACGGTTTGCGTGAGTTCACGTTGCTTGAGAGTGAAGATACGGCGATAGCCGGTGCCGAGCGCGGGGACTGCAGCGCCGTTGACGGCAGCCTGCGGATCGCGCGGCCACGATGGGAATTCGCTTGTATCTTGGGGTACGGCGTCCGAAAAGGCGTTGACTGCCACAGCGACACCATAGACGGTCTCGGTCGGGATCAGGGCCAAGCCACCACAGCTGAGCACCTCGGCCGTACGCTCGACGGCGAGCCGATGCGGCTCACGCGCTCCCTCGAATACCCGATAGACCGTCTGCATGTGTATGCCAGCCCCTTACGCTCTGGTGAAAGTTTATTTATTGAGAGGCATTTTCGCACGAAACGTTTAACCCATTTGTCCGCAGCGCATGTTGGTTTGGTGAGCGGCTCTAGTAGTCGGTGAAAGTGAGGGGACTATTGGACGGCTACGAACTTCTTTGGTCTTCCGGCGTGACGTTCTTGGGCGGCGTAGCGCTCGATGCTGTCTATCGTTATCATCCGACGGCCGTCGACGAGTTCAACATCGAGTTTGCCGGCTTTGACCAGCGCGGTAATCCGCGGAGCGGAGACTTTGAGGTCCAGCGCTGCGTCTTTAAATGTTCGGCACGCCGCTTCCCGAGCGTCCTCGTGGTCGATTTCGACTGAAAGGGCCACGACCTCGGCCGAGCGTTCGTACCTTGCCGGAGTCAAACCGTTGTTGAGGTCGTCGGCCAAAAACGCCATCAGTGCCTCGGTGGCATGGGCAATCGCTTCTTCACGCGTATCGCCATCGGCAAAGGCGCCAGGGATCTGTGGAAAGCTAGCGCAGTAACCGTCGTCTTCTTTTATGAGAACGCAGTCATAGGTAAATCGTTGCTTCATCATGGCCCCCAGCTGTCAACTGGAATAATTATAAACTAGTTTATAGTTTCTAATAAATCAGTTAATAAATATTACTGACGCTGTTTGGGCTCGGTGACGATGGCTCGAACGATGCGGGGACGATCGGTGAGGTCGCGGACAATGCGCACGTCCGAGAGACCCGCCTGGCGGCAGAGCTCGGCGGCGGCGTCGAGAGCGCCCTCGTAGAGCTCGCAGGCAAACAGGCCGCCGGCGCGCAGCATATAGGGCGCTGCATTGAGCAGGCGGCGGAAGATATCAAGGCCGTCGGCGCCGCCCTCGAGCGCCAAATCGGGCTCAAAGTCCTTGACCTCGTGCGGCAGTGAGCGCATGACGTCGGTCGGGATGTAAGGCGGGTTGGAGACGAGCACGTCAAAGGTGCCCCACTCCTCGCGAGGGATGGAGCTCACCAGGTTTGTGAGGCTGAAGGCGACCTCATCGGACGTGAGCCCGAGCGCGTCGCGGTTTTTGGTGGCCAGGTCGATGGCGCGCGGCTCGATATCGGTGGCGGTGCAGGTGACGTGGCCGCGGCGCTCCCAGGCAAGGGAGAGCGAGATACAGCCCGTGCCGCAGCCGACCTCGAGAACGCGGGCAGCGCGGGGCTCGGCTGGGGCAGGCGCAGCGGCATCCCGAGCTGAAGCCGTCTCCTGGTCGGCACCTTCGATGGCGATGCCGTATTCGTCGAGCTCGGGCTCGGCGGCCTCCTCGGCATCGGCCTCGGCCTCTGCTGCCTGCTCGGCGGCTTCCTCGGCCTCGCGGTCGGCCAGTTCCTCGGCATAGGCACGACTGCCCAGTACGTCGCTGCCTAGCGCCGCCTCGTCGGCAGCCGTGAGGTTGGCGGCACGGCGCTCGGCGGTCGCGCGCTCGTCGGCCAGCGCAGCCTCAGCCTTGCGCGCTTCCTCGACTTCGTCGTTCCAGGGCAGCTCAGCGCGCTGGCGGGTGGCTGCCTCGGGGCTCAGCACCTCGGCATCCAGATAATTGAGGGCTTCCTCGACGAGCATCTCGGTCTCGGGACGCGGAATAAGCACTCCGGGGGCGCATGCGACGTCGATCATGCGAAACTGTGTGCTGCCCGTGATGTATTGCAGCGGCTCGCCCTTAGCGCGGCGGACAACGGCCGCGTGCATGGTCTCGAGCTGGGCCGCGTTAAGCGTCTCGTCCATGCGCATATATAGGTCAATGCGCGCCAGGCCCGTGGCGGCGCACAGCAGCCACTCGGCAGAAAGACGGGGGTGCTCCTCGCCGCGCTCGGCCAGGTACTCCTTGGTCCACTCGAGACAACGTTTGATGGTCCAGATCTCGTTTGCCATGGGGTCCTCCCCTCTTGAGCGCCAGGCGGCGCGTGAATGTCGGAGCAGATTGTACGCGAGGGCGGCACGCGGCAAGGGACGATTAGAAACGAATATCGAGAATCAGCCCAGATTTTTGCTCGGGGCGCAATCGAAGTGTTCATTTGTCGACGTCTAGATTTGCATTCGTCAAGCTTTTGGCAAGGTTGCCCCAAAACTGACCAATATCTAACCAAATACTTGCCGAATCGCTTGACGCACGACGCATCGAAAAATGCCATGCGACTTCTCGGACGATAATTTGAGCATTATTTTTGATGGCAGATGTATAACAATAATTACTTTAAGCAGGTAAACCGCTTAATGGCCGTCAAAGCAAATTGAATAAACTCGCAAAGCAATATGCCCAACCTAGTCATTGGGGACGTTCTTAAACGACTAGTCAAACAAGAACGTCCCCAACGACTAGTCATTTAAGAACGTCCATTA
>CAKTWW010000052.1 GCA_934630855.1 uncultured Collinsella sp.
TACATTAGTCGTGGCGCTGCTCGGCGAAGTGGGCTCAACCCCGCCGGGTGGCATCGCTATGTTCCGATCGCGGTCGTTGTTGCGGTGATTGTCATCGCGCTTGCCGCGCTTGGCTACGCCGGCGGCGGGGCCAATCTGGGCGCAATGTTTAAGTCGCCCGAACTCGCGCATGCGGGCGCGGAAGTTGTCGAGGGCGCCCAGGCCCAGATGGGCATAGCACCCCAGCGCGGCATCGTCGCAGCGGCCGCAACCATCGCCGATGCTCAAAAGGACGAGGACGAGCGGGGCGACGACGCCGAAACGACCCAGACGAGCGAAGCGGCAACAACTCAATCGTCAAGATAAGTTGCGGTGGGGCAGCTAATTTGGGACGGGGCCTTTTTGGCCGCCCAAGTGTCGAATGCCAACAGCGGCTTATTCGATGTCAGTCGCCAACAGCGAGCGGGCCACATTTGCGCCAAGGTGACGTGAAATGAGAGGGCGCTGACCTTCTGGTCGCGCCCTCGAAATTGAACGTCAGATTGGCGTGAATGCGGCCCGCGCAGCGTCAACGGGTCCGCCGTTCGGTAGAACGGCGGAACACAACTACTTGACGTAGACGACGTTGTCGCGGCGGGGTTTGGCCTCGGGGAGCGCGTCCTCGGCATAGCCCAAGATGCAGTTGCCCACACCGCGCAGGCTGCCGTCGGCGGGCAGGCCCCAGCTTGCCAGCAGTTCCAAGCCCTCGGGCGAATCGAAGACCTCGTGCGCGCGGTGGATCCAGCACGAATCGACGCCCAGGGCATACGCCGCGTTGAGCAGGTTGCCCATGGCGAGCGAGCCGTCTTCCAGGTGCGTGGGCACGCTGCGGTCGACGAGCACCACCACAACGGTCTTGGCTCCGTAGAACGGATCGCCCTCGCTGCCCATAACTTGGGCATTAAGCTGCGAGAGGCGCTCAACGGTCGCGGGATCGGTAACGGCGACAAATGTCACCGGCTGGCGGCCCATGCCGCTCGGTGCATACTGGCCGGCTTCGATAATACGGGCGAGCTTTTCGGCCTCGACGGGACGATCGCTGTATTTGCGGCAGCTGCGGCGGTGGATGAGCGCTTCGATAGTCTCCATGGTTCCTCCTAGCGGTGGCGTTACAGATGCCCCGTTCTTACCCGCCGAGCTAAAACTGTAATCGTGCACGAAACCTCAAATAACGCTAGCTACCAATTGGAAAAATAGGTTTGCATAAAACTGCTGGCAAAATGTGAGAAGCACGTGAGATGATTAAACGTTTTATCCCGTCTACCCTGCGGTTTTTTACCACTTGCCTAAATCATGTGCGCATATCAATTGATAAAGGTTTTACTAAAGGAGTACCAACGTTTATCAATGCGCCGTGGTGGCGCTGGGCCAGGAGGTAACCATCATGTTCCAGGCTGGAGATGTCGTCGAGACCGACTTCGAAGGATTTCTGAAGCTGCTGCGTTCCAAGACGCGCGCTTTCGTGTCGATTAACGATCACGAGTACTACATCACGCACACCGATGGCTATTGGCGTGTTCAGGATTGCGAGGCCCTCAACGATAAGGGCCACTTTACTGACTGCTCCGAGCTGGTCAACACGGTCTGCGAGGTTGTCGAGCTGCCTTGGATCTGCGGCAAGAGCCTGCACGATAGCTTCTCGGGCGCCACGGTCTACGAGGCCGTCGCCGCCTAGCGATTACAACAACGCGATTTTCCCGCTACCGCCGGCGCTGCCCCCGCGCCGGCGGTTTTTCTGTCGATAGGTCATGAAGGTGCATCCATTTTCGGCACGTCTGTTGACGATGGTCAAAACTCGGACTAACCTAATTTCGAAATAGTCAAAACTCGGACTATCGAATGGGGGAAGAATGGAACGCGCGGTTACGCTGGTCGATCTGGACCGGATGTTCAATGCGATCGACCATATCTATTCGGAGTTCTCGCGTACCTGCGGTCTTTCGGACTGCTCCTATTGGATGCTCGTCGATACCGACAAGGCGGGCGGATGTGTCGCGGTGAGTCGGCTGACGAGCGAATGGTATTACAGCAAGCAAACCATCAACTCGGCAATTAAGACGCTGGCGGCACGAGGGCTTGCGACGCTGGAGTTTGCCGAGGGCAGCCGAAAGAACAAGGTCGTGTGCCTCACCGAAGAAGGCAAGCGGTTTGCAAAGCGATACGCGGCGCCGGCGCAAAAAGCCGAACAGCGAGCTTTTGATGCGCTCGAGCCGGGGGAGCAGCAAGAGCTCATGCGCCTGTTCGGTAAATTTTCTCATGCGCTGGGCGAAGAGTGCGAGGTATTTAAACAGTGCATCGCCGCAGAAAAGCAGGCAGAAGATCAAGGTGAGGGGGAGTCGTGCGACTCTTAATGAGGTTTATGAAGCCGTACCGTAGGCTCGTTGCGGTGACGCTGCTGGTGTTGCTGATCGACAACGTGGGCACGCTGCTGGTGCCCACGATGCTGGCGAACATGGTCAACACCGGCATCACCACGGGCGATGTCGACTACATCCTGCGCAATGGTTTCTATATGCTCATCGCGACCGGCATGGCCAGCGGCGGCGCGGTGCTGGGCTGCTATCTTTCGGCCCGCCTGGCGGCCAACGTCGCTTGCGACATCCGCAACGCTGTCTACGACAAGTCGCTCGAGCTGTCCGCCAGCGATTTTGAGCGCTTTGGCACCGGATCGATGATCACGCGCTCGCTCAACGACATCAATGTGATCCAACAGGCAATTTTGCAGACCATTCAGCTGGTGCTGCCGGTGCCGTTTCTGGCGGTGGCGGGCATCATCTTTGCTTGGTTTATCGATCCGGCCATGGGCACGCTTTTGGGCGTGGTCGTGGTGATCGTGCTGGTCGCGGCAGTCTTTACGGTTACCAACGCGGCGCCGATCTTTATGCGCCTGCAGGGTTTTATCGACCGCATGAACGTGGTGCTGCGCGAGAACATCGTGGGCGTGCGCGTCATCCGTGCATTTAACAAGGAGCGTCACGAGGAGCAGCGCCTGGACGAGGTGTTTAGCGATTACGCGGCCAATGCCATCAGGGTCAACCACCTGTTTGTGGGACTCGACAGCTCCAGCTTCTTTTTGATGAACATCGCCGAAGTGGCAGTGCTGTGGGTGGGCGGTAACCGTGTGGGCGCCCATGCTATGCAGATCGCGAGTATCTCGGCGGTGCTGGAGTACGCGATTCTGATCCTCTTTTTTGTGATGATGGCCCAGATGGTAGTGCTAACGCTTCCGCGCGCCGCCGCGTGCCTCAACCGTGCGCAGCAGGTGCTGGAAATTGAGCCGAGCATCGTAGACGGCGAGCGCACGTTGGACGACGGCGCGCTAAAGTCCGAGGATGGAGCGGACGCGGTCGCCGTGTTCGACCATATGTCGTTCCGTTTTGACGATGCCGACGAGGAAACGCTGTGCGACCTGAGCTTTGCTTGCCGCCGCGGCCAGACCACGGCGATCGTGGGTTCGACGGGCTCGGGCAAGTCGACGGTGGCAAAGCTCCTGCTGCGCTTCCACGATGCCACCAGGGGTTCCATTCGCTTGGATGGCGTCGATCTGCGCGAGCTTTCGCAAGACGAGATTCGCGGGCGTATTGCCTACGTGCCGCAGAAGGCATGGCTGTTCTCGGGCACCGTGGCGAGCAATCTGCGCTTTGGCAATGAGGATGCGACCGAGGCGGACATGCTGCACGCGCTCGAGGTTGCCCAGAGTACCTTTGTGCTCGATCAGCCGCAGGGGCTCGATACGCCGGTCGCCCAGGGCGGCACGAACTTCTCGGGCGGCCAGCGCCAGCGCCTGGCGATTGCTCGCGCACTCATGAAGCGCGCCGACCTGTACATCTTCGATGACAGTTTTTCAGCCCTGGACTTTAAGACCGATGCGGCGCTGCGCCATGCGCTGCAGGACGAGACATGCGATGCCGCGGTGCTTATCATCGCGCAGCGCATCTCGACGATTTTGCATGCCGACCAGATTGTCGTGCTCAAGGACGGCGAGGTCGTGGGTCTGGGCACGCACGACGAGCTCATGGAAACCTGCGAGGTGTACCGCGCTATCGCGGAGTCGCAGATGAAGGGAGGTGAGTAGCATGACCGAGGAGCTCAAGAAGCAGGGTGGCGCAATCGACGACATTGCCGCAGAGGTAACCGAGGCAACGGGCGGCATGACGACCGCGGTGCCCGAGCTGGATGCCGCCGCCAAGGCTGCAGCCGAGCGCGAGGCTCGCCGCCAGGCGCTCTACGAGGAAAACGAGCGCGCCGAGGACGAGCGCGCCCGCGCCGAGGCGGAGCGCATGCGAGATGTGGACGACGATGACGAGGATGAGACGCCCCGCGACACCTGGGCGACGGTGCGCCGTCTGTGGAGCGAGGCCGCCGGCGATCATTGGCGCTTCTATATCGTGTTCGCAAGCATCGTGTTCTATGTCATTTTTAACACCGCCGCGCCGGCGTACAGCGCTCTTGTTATCGACGAGCTGTGGGAGCACATACAGGCGGCGTTTGCCAACAACACCACCTTCAGCATTACTTGGGAGAACTGCGGCAAGACCATCTTCGTCTACTTTATGATCTGGACCGCCGCCGGTTCGTTCTATGCGCTGCAGAGCTTTTTGATGTCGAGTGTCGCCGAGCGCCTCAACCTGCGTCTGCGTAACCGCATCGCGCAAAAGCTCAGCCGCCTGCCGCTTGCCTACTTTGATGCACATCGCCCCGGCGAGGTGGTCAGCCGCGCGACCAACGACTTGGACAAGATGTCCGAGAGTATGCAGCGCGGATTGCTGCAGCTGCTGGTGTCGATCGGTACCGTGTCGGGCGCCATCATCATGATGCTCGTGTATAGCGTTCAGCTCACGTTCATCTTCTTGGGCTTTACGGCAGCGTCGCTGCTGGTGACCAAGGTGGTCTCGGCCCGCACGCATGCGGTGACCGGCGAGCGCCAGGAGTGGGTCTCCAAGATCACGAGTGCGGTCGAGGAAGGCTATTCGGGCCGTCTGGTGATTCGCGCGTTCAATCGCGAGCGCCAGAGCTCTGCCGAGGTGCACGAGGCCTCGGGCGAGCTGGCGCGCGTGAGCACCAAGGCCGACTTTATGATCAACGCCGTCGGTCCTGCGGTTCGCTTTATCGGCCGCCTGGCGCAGATCGTGATCGCGCTCGTGGGCTGCAACATGTTGGTCGCCGGCCAGATGACCGTCGGCGTGTTCCAGGCGTTCTTCCAGTTTATCAACGGGGCGTCCGAGCCCATGACGCAGCTCTCGTTTACCTTCAACTCGCTGCAGAGTGCGCTGGCGAGCGCGGAGCGCGTGTTCGATCTGCTCGACGAGCCCGAGATGGAGGCCGACCCGCTGCCGACCGAGGCCGCCAAGCTGCCGGGTCGCGTGGAGGGCCGCGTCGCCTTTGAGCATGTGCGCTTTGGCTATACGCCCGAAAAGCCACTCATGCGCGACGTTTCGTTTACCGCTGAGCCGGGCCAGAAGATCGCGGTGGTGGGCACCACGGGCGCGGGCAAGACCACGCTCATCAACCTGCTCATGCGCTTTTACGAGATTGACGGTGGGCGCATCACGCTCGACGGCGTGGACACGAGTCGCATGGACCGCGGCGAGCTGCGCCAGCAGTTTGGCATGGTGCTGCAGGATGCGTGGCTGTTCGATGGCACCATCGCCGAGAACATCGCCTACGGTTGTCCCGAGGCGACGCGCGACGAGATCGTGGCGGCCGCCCGTGCCGCGCAGGTCGACTTCTTTGTGCGCACCATGCCGCAGGGCTACGACACGCGCGTGGCGAACGACGCCGAGAGCATCAGCCAGGGGCAGCGCCAGCTGCTGACCATCGCGCGCGTGCTGCTCAACAACCCGGCGATCCTCATTCTGGACGAGGCGACGTCGAGCGTGGATACGCGCACCGAGCTTGCCATCGGCCGTGCCATGGACGCGCTCATGCGCGGGCGCACGAGCTTTGTGATCGCGCATCGCCTGTCGACGATTGTGGATGCCGACCTGATTTTGGTCATGGATCACGGCAACATCATCGAGCAGGGCACGCATAGGGAGCTGCTGGCAGCCGAGGGCGCCTACGCCGACCTCTACCTGAGCCAGTTCGCATAAGGTGATAAAGGGACAGTCCCTCATGTCACATCGAAAAGAAGGCGCGCCGGGGATGGGTTCCCTGGCGCGCCTTTTGCGTTGATGCGGATGATACTTGCGCTGCTTACGTCCCTAGCGCTCGTCCACGAGCTTGGCGACGAGGGCCTTGAGCTCGGCCACCTCTTGCTCGAGCTCCTTGACGCGGCGGGCGTTCTCGGTGATGCCCTGACGGTTGAGGGCGCTCTGCTCGGCGGCATCGTCGGGCATGTATTCGCGATGCTGCTTGGCGTCGAAGTTTTCCTCGAACACGCGGCAGCCGTTGCGCTTGATGATGCGGCCGGGTACACCCACGACGGTGCAGTTGTCGGGCACGTCCTTGACGACGACCGAGTTACCGCCGATCTTGACGTTGTTGCCAATGCGAATGTTGCCGAGTACTTTGGCACCCGTGCCCACGGTGACGTTATTGCCAAGGGTGGGGTGGCGCTTGCCGGTCTCGTTGCCGGTGCCGCCGAGCGTGACGCCCTGGTAGAGCACGCAGTTGTCACCCACAATGGTGGTTTCGCCGATGACGACGCCCATGGCATGGTCGATAAAGAAGTGCTTGCCGATCTGCGCGGCGGGGTGAATCTCAACGCCGGTGATATGGCGGGTAATCTGCGAGAGCACACGGGCGAGTGAGCGGTGACCGTGCTCCCACAGCCAGTGCTCGGGCACGTGGTTCCACTTGGCATGCAGACCGGGGTAAGACAGGAAGATGACCAGGCCGTTTTGCGCGGCGGGGTCCTGCGCCTGGACGGTCTTGATGTCCTCGCGAATGGTGTTGATAAAGCTCACCGGCTGCCCTCCCTTAGCGCCGCGACAATGCAATTCAATAAAGTATAGCGATTCGCTAGGGATTAGGAAGGGCAATCTTGTTTTGCTTTGGGCGACAAATGTCAGTTATGCAAACTTGCTGGGAATGAAGTCACACTTTTGTGGGATTGCGCCCGCGTCCGCGCCATAACCGTATACTGGTCAACTTGGACGTGTCCGCGCCCACAACTGAGAGGTTTTACTTCATGGGTTTCATCAATTTTATCGCCGAGCTGCTTAAGGATCCGCGCACCGCAATCGCCAGCTGGATCGCCGCCGGCCCGCTTATGGCCTACGGCTGCGTGTTCCTGATTATCTTTATCGAGACGGGCGTCGTGTTCTTCCCGTTCCTCCCCGGCGACTCGCTGCTGTTTGCCTCGGGCTTCTTTGCCCACAACGGTGGCTTTAACATCGTGGCGCTTCTTGCCACCGCTTGGGCCGCAGCCATCCTGGGCGATCAGTGCAACTTTATGATCGGTCACTTCTTCGGCCGCAAGATCATCGCCTCGGGCAAGGTGAAGGCCATGACGCCCGAGCGCATCAAAAAGTCCGAGGACTTCTTGGACAAGTGGGGCCACCTGGCCATCTTCCTCGGCCGCTTCTTCCCGTTCATCCGCACCTTTGTGCCCTTTATCGCCGGCATGGGCGGCATGCACTGGCGCAACTTTGTCATCTTTAACGTGCTGGGTGGCATTACCTGGTCGACGGTCTTTACGCTGCTGGGTTACTTCTTCGGTGGCATCCCCTTTGTGCAGGAGCACTTTGAGCTGCTGATCGTCGGCATCGTCGCCGTGTCGATCATTCCGACCGTGGTCGGCCTGGTCAAGTCCAAGCTCGGGAAGAAGAACGCGTAGGCTGCGTCTGCTTTCGAATGTTGATTTTGGGGCCCGTCACCCATTGCGGTGGCGGGCCTTTTTATGTTGAAGGCAAATGAAAATACTTTACTTAGTTAAAGAAAAGCGTTTTATCCAAGGCGTACGGGGAGTACAATCTCGTGCATGCGAATCGACGCGCCATCGGCTTTGATGTTGCCCGCGTGTCCTGCCCGGCTCTACGCTCCGGGCGTGCGACGTTGCGACGCGGCCGGCTTCGGTCCTTGTGTGCGGGTTCGCGAGTATGCAACCGTGTATGTAAGGAGCGACATATGACTGTCGAGAAGAAGGATATCGATTGGGGTAGCCTCGGCTTTGGCTACATGAAGACCGATTACAGCTACGAGGCTCATTGGAAGGACGGCGAGTGGGACGAGGGCGGCCTGACCACCGACCACACCATGCACGTCTCCGAGTGCGGCGGCATCTTCCATTACTGCCAGGAGGTCTTTGAGGGCCTGAAGGCTTACACCGCCGAGGACGGCAGCATCGTCTGCTTCCGCCCCGACATGAACGCCGAGCGTATGTACAACTCTGCCGAGCGCCTCGAGATGCCCCCGTTCCCCAAGGACAAGTTTGTCGAGGCTGTCAAGCAGGTCGTCTCTGCCAACGCCGCATGGGTTCCGCCCTTCGGCTCCGGTGCGACCCTGTATGTGCGTCCGTTTATGATTGGCTCCGGTGACGTGATTGGCGTGGCTCCCGCTCCTGAGTACACGTTCCGCATTCTCGTGACCCCGGTCGGTCCGTACTTTAAGGGTGGCCTTAAGCCCGTCAAGCTGCGCGTTTCCGAGTACGACCGCGCCGCACCGCACGGCACCGGCAACATCAAGGCCGGCCTCAACTACGCCATGTCCCTCAAGCCCACGATGGAGGCTCACCGCGAGGGCTATGCCGAGAACCTGTATCTCGACTCTGAGTCCCGCACCTATGTCGAGGAGACCGGCGGCGCTAACGTCCTGTTCGTGAAGGAGGACGGTACCCTCGTCGTCCCGCAGTCGCACACCGACTCCATCCTGCCCTCCATCACCCGTCGCTCGCTCGTTCAGGTCGCCGAGGACCTGGGCATGACCGTCGACCAGCGCCCCGTCGAGTGGGCCGAGGTCAAGGCCGGCACCTTCGTTGAGTGCGGCCTGTGCGGCACCGCCGCCGTCATCTCCCCGGTTGGCGAGATCGACAACAAGGTCTATGGCGCCGATGAGACCGTGACCTTCCCGGCTGGCTGCACTGAGATCGGCCCCGTGATGAAGAAGCTTCGCGAGACCCTGACTGGTATCCAGTCTGGTGCCGTTGAGGATAAGCACAACTGGGTTTGCGTCGTCGCGTAACCTGTCTTTATCTGTCCGGCCCGAGGGCAACCTTCCTTTCCGGCGCGTCCTCGGACATGTAAGAAGCCCTCGCTGCGCACTTCGTGCGGCGAGGGCTTCTTGCGTCCTGCGGAGTGCGCCGGAAAGGAAGGTTGCCCTCGGGCCTGCGCTACCTCAGCGCCGTTGCAGCGGGCAAACATGAATCTGAATAAAAGATGGCGCGCGGCCTTTTGGCCGCGCTTTTTATAAAGAAGGGGTCCAGGGCGATTGCCCTGGACCCCAAGGATTAATGTGCTGTCGGAAGCTCGGCCGTGTTTACTAGAACTTGACGGTCGGGGCCTGGCGTGCGGCCTCGGCGGCCTCGAAGCCCTGGCGCTCCTTAAACTGGAAGATGCCGGCAAAGATGACAGCCGGGAACGTTTGAATGGCGTTGTTGTAGCTGAGCACGCAGTCGTTGTAGCTTTGGCGTGCATAGCTAATCTTGTTCTCGGTATCTTCGAGCGATGCCTGGAGCTGCGTAAAGTTGGTGTTCGCCTTAAGATCGGGGTAGGCCTCGGCCACGGCGAAGAGCTGGCGCAGCGCACCGGTCAGCACGTTGTCGGCTTCCATCTTGGCCTCGGGCGTGGTCGCCTTGACGGCGGTGTTGCGCGCGCTGATCACGGCGGCGAGCGTCTCCTGCTCGTGCTTGGCGTAGCCCTTGACGGTCTCGACCAGGTTGGGGATCAGATCGTTGCGGCGCTGCAGTTGCGTGTCGATGTTCTGCCAGGCGTTATCGATGCGATTGCGCTTGGTGACCATGTTGTTGTAGATGCCGGCGATGGCGCAGACAATCACAACGACAACAACGATACCGATGATGATGGTAGCCATGATGTCTCCGTTTCGAATGGCCGCGGCGGCATGCGCCAGCTGCCGTTGGTGTAACGCTTCTAGTATACCCGCAACCGCTGACGGTGCCGAACTTTCCGGTGAGCGTTATGTTTCCACCAAGGGAGGACGACCGTGCGGAGAATGGGCGGTACAGGTGTAAGATATGCGACAGATTGATGGGTGCTGTCTTTTCCTTGAGGAGGGCGATGCGGATGGACCTTCGCATTAAGAAAACCTATCGGGCCCTGTTCACAGCTTTTACCGAGCTTTTGGAAGAACATCGTTTTGAGGACCTGACGGTTGCCATGCTGTGCGACCGCGCTATGATACGCCGCACGACGTTCTACAAGCACTTTCGCGATAAGAACGATTACTTTGCCTTTTATATCGATGAGCTCATGTCGGGACTGCCGCAAAAGCGGGCTGCCGAGGGCGGCACGGTGTCGGCCGACGACGTGCGCGTGCTTCGCCACGAGGTGTTCACCGACGCCATGGACATGATTCTGGCGCACGAGCAGCTCATGGACAACATTTTGGCGAGCAGCATGTCGGGTATGTTGACCAGCATGATTTGCGACCGCATCGCGCGGTCCATTCGCGAGCGTGTGATGAGCGCGCTTGACGAGGATGCGCTTGCGCCCGTGTCGCTCGAGACGACGTCCGAGTTTGTCGCCGGCGGCATCATTCGTCTATTTACCATGTGGTGGGAATCGGGCCATGACCTTGAACGTCAACCCGAGATAGCCGACGTGGTCGATGCCCTGTTCGAGCGGACCATGACGCCGGTAAAGCACTAAAAGTGGCGGAGAGAGGGGGATTCGAACCCCCGGAACGCTCTCGCGCTCAACGGTTTTCAAGACCGCCGCATTCAACCGCTCTGCCATCTCTCCGTGAGTCGTAATGATAGCATCGTTTTGAA
>CAKTWW010000053.1 GCA_934630855.1 uncultured Collinsella sp.
ATCTTGGTGACGTGCTCCATAAGGATGACGGGCTCGACACCGGCCTGCTTGGCCATCTTCTTGCGGCTGGCCTGCGGGTCGATGGGCGCAAACACCGACGTAAAGTCGGGGTTGTTGAGCGCATTGTCGAGGCTTGCGACCTCGGCGGCCTGATCGCGCTCGACCACCGGCGCAGCAGGCTGCGTGGGGTCGGGAATGCCGGCAAAGAGACCGGACTGTGCGGGCTGCGGTGCGGGCGTCGCAGGGGCCATGGGATCGGGAATGCCGGCCATGGTGGGCTGCGGCGCGGCAGCGCTCGCCTGAGGCTGAGCCACGCGGGCGGTCACCGTCTGGACGGGCTCAAAGCCCGCCGCGCCAGAAAGCGCAACATCGTTGGTGGGGTTGTAGGCAAAGGGATCGGATGCCGGCTGTGCCTGATCTGCCGGCTGCGTGGGGATCGGGCTAAACAGCTGACCCTCTGAATCCGGAGTGGCGAAACGGTTACCCTCGACGCTCGGCTGCGTCTTAGGGGTTTCATCGCCCGCACCGGAGGTACGGAAGTGGTTACCCACTGGTGCTCCTTATCATCGTGCGTTTAAACTACATGAGCGCTTTGTATTTTAGCAGGATTAGCTTTGCTGCACATAAGAAGCATGGCGGCGTTTGGATTCCCCCGGCCGGACACAGGGTTACCTCCCAAATCGTCCTCGGACATGCCGGAAGCCCCGCCGCGCGCTTCGCGCTGCGGGGCTTCCTCCGTCCTGCGGAAAGATTTGGGAGGTAACCCTGTGTCCGGCCTGCGGCTACTGTGGGGCCGACGTATCTTCCTTGGGGTGCAGCAGCGCCATGCTTGGGTCTGGCTGAATGGCACTTTGTTGGTCTGGGCCCTTTTCCCTGATGAGGCTTTACTTGACGGGCGCCTTTAGAAGTTGCGGTGAAATAGGGGCTGTTTTAGCAGCTAAGAGGCCTAATCAGTCCCTATTTCACCGCAACTTCTATTGGGGCTGTATGTTGCGCAACTTGGATTGGGATTCTCGCTTTACAGTTGAGTTGGATGGTTGGTTCCAGGCTTGCTGGAGGTTGATATGGTTTGTCCTTATTGTGGTGCTGAGCTTGCTGATGAGGCTCGGTTTTGTGTGGGATGCGGGGCTGCGCTTGACGGGACTCAGGCTATGCCCGTAGCCGAACCTGCGGTTGCGCCGGCACCTGTGGGTTCGCCCGCTCCCGGCAAGAAGTCCAAGAAGGGCGTCGTGATCGCTATCGTCTGCGCGGCGGTAATCGTTGTTGGCGGGGGCGGCGGGCTGGCGTATCACCTGTATCAGCAGCATGTTCAGGAGCAGGAGCAGTATGAGTCGGCGCATTCCAAGCATGCGCTTGTGGTGAGTGTGAAGGCTGAAGGCTGGAACACCGATAACGGCGCTTCGCGGGTACCGGTGCGCGTAAAGGGCAAGACGGTCGACGGAAAGAAGATCGACAAGGTCGAATATGTCGCTTCCGACGGCTCGGGCATCAAGCTTATCCAGGGCAAGTACACGCTCAAGGCGGCAGGCTCCCCCATCGCCGCCGATGGCACCATCTACCAGGTGCCTTGCACAAAGGCCGAGCTCACGCTCGACGACGCTTTTGCCAAGGGCGAGAAGATCGACTTGGCAGAACTCGCCGAGCAGGATTCGGTTTTGGACTTTACGCCCATCGATGCTGTCGACGTGACCGACGACGAGATCAACGACGCCGTGACACTCGCCATGGCATACAAGGGCAAGGACGCGCCCAACATCGATGCACTGCAACACGCCGCAATGAACCGCCGCGACACCGCCGTCGCGGCCAAGAAAGCCGCCGAAGAGGAGGCGGCGCGCCAGGCCGAGGAACAACGCAAAGCCGCCGCACGCCACATCGAGGCCCAAACCTTTAGCGTCGACCTGCCCGAGTACTGGGATGGCAGGGTGACAGTGGAAGTCGACGGAGACACGATCACCGTCCGATCAAAGCTCTACCCCAGCAAAGTTGTCGTCGCGCTCATGGGGTCTGCTAACCCCGATCGCAATATGGGGGACGTTGCCGGCGGCGCAATTACGATAGTGCCGTTAAGTGACAATTTCTTCGTTCGACTCGGTCGAACTCGTTGGTCTTATGTCGCCGCAGATGAGGCTCACAGTAAAAAATATTGTGGCAAAAGTTATAGTAGTTTAGATAGTGCATCCGAGGAGGAAGCAAGGGAGCTCACTGACCTTCAAAGCCTTGGCACAGTCTCATACAGCAAAATCCTCTCGGACTTCCTCGCATCAGAAGATAGCCCCTATAGCGATGGGTTGACACAGCAGGACAAGGCCATGCAAGACGCGCTGACACCAAATCTAAAGCTCCTCTAGCTTCTTCCCTGTCCCCAAACACAAAGCCGGGGTGCCTCCACACGGAAGGCACCCCGGCTTATTAATTCCCAATACGAGAACGGCTCTCAAGGTAAGGCCAAAGCAAAACGTCTTAGGCCAAGAACTCCTTGGTGGTCGCCACGATGTTGGCGGCGTCCAGGCCGTACTTGTGCAGGAGCTCGGCACCCGGACCGGACTCGCCGAAGGTGTCGTTGACACCGATCTTCTTGAGCGGCGTCGGGCACTGCTCGCACAGGACATCGGCAACGGCGCTGCCCAGGCCACCGATCACGGAGTGCTCCTCGACGGTCACGACGTGACCGGTCTTGGTGGCGCTCTTGACGATCAGGTCGGCATCGATGGGCTTGATGGTGTGCATGTTGATGACCTCGGCATCGATGCCCTCGGCAGCAAGCTGCTCAGCGGCGTCGAGAGCCTCGCCAACCATCAGGCCGCAGGCGATGATGGTGACATCGGCGCCCTCGCGCATGACGATGCCGCGGCCCATCTCGAACTTGTAGGTCTCGGGGTCGTTAATAACCGGCGAGGCCAGGCGGGCAAAGCGCATGTACACGGGGCCGTCGCACTCGTAGGCGGCGCGGACCACGGCGCGGGCCTCCACGTCGTCGGCGGGAACGACCACGGTCATGCCGGGGATAACGCGCATCAAGGCGATATCCTCGCAGCACTGGTGCGTGGCGCCGTCCTCGCCCACCGAAATACCGGCGTGCGTGGCGCCAATCTTAACGTTGAGATGCGGATAGCCGATGGAGTTGCGGACCTGCTCAAAGGCGCGGCCGGCGGCAAACATGGCAAAGCTGCTCGCGAAGGCAACGCGGCCGGTGGTCGCGATGCCAGCGGCGACGCCCATCAGGTTGCTCTCGGCAATGCCCACATCGAAGAAGCGGTCGGGGCAGGCGGCCTTAAACTTGCCGGTCTGCGTGGCGGCGGCCAGGTCGGCGTCGAGGACCACAAAGTCATCGTGCTCGTTGGCGAGCTCGACGAGGGCCTCGCCGTAGCTTACGCGCGTGGCGATTTTCTTGACGTCTGCCATCCTAGAGCTCCTCTCCGGCGGCCGTGAGCTCTGCCATGGCCTGCTCGAACTGTTCATCGTTGGGGGCCTTGCCGTGCCAGCCAACCTGGTTCTCCATAAAGGAGACGCCCTTGCCCTTCGTGGTCTCGGCGATGATGGCGGTCGGCTGACCCTTGGTGGCGCGGGCCTCGGCGAAGGCGGCGCGGATCTGGCCGAAGTCGTTGCCGTCGGCGAGCTCCACCACGTGGAACTTAAAGGCACGGAACTTGTCGGCGAGCGGCATGGGGTCGTTGACCTCCTCGACGGGGCCGTCGATCTGCAGGCCGTTGTGGTCGACGATCACGCAGAGGTTGTCGAGCTGCTGGTTGCCGGCGAACATGGCGGCCTCCCAGACCTGGCCCTCCTCGCTCTCGCCGTCGCCCAGCAGGGCGTACGTGCGGTAAGTATCGCCCCAGTGCTTGGCGGCAACCGCCATCCCGACGGCGGCGGAGATGCCCTGGCCCAGCGAGCCGGTGGACATATCGACACCCGGGGTGTCGTTCATGTTGGGATGGCCCTGCAGGTGGCTGCCGATATGGCGCAGCGTCTCGAGGTCCTCCTTGGGGAAGAACCCGCGCTCGGCGAGCACGGCGTACAGGCCAGGCGCGCAGTGGCCCTTGGAGAGCACGAAGCGGTCGCGGTCGGCCTTGCGGGAATCGGCCGGGTCGACGTTCATTTCCTCAAAGTACAGATAGGTCATGATGTCGGCAGCGCCGAGCGAACCGCCCGGATGGCCGGACTTGGCAGCGTGCACACCGGTGACGATGCCCTTCCTTACCTCGTTGGCAACCTTTTTGAGCTCTTCGTCGCTCATTGTGCCTTCCTTTCATCCTCTTAAGACAAGATGCGCACGGCACGGAAAGGTAATCCCAACACAGCCGCGATGCACGTACGTCATCCATTATGCTGGAAACTGGAGGCTTTACCAGAGTTTTTATCATTATTTGAGCAATTTAGCAGGCAGACGTCCAGATGAAACGGTTTAGCAATGTGAACGTCTTTTGGATGGAACGCAGCCTGCCCTATGCGTTGATGTCCTTGAAGCCCTCGCCAAAGGTTTCCGTCACGTCGGCCACGGTCACGATGGCACGCGGGTCACGCTCGCGCACGATGGTCTTGAGCGTGTTGAGCTCGCGGCGGCTCACGATCACCATGATCACCGGCTTCTCGGCACCCGAGTACATACCAGTCGCCCTCAACTTGGTGCAGCCGCGACCCAGGCCATACATGATGTCGGCCGCGATATCGGGAAAGTTATCCGAGATGATGAGCACCATACGGCGCCTGTTGCCGCCGTCGACCACGGCATCGATCACATAACCGCTAATGACCATCGAAAGTCCCGCGTACAGCGCGTTTTCGACCGAAAAGACCGGGGCGGACAGCGCACACACGGCAACATCGATCGCCATGACGGTGGAGCCCACCGGCAACGACGTATTGCGCGAGATAATCTGGCCGATGGTATCGGAGCCACCGGTGTTGGCGCCGGCGCGCAGCACCATGCCGTAGCCGATGCCCGTGATAATGCCGCCCCACATGGCGGGAAGCATAAGATCGGAGTGTGCCAGCGGTGCCACAAACGGAGCGAACAGGTCGGTGAAAAAGCCCAGCAGCACAAAGCCCGTCGCGGTCTGCACCACGTAGAACATGCCGCCCGCGCGCATAACCACCAGCAGCAGCAAGGCGTTCATCACAATGGTCTGAATACCGACAGGCAGCGAGATGCCGTGCGACGCGCCGACCGCCTGGATAATGGTGGCAAGACCCGTAACGCCACCGGCAGCAAGACCGTTGGGAATCAAGAACAGGTCCGTCGCGATGGCCGCCAGGGCACAGCCAAACATGATCTTGGGCAGGTCATGAAAGAAGTTCATCGAAAGAATGCGCTTGATGTCCAGACGATATGCCATGCTACCTCCCTCAAAAAAGCGCACCCAAACGGATGCGCTTTGAACTTCTCGCTCTCTTTGATTCTACCGATTCGGCGGGCAAATACCACCCCTGAACGGAGCTTGAGGCGGCCCGAAGCTCTGCCCAAGGGTTTAGGCGTCCGAGCCTTCCGCATCGGCGTTGCCGGTTGCCCAGCGATGGTAGCCGATCACAAACGGGTCCAGGTCGCCATCGTCAAGAACGGCCTCGACGTTGCTGGTCTCGACACCCGAACGCAGGTCCTTGACCATCTGATACGGATAGAGCACGTAACTGCGAATCTGGTTGCCAAAACCAATCGTGGTCTTGGGGCCGCGGATCTCATCGAGTGCCTCGGCGCGCTTCTCGAGCTCGATCTCGTACAGACGGGCCTTGAGGATCTGCATGCACGCGGCCTTGTTCTGAATCTGGCTGCGCTCGTTTTGGCAGGTAACCACAATGCCGCTGGGAAAATGCGTCACGCGCACGGCGGAGTCGGTGGTGTTGACGCCCTGGCCGCCCGGGCCGCTCGCGTGATACACATCCACGCGAATGTCGTCGGGACTGATCTCGATATCGATATCATCGGGCAGCACGGGGATGACCTCAACGCCGGCAAACGTGGTCTGGCGACGCTTCTTGTCGTCGGTGGGGCTAATACGCACCAGACGGTGCACACCGGCCTCGGCGCGAAGCATGCCAAACGCGTCCTTGCCCTCGACGGTAAAGGTCGCGCGGTCGATGCCGATGACCTCGGCTGCGGGGCAATCGTTGATGGTGACCTTCCAGCCGCGACGCTGGCAGTACTTCACGTACATCTTAAAGAGCATGAAGGTCCAGTCCTGCGCCTCCAGGCCACCCTGTCCTGGCTTGATGGTCACAATCGCGTCGCCGTGATCGAACTCGCCGGTAAACCAGCTCGAAAGCTCGAGTTCATCGATAGCACGGGCCAGGCGCTCCGCCGTCGCGGCAGCCTCCTCGCGCAGAGCGGCGGCATCGGGATCGTCGCCCATCTCCTCCGCAAGCTCCAGCGCCGCGCGGGCGTCAGACAGCTCGCCGCGCGCGTTGTCCACGGCGGCGATGTCCTCCTTGGCGCGGGCAATCTCCTCCATGGTGGCGCGGGCGGCATCGGCGTCATCCCAAAAGCCGGGGGCCACGCTTTTGGCCTCGAGCTCGGTCACACGCGTGCGCTTCTCGTCCAAATGGAGATACGACTCGACCTCGCCGAGCCGGTCCGCAAACGCGTCCAGCTCGGCAGGCGTTACCTCTAAAGCCTCGGCCATTAACGATTCCTGCCGTGGCAGTGCTTGAACTTCTTACCGCTGCCGCAGGGGCACAGGTCGTTACGACCCACGTTGACGTACGGATCGTCGCTCTCGTCCTTACGGTAGGTGGTCACCTTGCCGCCGTTGTTGACGGCAGCTGGGCCGCCCTGGACGGCAGTGCGAGCCTGCACCTGAGCCTGCTTGCGCAGCACGGAGTTGCCGTTGTCGCCATCGACATCGGCGGGACCGGAGAACTGCGCGCCCTCGAGCGCGGGGTCCTCCTTGTGCTCCACAGCCTGCGGAGCGGCCTTGATCTCGATGCGCAGGACGGTGCGCAGGTAATCCTCGTACATGGTGTCGACGAGCATCTGGAAGGCGCCGTAAGCCTCGGTCTTGTACTCGACCAGCGGGTCGCGCTGACCAAAGCCGCGCAGGCCGATACCGGTCTTGAGGTAGTCCATCTCCTGCAGGTAGTTCATCCAGCGGGTATCGATGACGCGCAGCATGACCTGGGTGTTGAGCTCGCGCATGAGGTCCTCACCCAGGCGCTCGGCCTTCATGTTGTAGCACTTCTCGACGTAGGCCAGGACATCGGCTGCCAGGGCCTCGAAGTCCTCGTCGGGGAACTTGGGCGTATCGATATGGCCGGTGAGCTCCACGACCCACTTGCGCAGGCCCTCAAGGTCGCGCTCGCCTTCGTGGCTGTCCTTGGTGCAGAACTCCTGCACGCAGCGGCACACGGTGTCGTGCATGACCTCGGTGATGTGATCGGTCAGGTCCTTGCCGTCCAGAATCTTGTTGCGCTCGGCATAGATGACCTGGCGCTGCTTGTTCATGACGTCGTCGTACTCGAGGACGCTCTTACGCATGGAGAAGTTGATGCTCTCGACCTTGTGCTGGGCGCTCTCGACGGCCTTGGAGATGATCTTGTGCTGGATGGGCATGTCGTCGCCCATGTCGGCCGTGACCATCATCTTGGAGACGCGGTCCATCTTGTCGCCACCGAACAGGCGCATCAGGTCGTCCTCGAGCGACAGGTAGAACTGGGTCTCGCCCGGATCGCCCTGACGGCCGGAGCGGCCGCGCAGCTGATTGTCGATACGGCGGGACTCGTGGCGCTCGGTGCCGATAACGGTCAGGCCGCCGGCGGCAAGCACGCGCTCGCGCTCGGCCTTGCAGGTCTCCTTGGCCTCGGCGTTAAACTGCTCGAGCTGCTCGGGGGTCACGTCCTCCATGGTCAGGCCCTCGTACTCCAGGCGCTCGCGCACCAGCTCGTCGGGGTTGCCGCCCAGCAGGATGTCGGTACCACGACCGGCCATGTTGGTGGCGATGGTCACGGCGCCATAGCGACCGGCCTGGGCGACGATATGAGCCTCGCGCTCGTGGTGCTTGGCGTTGAGGACCTCGTGTGCGATGCCGCGCTTGGTAAGGGCGGCGGACAGCTTTTCGGAGCTCTCGATGGAGACGGTGCCCACCAGGACCGGCTGGCCCTTGGCGTGACGCTGCTCGACGTCGTCGGCGACGGCATTGTACTTGGCCTGGATGGTGCGGTACACCAGGTCCTCGTGGTCCACACGCTGCACGGGCTTGTTGGAGGGGATGACCTCGACGGGCAGCTTGTAGATCTCGCGGAACTCGGCGTCCTCGGTCAGAGCCGTACCGGTCATGCCGGAAAGCTTGTCATACAGACGGAAGTAGTTCTGCAGGGTGATGGTGGCCAGCGTCTGGTTCTCCTCGCGCACGAGCACGCCCTCTTTGGCCTCGATGGCCTGGTGCAGGCCCTCAGAGTAGCGGCGGCCTTCCATAATGCGGCCGGTGAACTCATCGACGATCTTGACCTCGCCGTTGGTGACCACGTACTGCTTGTCGCGGTGGAACATGTACTGGGCCTTCAGCGCCTGCTGCAGGTGGTTGACGAGCTGGCCCGAGAGGTCGGCGTAGATGTCCTCGATACCCAGGCGGTGCTCGATCTTCTTAAGGCCGCGCTCAGTGGCGGCGATGGTGTGCTTGGCCTCGTCCATGACGTAGTCGCCCGTGGGCTCCACGTCCTCGGTGGCGGTGAGCATGTCGTGCGAGACGTCCTCGCCGCGCTCCAGACCGCGCACGGCACGCGCGAAGTCCTTGTAGGTGCTGGCGGACTTGGTGCCGGCACCTGAGATGATGAGCGGGGTACGCGCCTCATCGATCAGGATGGAGTCGACCTCGTCGACGATGGCGTAGTTGTGGCCACGCTGCACGCGCTGCTCGGGGCGGGTGACCATGTTGTCGCGCAGGTAGTCGAAGCCGAACTCGGAGTTGGTGCCGTAGGTGACATCGGCCTGGTAGGCCGGGCGCTTGAGCTCGAGCGGCATGTTGTTCTGGAGCAGGCCGACGGTCATGCCCAGGTACTTGTAGATGCGGCCCATCCACTCGGAGTCGCGCTTGGCAAGGTAGTCGTTGACGGTAACGACGTGCACGCCCTCACCGGCGATAGCGTTGAGGTAGCCGGCCAGCGTGGAGACGAGGGTCTTGCCTTCGCCGGTCTTCATCTCGGCGATGTGGCCCTCGTGCAGCGCCATGGCGCCGATGAGCTGTACGTCAAAGTGGCGCATGCCCATGGTGCGCTTGGAAGCCTCACGCACGGTGGCAAAGGCCTCGGGGAGCATATCGTCGAGCGACTCGCCGTTGGCGTAACGCTCGCGGAACTTATCGGTCTGGCCGCGGAGCTCCTCCTCGGTCATCTTCTCAAACTGGGGCTCAAGACCATTGATCTGGTCGACGATCTTGTAGTAGCGCTTAAGGTCCTTATCGGATCCAAAGGACAGCAGCTTTGACATGAATCCCATGTGGTTTTCCTTTTTGGCCATCGCCCACGCCGTGCAGCCTTGGGCGAGTTAAACACAGATAATTGTACTTTAGCCAAACAAGGCGCGGCCTATACGGTCGACCTCGACCGCCACGTAATAACTATGACCAACCTGCCAAAAAGGGACAGGTTTATTTTGGCAGGTTTTATCTGGGAAAACGCCGTTTCTCTGCTAATTGGTGCAAGCGAACCAGTCCCCTTCGCACCAATCTGGCGCATTGGGGTCAGGTTCGCTTACACCAATAAAAAGAAAAGGGCCGCGCACCCGGATGGATGCGCGGCCCTTTAGCCATGAATGCGAGCGATTCCGCGGCGAGCTATTTACTCAGCAGCCTCGGTGGTCTCGACCTCGGCAGCGGCCTCCTCGACGGGAGCCTCTGCGGGAGCCTCGGCGGCCTGCTTGGCAGCCTCCTCGGCAAACTTAGCGGCACGCTTAGCCTTCTCGGCAGCCTTAGCCTCAGCGGCGGCCTTGCGAGCGGCCTCGGCCTCAGCAGCCTTGGCGGCCTTGGCAGCCTTGGCCTCCTCAGCCTTCTTGAGCTGGGCGGCAGCGGCGCCACCGAACTTGTCGGCGAAGCGCTGGACGCGTCCACCGGTGTCGACGAACTTCTGCTGGCCGGTGTAGAACGGGTGGCACTCGTTGCAAAGCTCGACCTTCATCTCGGACACGGTAGCATGCGTCTTGAAGGTGTTGCCGCAAGAGCACGTCACCGTGCACTCGACATACTGGGGATGGATACCCTGCTTCATGGTAGGACTCCTTATTAGTCAGGCGCTGGTTACCGATCAGCGCATAAGGCGTCTTGGTTTCCGACCAAGACAACAAACTTGGCTATGGTACCACGGCGCCTCGTGTCCCACAAAAGGTTCACGGTCTTTTCGGAACGACACGAGCTGGACCTTAAATATCAACTTCATCCGAACACTCCCCCACATTCATCTCTCGTATGTATCGAGGTATTCCTGCTTGAGCGTCTGCGAGGACGACTTGCTCTTTTCCACGAGCGTGCCGGCTTCGATGAAGTAGAACGAGTTGGTGAGGTCTGCCAGGTCGTCGAGTAGATGGCTTGAAATGAGCACGCTGCGTCCCCGCGCCACTTCGCTGCGCATCGCGTCGCAGGAGGTTTTCCGTTTTCCCGGATCGAGGCC
>CAKTWW010000054.1 GCA_934630855.1 uncultured Collinsella sp.
CCGGGCCTAGATAAGGTTCTTGCCAGAGACCTTATCGAAGAGGTGGGTCGCGTTCTTCTCGAACTTGAACCAGATGGGGTCGCCAGCCTTGAGCGCACCCTTGGCCTCGAGGTCGACGACAGGAATGATCAGGACGAACTGGCCGTCGGGAGCGGTCACGTGGACGTGCTCGGTCGAGCCCATGAGCTCGGTCACCTCGACGGTGCCCTGGAGCGCGCCTTCCTCGCCCTTGTCGGCAAGCAGGATCTGCTCGGGGCGCACGCCGGCCGTGATCTCCTTCACGTCGCCGCCGTCCCAGTTGAGGGCAAGCTGAACACAGGTCTCGGGAGCGAGCGCCACGTTCATGTCCTCGGTCTTGACGGTAAAGCCGTTGCCCGAGCGTACCAGCTGGGCATCGAAGAAGTTCATCTGCGGCACGCCGATAAAGCCGGCGACGAAGATGTTCGCGGGGTGGTTGAAGACCTCCTGCGGCGTAGCGATCTGCTGGACGACGCCATCCTTCATGACCACGATACGGTCGCCGAGGGTCATGGCCTCGGTCTGGTCGTGGGTAACGTAGATGAAGGTACCCTTGATCTCGTGACGCAGCTTGATGAGCTCGGCGCGCATCTGGTTACGGAGCTTGGCGTCCAGGTTGGACAGCGGCTCGTCCATCAGGAAGACCTTGGGGTCACGCACGATGGCGCGGCCGATGGCGACACGCTGACGCTGGCCGCCAGAGAGCGCCTTGGGCTTACGGTCGAGGTACTCGGTAATACCCAGGATCTCAGCAGCGGAGCGAACCTTACGGTCGATCTCGTCCTTGGGGACCTTCTTGAGCTCGAGCGTAAACGCCATGTTCTCGTACACCGTCATATTGGGGTACAGAGCATAGCTCTGGAACACCATGGCGATGTCGCGGTCCTTGGGAGCGACGTCGTTGACGCGCTTGCCATCGATGAGCACATCGCCCGAGGTGATGTCCTCCAGGCCGGCGACCATGCGCATCGTCGTGGACTTACCGCAGCCAGAAGGGCCAACGAGGACGATGAACTCCTGGTCGTGAACGGTGAGGTTGAAGTCCTCTACAGCGAGCACACCGTCCTCGGTAACCTTAAGGTTGTGCTTTTTCTCCTCGGTCTTCTTCTTTTTGCCAAAGAAGCCCTTCTTTTTTGACTCGTTGTTGGGATACACCTTCTGAACATGTTTGAGAACGATCTCGGCCATGTCTTTACCTTTCGATACGCGGCGCCGCGCTGAGGGGCGCCGCCAAAACTTGCAAAACAGTTACGGCATCAGCCCTTGACGGCACCTGCCACAACGCCGTCAATGATGTACTTCTGGCAGAAGATGTACATGATGACGATGGGGATGACGACCATCATGATGCAGGCCATCATGGGGCCGAGCTCGACGTGGCCATAGCCGCCACGGAAGTACTGGATCAAGATAGGAATGGTCTTGTACTTGGTGGAGTCGAGCGTAAGGTAGGGCAGCAGATAGTCGTTCCAGACCCACATGGTCTCAAGGATACCGACCGAAAGATAGGTGGGCTTCATAATGGGAAGGACGATCTTAAAGAACACCTGGACCGGGTTGCAGCCGTCGATCATGGCCGCTTCCTCAATCTCGAGCGGGATGTTCTTGACGAAGCCGGCGAACATAAAGACCGCGAGGCCCGCGCCAAAACCAAGGTAGATGAAGCAGATGTTAAACGGCGTGTTAAAGCCGATGCGGTCCGCGAGGTTGGACAGCGTGAACATGAGCATCTGGAAGGGCACGACCATCGAGAAGACGAACAGGTAATAGAAGAAGTTCGAGATCTTGCTGTTGACGCGCACCACGTACCAAGCGCACATGGAGCAGCACACCAAGATCAGCACGACCGACGTGACCGTGATGATGAGCGAGTACATAAATGCCGAGGCAAAGCCCTGCTCGTTAAGGGCATGCACGTAGTTTGCGAGGCCGTTGAACGTCTCGGGCGTGAGCAGATCGAACGCCGTGGTGGTGCTGATTGCGGTCGCTTTCTTAAAGGAATTGAGTGCAATCATGAACACGGGGTAGATCCATGCGAGCGACAGAATCGTAAAGAAGATCGAGAGCGCGCGGTTGATAGCCTTATCGCGTTTCATTACTGCTGCACCTCCTTGGACCTCGTGGCCTTAAGCTGGATCATAGAAATAGCAACAACCAGGATGCAGAAGATAACTGCCTTGGCCTGACCGATGCCCTGCCATGCGATGCCAGCACGCGAATAGAACGTGTTATAGATGTTCAGGGCGAGCATCTCGGTGGAGTGCGCCGGGGCGCCACCGGTAAGGGCGAGGTTCTGGTCGAACAGCTTAAAGCCGTTGGTGATGGACAGGAACAGGCAGATGGTGATGGTCGGCATCAGGTTGGGGATCTTAACCTTCCAAAACGTCTGCCATGCCGTAGCGCCATCGACCTTGGCGGCCTCGATGTAGTCAGACGGGATGGACTGCAGACCGGCGATGTAGATAATCATCATGTAGCCGACCTGTTGCCACAGGGTCAGGATGATAAGGCCCCAGAAGCCAGCGGCGGAGTTGAGGGCGATAAGCTGGGCACCCACGTTGGAGAGCAGGCAGTTGATCAGAATCTGCCAAATGTAACCCAGCACAATGCCGCCGATCAGGTTAGGCATAAAGAAAATCGTACGGAAGATGTTGGTGCCCTTGAGCGCCTTGCGGGTGAGCGCCTGCGCAATGGCCAGCGCGATCACGTTGATGAGCACCGTCGACAGGAAGGCAAACGCCACGGTAAAGAAGAACGACGTGGAGAACTGCGGGTCGGCCAGTGCGCGCACGTAGTTCTCGATACCGACAAAGTGCGCGTTATTGATGGTAATAAACTGGCAGAACGAGAGATAGAAACCCTGGATAAAGGGAATCACGAACCCGATCATAAACGCCAGGCACGTGGGCAGCATAAAGAGCGGCCACCAGCGCTTGAGTGCTTTGCCCATAGAAGGGTCCTTTCAATATGCAGGGGGCGGGCAAACCTACGTCTGCCCGCCCCCTGTCGCTAATCAGATAGCTTGGGCAGCAACTGCTTACTCGGAAGCAGCCTTCTCGGTCTTCCAGCCATCGACGAAGGCGTTCTTGACGCCGTCCCACTTGGTGTTGTCGGCAGCATAAGCGATGAGAGCCTGCTTGAGGTTCTTCTTCCACTCCTCAGAGGGGATGTAAACGAAGTCCCAAGCAACGGTCTTCTTGCCATCCTTGGCCATAGCAACGGCCTGCTGCGAGAAGACGTTGGTGGTCTCCTTAGCGCTCTTGAACGGGGCGGTCAGACCCATCTTGTCAGCGATGATGCTGGTGGCGGTGTCAGAAGTGACGCACCAATACATGAAGTCCTCGGTGGCCTTCTGGGCATCCTCGGAAGCCTGGGAGCTGACGCACCAGTAGTTCTCGCCGCCGGAGCACAGGCCCTGGTTCTCCTCGCCGTCGACGCCGATGTAGATCGGCAGCATGCCGAGCTGGTCGTCGGTCATACCGGCCTTGGTGAGGTCGGCGTAGGCCCAAGAGCCGTTCTGGTAGAAGACGGCCTTGCCGGTTGCGAACTCGTTAGTGGCGTCGTCACCGGTCTTGGAGGCGAGCTGCGAAGGATCGCAGGTGGAGTCGGTGATGTACAGGTCGAAGATCTGCTTAAAGTTGTCGAGATACTCGCCCTTGATCTCGTCGTCCTCCTGGTTGTGCTCCTTCTCGAACTCGTAGTAGAGCGGGAGGTTGGCGAGGTGGGTGGTGTAGCGCCAGCTGGAGGAGTCATCCATGCCGGCGGAAGTGAAGGCACCGTCAACGCCGAGCTCGTCCTTGCGGGCCTGGATGTCATCGGCGCAAGCCTTCAGCTTGTCGAAGGAGTTGATGTCCTCGGCCTTGTAGCCGGCCTTCTCGAGGAGCTCCTTGTTGTAGATGATGCCGTAGCTCTCCTGAACCCAGTCGATACCCAGATCCTTGCCGTCGGACTGCAGAGCCAGGGAGTCGTCGATGAGCTCGCCGCGGAGCTTGGTGTCGGAAAGATCGGCGCAGTAGTCCTTCCAGTTCTTAAGGCCGGTGGGGCCGTTGACCTGGAACAGCGTCGGAGCGGAGCTCTTGGACATCTCGGACTTGAGCTTCTCCTCGTAGGTGTTGGAGGCGGCGGTCACGATCTTGACCTCGACGCCCTTCTCCTTCTTGTACGCCTTGGCGATCTCCTTCCACTCCTTGTCGACCTCGGGCTTGAACTGGAGGAAGTAGACCTCGGCAGCGTCACCAGAAGCAGAGGAGCCAGAGCCGGCAGAACCACCGCAGCCCACGAGGCCCAGACCAAGAACCGCAGCCGCGGAACCAGCGAAGCCCAGGAACTGCCTTCTGCTCATTTCGTTCTTCATTACAATCCACCCTTTCACACCGTGGCGACACCCTTTGTCGCCGCCTTCGGAGATTGGCTTGGGGACTTAGCCCCTTTTGCTAATTCGTACAATACGCTTTTTCGCTAGTTGTTTGAACAACTATTACCAGAGCGGTAGAAAAACCTCGGTGAACGGTAATTTCAACTTTACACTTGACAAGTTTTGTATAAACAATTATATGTTGTCAGATGCAGACAAAACGCCCGGTCAAGCCGATATGACGTCGGCTTGACCGGGCGTTTTCGCTTTGAGGGCATAAGTCTCGCCAGACGGCGAGCTTGCCGTCTATCGCTTGGAGTTGACGCGGTAGTGGAAGATCTCGGGATGCGTGCGGGCGTGCGTGACCTCGAACAAGATGCCATCCGAGGTGTACGACTGGCTTTCCATGACGGCGACGCAGTTGTATTTTCCAAGGTCCAAGTAGCTGCAGTCCTCATCGTTGGCGAGCTCGACGCTCACCGTACGACGACTTGCCATCACTTTGACCCCGCGCTTGTGCTCCAGGTAATCGTAGATGGACTTCTCCGCAATCTCGGGCGTGAGCCCCTTGGCGATCGACTCCAGAAAGTAGCCGTGATCCACCTGGCGCGCGCTGCCGTTGAGGCTACGGACACGCACCACGCGAATCAGCTCCTCGCCCACCTTAAAGCCCAGACGGCGGGAAAGCTGCTCGGTGCAAATCAGATGTTCAAAGGACTTCACGTCCGTCGACGCGACGGCATTGTTGCGCTTTGCGAACTCGCCAAACGACTCGACTTCCTCGAGCGCACCCAGCATATCGGTCTCGCCTTTGAGCCAAATGACACGTACGCCCTTACCGTGAATGGGTTGCACGTACATCTCGTCGGCAAGCATGGAAAGTGCTCGACGGACGGTATTGCGGGTGCACCCGAACTCCGCGGTCAGCTCGGCCTCGGTCGGCAGCATCTCCTGGAATGCATAGGTTCCGTTGATAATGCGCGAACGAATCTCGCGGTAAATTCCTTCGTAAATGGCTTTTGGCATTGTTTCACCTCTAATGAATACGTACGGCTAGGCACGATAGCATTTCTTGGGGTTGTTCAAACCGCCTATCGGTAAAGCGCCAATAATTAACCGTTGGCGGTCGCTCTCATACCCAGACCCCGGTCATGTAAAAACCGTCAGCGAAGCCGCTTCGCCAGTCCTCTACAATTAACGATTGTTTAAACGTTTTACCCACGCAAGCGTGCGGCCGTCTGAAAGGACAAAACATGCTGCAGAAAATCCAACGTTTTGGCGGAGCCATGTTTGCGCCCGCCATGCTGTTTTCCATATCGGGCCTTATGGTCGGCATCTCCGCCCTCGCCACGACCGCAGACATTGTCGGCGACCTTGCCGTATACGGAACGCCTTGGTACTTCTTCTGGACCATCGTCCAGCGCGGATCGTGGACGGTCTTTAGGCGCCTTCCGCTTTTGTTTGCCATCGCGCTACCCATCGGCCTTGCCCAAAAGCAACCGGCGCGCTGCTGCCTCGAGGCGCTCGTGGCATATTTTGCCTACTGCTTCTTTTTGAGCGAAATCATCAAGATCGGCGGCAACAATCTGGGTCTTATGTACCCCTCATCCCTTGCTCCCGCCACCGGCATCACCATCATCGACGGCATCAAGACGCTCGACACCGGCATCATCGGACCGCTGGCGGTCTCGACAATCGTCGTTACCATCCATGATCGCTTCTACGACGCCAAGGTGCCCGATTGGCTCGGCACCTTCTCCGGCTCATCGTTGGTCTACCTCATCAGCTTTTTCGCCGTTCTCGGCCTCGCCATCGTCTCGGCAATCGCCGTTCCCTTTATATATGGAGCGACCGATACGTTGCGCCATGCGCTTGCGGGAGTCGGCACCTTAGGCGTGGGCCTCTTCGTGTTTTTGGAGCGCGCCCTCGAACCCTTCGGCCTGCACCACCTGCTCTACATGCCGATCTACTACGACAACCTGGTCGTAAACGAAGGCGTCTACGCCACGTGGACCAACCTACTTCCCATCCTTTCCCACAGCACGCGCCCCCTTAAGGAACTTGCTCCTTGGGCTGGCTTTACCGCCACCGGCTGGGTCAAGCTCTTTGGCTTGCCCGCCATCGCCGCGGCGTTCTACACCACCGCAAAACCCGATCGCAGGGCCGGCCTTAAGGTCATCCTGCTGCCTGCCATCGTCACCTCGGTGGTCTGCGGCGTCACCGAACCGCTCGAGTTCCTCTTTATGTTCACCTATCCGGGGCTCTTCGTGCTCTATGCCGCCTTATCGTCCTGCCTTGCCATGGCCATGAATTTCTTTGGCATCGTGGGCATTTTCTCGGGCGGCCTTATGGAAATGGCGGCCTTCAACTTTATCCCGCTCATGCGCACGCACGCCGGTGCCTACCTTATGGCACTCGGTATTGGGCTTGCCTTTAGCGTCATCTTTTTCCTGAGCTTCCGCGGTATCATCCTAGCCCTCGACCTTAAAACCCCGGGGCGCGAGGACCATGGCGCCAATCGCGCCGCCGACAAACAGTCAGCAAAGAGCATGGAGGACAAAGGGGACTCTTTCGATGATGATTCAGCCAATGCGCAGGCAAACCTCGATCACCTGCTTGCCGAGCACGTCGTCGAGCTTTTGGGTGGCGTTGGCAACATCGTGGGCGCAACCAACTGCGCCACACGCCTGCGCGTGGAGGTCGTCGATCCCTCTATCGTCGCGGACAATGCATCGTTTGTCGCAGCCGGTGCCAAGGGCCTCATCATCACCGGCAAAACCGCCCAGGTGATCATCGGCATCTCCGTTTTGCGCATTAAGGAGCACTTCGATCAGATCATGGGGCTCGAGCCGGGCTTTGCCCCCGAAGCGCCCCATCCCGTGCCCGGTGACACTCTTCAAAAGCCTGCAAATATCTGCTTCTTTGATATCGACGGAACGCTTGCCTGGCAAGACCCCCGCGTGGCCCAGGAGCTCCCCGAGGACGAACGGGACCTCTCGCCCTACCCCAACGAAGCGGTCTCGAAGGCCATCCGCGATTTTGTCGCCAACGGCAACATGGCGTTTATCTGCACGGGGCGCACACTCAGCTGCATCCATCCCAAGCTGCTCGAGCTGCCCTGGGCCGGCATCATCTGTCTTGCGGGTGGCCATGTCGAACTCGGTGGACAGGCGATTCGCGATCTGGCGATGACTCCCGGCATGTTGCAACGCCTCATCCCTTATCTTGAGCAGTCGGGCGAGGTCATCCGCTTTGAAGGCCTTAACGGCGTCGTGCGCATGAGCGCCGACGCACCCGACGCTCCTGGGTACGCACGCACCGTGGGAGATGCCGTAACGCAGTTGCAGCACTACGGCGCCTACAAGATCTTGATGTCCACGCCGCTCGCCAACCGCATTGCTCAGGACAAGGAGCTTGAACCGCTGCTGTGCTTCAACGAACTCGAGCTCGATGTAACGGAAATCTCGCCCCGTGAATGCACCAAGCGCGAGGGCATCCAGTCCGTACTCGACGTCCTCGACCCCAACCACGGAACCGTATACGGCATCGGCGATGCCAGCAATGACATCACGTTGATGAATGCCGTCGATGTTGGCATCGCGATGGGCAACGCGCCCGACTATCTCAAAAAGCGCGCAGACTATATCACCGACTCGGTCGGCAACGACGGCGTCGTCAAAGCGCTCGAGCACTTTAAGCTTATATAGGCACCCGGACCGCACACACCCTGTTGCCCTAAATCGCCAAAACTGACGCGCAGGAAACCCCAATGTGGCAATATGTTGTCTGCATATTGCACCAATGCAACCTTTAGAAAGAATGCGAGAACCCGTGTCCAGTCCGTTTACCAGCTTTCTAGCCCAGCACTTTGACCAGATCAACGACTATCTGGCCACGTTCTTTGACGGACAGGCGACCTCTGCCGATATCGAGCGCTACCTGTATGCCCCACTCTCGGCGTTTACCGCCAACGCCGGCAAACGCCACCGCCCACTCATCTGCATGCTCGCCGCCACCGCCGTGGGCGGTAGCTTTGAGAGCGCCCGCAGCGCCGCGGCGGCCATCGAGCACTTCCAGTCGGGCGCACTCATCCACGACGACATCGCCGACAACGGGCAGCTTCGTCGCGGCAAGCCCTGCATGTACCTTACCGAGGGCACGGGGCTTGCCATCAACTGCGGAGATCTGGCACTCACCATGGTCACCAAGACGGTCCTCGACGACCCCACACTCAAGCCTGACGTAAAGCTGCGTGTGCTTCACGAACTCACCGAGATGATCGTCCGCACCATCGAAGGCCAAGCGCTCGACCTGGGCTGGGTCCGCGATGGACGCTTTGACATCTCGGTTGACGACTATCTGGACATGGCGACGCACAAGACCGCATATTACAGCGGGGCCACGCCGCTTGCCGCCGGAGCCATCATCGGCGGCGGCAGCGAGGAGCAGGTCGAGGCGTTGCGCACTTTTGGCCTGCACACCGGCCTTGCCTTCCAGATCCAAGACGACCTGCTCAACCTTGTTGGCACCAAGGAGGCCGCCAACAAGGACTTCCGCACCGATATCACCGAGGGCAAGCGTACGCTCGTTGCCGTGCACACCCTATCCGATGAGCGCTATCACGACGAGGTCGAGGCAATCCTTTCCTCGGGCACCGAGGACCCTGTACAGCTCGCACGCGCTGTGGAAATCTTCCAGGAGACCGGCTCCATCGATTATGCCCACGCCTACGCGCTCGACCTGACCGCCAAGGCCAAGGCCGCCATCGAGGACGTCCAGCTCGACCCGCACGCACGCGAGCTGTTCCTCTCCATGGCAGATTTCTTTGTGGAACGTCTTAACTAACGGGGGTTATAAAACCTGTCAGCAGCGTATTTAGGCACAACTTGCTACACTGTTGAGTGCATGTTTATGCATCCCTTTGCGTTGTCTATCCGACAGACGCTCAAATAGTACGAATGGTACGCCGAAAGGGGTTCGTTCATGGAACCTATTACAACGGGCATGCAGGGAGCAGCCGTCGAGGACGTGCAATCCCGTCTCCTGCAGCTCGGCTACACTATCGATGCCGCCGAGGTCGCCGACAAGCACTTTGGCACCACCACCGAGCAGGCTGTTAGCACCTTTAGGCTCGACAGCGGCCTTGCCGCCGGTCACGCCGTCGACATCCCCTGCTGGAGCGCCCTGGTCGACGCTTCGTACAAGCTGGGTGACCGCACTCTCTACCTGCGTATGCCCAATTTCCACGGTGCCGACGTGCAGGCCCTGCAGCGCGCGCTCAATGTTTTGGGCTTTGCCTGCGGCGAAGACGACGGCTACTTTGGCCCGCATACCGAAGCCGCCCTGCAGCAGTTCCAGGAAAACGTCGGCCTGTTTGCTGACGGTATGGCGTTCCAGGATACCTACGCCTACATCAACCGCCTGCACCATGTGTGGGAGGGCAAGCCCTCGGTCACCGAGGCCGAGTCGCGCATCGGTTTCGCTCGCGCGGCCAACGTGCTTGAGCGCTTCCAGATTGCCGTTATCGGCGAGGACCCCATCGCACGCAGCGTTGCATCGCGCATGTGGAACATCGCCACGGCGACGACCGACAACAGCGGCATGATGCTCTGCGATTCCGAGGTCCCGACCGATGTCGACCTGGTGCTCGAGATTGCAAGCGATGAGCTGCCTGCTGACGCAGCACCGCGTGCCACGATTGCCCTCGCTGAGTGCCACAACTTGGCTCAGCGCATCCGCACCGCCAATGTTGCCGCCCAGCAAAAGCCTGCACGCATTCGCATCGAACTCACGGGCATGACGCGCTACAACGGCACCTTCACCGCAAGCGATGCCCAAACGCTCGCCGTACGCCTGCTCGATGGCGTTTGCGATGCCCTCGCAGATTAGGTAAACTAGACGAGTTGCTTTTGAGCAACACACACATTGGGACGTAGTTCAACGGTAGAACTCCGGTTTTTGGTGCCGGCTGTTGGGGGTTCGAATCCCTCCGTCCCAGCCAAAGAAACAAAGCGCCCTGAGCCCATAGCGGCCCAGGGCGCTTTCTTGTGGGCAAGCGGAGGGATTCGAACCCGCAAGGGTGCGGAGCTGAGGAAACGCGAAGCGTTTTCCAGCGCAGCACGCAAGGAGCGAAGCGACGCAGCGG
>CAKTWW010000055.1 GCA_934630855.1 uncultured Collinsella sp.
TCGATCTGCAGACGACCGGCGGTATCGACGATGACCACGTCGCGCAGGTGATCGACGGCCTCCTGGATGGCGCCCTTGGCGATGTCGACCGGATGCGCGCCGTCGCCGCGGAAGACCGGCACGCCGATCTCGCCGCCGAGCGTGGCCAGCTGGTCGGCAGCGGCGGGACGGTAGACGTCGCACGCGGCGAGCAGCGGCGAGCGGCCCTGCTTCTTGAGCAGGTAGGCCAGCTTTACGGCTGCCGTGGTCTTACCGGAGCCCTGCAGGCCCACGAGCATGATGACGTTGGGGATACGGTTGCTAAAGACGAGCTTGCTCTCGGTGGAGCCGAGCATCTCGGTGAGCTCGTCGAGCACGATCTTGACGACGTTTTGCGCCGGCGACAGCGACTCCATGACCTCGGCGGTCATGCAGCGCTCCTTGGTCTTGGCGACAAACTCCTTGACGACCTTAAAGTTGACGTCGGCCTCGAGCAGCGCCATGCGAATGTCGCGCATGGCCGAGGTGATATCGGCCTCGGTCAGCTTACCCTTGCCGCGCAGGCGGTCAAATGTGTCGTTGAGGCGATCGCTCAGGGAATCAAACACTAGCTACTCCTTAGTTGGACTCGCCCACCAGGGCGCGGCAGAAATCTTTGGCGTTAAACTCCTGCAGGTCATCGACCTGCTCACCCACGCCGATGCGCAGGATAGGGAGCTTGAGCTTCTCGGCCACGGCCATGGCGATACCGCCCTTTGCCGTGCCGTCGAGCTTAGTCATGATAATACCGTCCAGGCCCAACGCCTCGTTAAACTCGAGCGCCTGGTTCAGGCCGTTCTGGCCGGTGGCGGCATCGATCACGAGCACGACCGAGACCGGCATGGGGCCGGCGGCCATATTGGCGGCACGCTTACGGGTCACGTTGACCACCTTGGCGAGCTCGCGCATGAGCTCGGGGCTCGTGTGCAGACGGCCGGCGGTATCGATGAGCACCAGGTCGCTGCCGCGCTTATCGGCCTCGTCGAGCACGTCGTAGCACACGCTCGCCGGATCGGAGCCGCGGTCGCGCTTGATGACCGGCACGCCGGAGCGCTGGCCCCACACATCGAGCTGCTCGATAGCGGCGGCACGGAAGGTATCGGCCGAACCGATCACGACGTTCTTGCCGCGGGCGGACATGGCACTCGCGATCTTGCCGACCGTGGTGGTCTTGCCGGCGCCGTTGATGCCGACGAACAGCACGCAGCTCGGCGTATCGGAGAACGGATCGCGCTCGACGGGCACAAAGTGACCCTCGAGCTGCTCGGCCAGGGCGCGGCGAAGCTGCGGGGCGGTCTTGAGGTTCTTCTTGGCCGCGGCATCGCGCAGGTCATCGGAGACCTGAATGGCGACCTCGGCACCCATGTCACCCATGACAAGGGTGTCCTCAAGGTCCTCCCAAAAATCCTCGTCGACCTCGCCGCCAAAGTAGAAGACCTCGTTGAGGGCCTCGCGGCTGCGCTCAAGTCCGCGCGAGAGAGCATCAAAGAATCCCATTATGCATTCACGACCTTTCCGGTTTCGCGATCGAGTTTTTGCGAGACGACGCGACTGACGCCGTCGGCTTGCATCGAAACGCCGTAGAGAACGTCAGCGTCCTCCATAGTACGGCGCTGATGCGAAATGACCAAGAGCTGCGTATCGGAACGCAGGACATCGAGGGCGCCGATGAGCTTGGACAGGTTGGCGTCATCGAGCGCCGCCTCGACCTCGTCCAGCACATAGAACGGCACCGTGCGCGTGCGATACACGGCAAAGAGCAGGGCGAGCGCCGTCAGGCTCTTCTCGCCGCCCGACATGAGCATCATCTTGGTGATGCGCTTGCCGCGCGGCTGCGCCACGACCTCGATACCCGTCTCTGCCGGATGCTCTGGATCGGTCATCTCCAGATGCGCCTGACCGCCCGGGAAGAGCATGGCGAAGATCTCGCGGAAATTCGCATCGACCTTCTCAAACGTCACCAAGAACGCCTTGCGCATCTTGCGGTCGATCGCCACGGTGATCTTGGTGAGCGCCTTGCGCGCGCTCTCCAGATCGGCCAGCTGCTCCTCGATGTAGTCGGAGCGGCGCTTGAGCTGCTCGTACTCCTCCATGGCGACCTGGTTCACAGGACCCAGGTTGTTGATTTGACGAACGAGCTGGTTGAGCTCGCGCTCGGCGGCGTCGCGGTCGGTGGGCGCGGGAAGCATGAGCGCTTCTTCGAGCACCGTCGTACCATCGGCGGTGATGGCCTTGATGGCGGCTTCCACCTGCACCTCGAGCTTGCCACGCGCGACCTTGAACTCGTTTTGCGTGGCGGTGGCGGCATCGACCCTCTCCTTGGCGCGGGCGACCTCGGCCTTGGCGTCCTCGATGGTCTTCTTGAGCGAAGCCGAGTCCGCCTCCTCGAGTGAGGCCTGGTCACGCAGGCGCGCGGCCCAATCCGAGGCGCGCTCCAGCAGGGCCGAATAGCGCTCATGCATGGGGTCGACGCGCAGGCGCAGCAGCTCGAGCGAGCGCGAGGCCTGGCGCGTTCCACGGATACGACGGTCGATGCCCTCAAGGCGATGCTCCAGGTCGGGCACACGGCCCTTCAGCGAACGCAGACGCTCGCTCGTCTGGGCCAAACGAACCTTGGCGTCGGCGAGCTTACCGGCAGCCTCGGAGTCGTCACGGCGCACGCGATCGAGCTCGTCGTTGGCCTCGGCAATCTGCAGGCCCAGGTCGCTCGCTTGAGCTCGGGCCTCATCACGAGAGCGGGTGAGCTCGTCCACGCGCGGACGGGCGGCACGGACGGCCTCGGCGGCCTGCTCGCGCCGCTTGGAGATGCGCACGCGCTCGACCTCGGCGTTGTTGGCGCTCTGCTCCAGGCGGCCGATCTCGGACAGCAGGGAGCGGCGCTCGCCCTCAAGGCGGGCGATCTCACCGGCGGCGTCGCCCTCGGCGGCACGAGCCTCCTCGACGGCCGCATTGGCCTCGACGACCTGATCCGAAGCGTGCTCAAACACGGCGGCTAAGTCGGGCTCCAAGCCTTCCAGCTCGCGAATGCGGCGCTTGCGCTCCAGAGCGCCCGACGCCTCACCGGCATCGAGGCCCACGCGCACCAAACCACCGCAGGCAACGCGCGCGCCATCGGGGGTCACATAGGTCACGCCTTCAACGACCGGCGCGGACAGCGCAGAAGCCAAGTCGTCGACCACGTAATAACTACCGAGCAACGCCTCGACGACCGGGCCATAGCCCGCGCGAACGGACAGGCGATCGACCAGACGGGTTCCGGCAGCACCCTCGGCGGCGGCAGAGCCGCTCACGCCGCGCGCCACCAGCAACGCCTCGCCCGAGGCCTTCTTCTGGTCCAGGGCGGCACGGCCGGCGCGCTCAAGCGCGGCAGTATCATCAAACAACAGGGCATCGATATCGCCGGCGAGCAGCTGCTCAACCAGGCCCTCAAGCTCGCGTGGAGCCTCGAGTACGTCACCCAGACGTCCCGAGACGTCATCACCTAGCGCCCCCACCAGACGGCTCACGAGCGGCGAGCTGTCGGCCATACGGGCATCGAGCTTCTTTTGGCTGGCAAGTTCCGAGCGAACCTCAGACAACTTATTACGGGCTTCGCTCTCGCGGGCTCGCAGGTCCTTGAGCGCAGCGCGCGCGACCTCGGCGGCCTCACGGGCTTCGACCTGGGACGTACGGGCAGCCTCAAGGGCGCCCTCAAGCTCCTCAGCACGGTCGCGGCGGCTCTCGAGCGATGCCGTGACCTCCTCGAGCTGCTCATCGATCTGCTCCAGGCGCGAGGCATACATGTTGTCCTCGACCTCGGCGTTGGACAGCGAATCCTTTACCTTGGCGAGCTCGAGCGCGGCGTTATCCGCCACACGCTGCACATCACGCTGCTCGCGCGTCAACTGCGAAATCTGAGCATCGAGCGCCACGCGACGCTCGTGAAGCTCGGCGGCGGCAGGACAGGCGGCGTCAACGTCCTCCTGGGCCTGCATGTGCGCACCGGTCACTTCCTCGAGCTGGGCACGGGCGTCCTCAAGCTCCTCGACCACGCGACGACGCTGATGCTCGGAGCCCGAGATCTGGCCGCGCATGTCGGATAGGCGCGACACCATGTTGTGGCCTTTTTCCTCGAGCAGGCGCATGTCGGAGTTAATGCGACCGACCACGTCTTGCATATGGCGGCGCTGCTCGCCCAGATCGCCCACAAACAGGCCCTTTTCCTCGAGCATGACCTGGAGCTTCTCGAGCTCGCGCTCTTTCTCACCCAGTCGGTACTGCGCAAGCTCCAGCTCGGCGGCACCTTCCTTGGATCGGCTCTCCAAATCGTTCCACTGCGACTGCAGCGAACGCAGCTCATCAACGGCCAGCATCTGCGTAAGCTCGTTCGCGCGCGAGGACAGTTCCTTGTACTTGCGCGCGCGATCGACCTGACGCTCCAGCGGACGCAGCTGACGGGCGATTTCCTTATTGATATCGCGGGCACGGGTCAGGTGCTCGTCCATCGACTTGATCTTTTTAAGCGCGCGCTCCTTGCGGCGCTTGTGCTTGGAGATGCCGGCGGCCTCTTCGATGAGGGCGCGGCGCTCCTCGGGGCGGCTCTGCAAAATGGCATCGAGCTTGCCCTGGCTGATGATGGAATGCGTATCTTTGCCCAGGCCCGAATCGTGCAGGATGTCCTGAATGTCCATCAGTCGGCACGGGCTCGAGTTGATGAGGTACTCGCTCTCGCCCGAGCGGTACATGCGGCGGGTGATGGCAACCTCGTCAAAGTCGACGGGCAGCATATGATCGGAGTTGTCGAGCACCAGCGTGACCTCGGCCACGCCCACCGGCTTGCGCGCCGACGAACCCGAGAAGATAACATCCTCCATGGCCTGGCCGCGCAGCTGCTTGGCGCTCTGCTCGCCCAGAACCCATAGGATCGAATCGGAGATATTCGATTTTCCCGAGCCGTTGGGGCCGACGATGACCGTCAGGCCCGGTTCAAACGACATGTGGGCGCGGTCGGCAAACGACTTGAACCCTTTGAGCGTGAGGGACTTGAGATACACGGTTCCTCGCTTATACGTGCTTCTTGTTGAGAATCACGCCGTTGGTGGTGTAACCCATGCGGTCGAGTGCCTCGAGTGCGGCGGCTCCCTCGGCTTCCTTCTTTGAGGAACCGGAGCCGCGACCCTGGCGAATGCCATCGATCAGCACCACGGCGGTAAAGGTGGGCGCATGCGCCGGACCCTCGGAACCCACCAGCTTGTACGCCGGAGGCTCGTGGCCGTCAGCCTGCACGCACTCCTGCAAAAACGACTTGGGGTTCGCGGGGTGCTCGGCACGCTCGGAGGCCAAATGCGGCTTGAGCGTGCGGTGGATAAACTCCGCCGCGGCATCCCAGCCGGCGTCCAGATACAGCGCGCCGACGAGCGACTCATAGACATTCTCGAGCGCCGAATGCAGACCGCGCGCGCCGGTGCCGGTCTCGGAGGCGCCAAAGATGATGATGTCGTCGATGCCCAGCTCGTGGGACACCTCGGACAGCGTGGCACCCGAGACGAGCGACACCTTTAGGCGCGTGAGCTTGCCCTCGTCAAACTCGGGGTAGGACTCAAAGAGCGAACGGGCGACGACGGCACCCAAAATGGAATCGCCCAAAAACTCCAGGCGCTCGTAGCTTGCCGAAACCGGCTGGCCTTCCACGGCAGAGGGATGCGTGAGCGCCGCGCGCAGCAGCACCTTGTTATTGAACTCGTAGCCCAGGATTTCCTGGGCGCGCGTAAGTCGTTCAGACAAAGCCAAGACTTAGGCCTCCTTGGCAGCTTCGATAGCGTCGACGGCGTCGGCGACAGAGTTGAGCGAGAGCAGGGTCTCGTCATCGATCTCGAGGTTGAACTCGTCCTCGATGGCCGTTACCAGCTGCAGGCGCTCGAGCGAGTTGGCATCGAGATCGTCAAACGTGGTCTCATCGCTAATTTCAGCAACATCGACGCCCAGAACGTCGGCGGCAACCTCGGCGATCTTGTCGAAGATTTCGGAGCGGTCCATAGCGCTTCCTCTCATAGTGCATGAATACCAAAAGACCGGCGCCGCGCAGGCAGCGCCAAACACGGTTTTGATTCTACCCCACGACGCAGGCCGCGAGGCGCATAACAGCGCCCTAACTCGCTCTTACGAAACGATACCGTCCATGGAGTTGGCGACGTTCTCGACGAGCCCGGCGCGCACGGCCTCCGCCGCGGCGAGCGTACCGTTTTTGACGGCCTCGACCGAGGTAGCACCGTGGCCGATCAGGACCACGCCACGCAGGCCCAGCAGAATCGCACCGCCCTTGGCATCGCCCGAAAGCTTGGCCTTGAGCTCGCGCATCTGCTTTTTCATGAGCAGCGCAGCGATCTTGGTGCCAAACGAGCCCATAAAGGCACCCTTGAGCTCCTGCAGCAAAAACTTGGCAGCGCCCTCGGTTGCCTTGAGCGCGATGTTGCCCGACATGCCGTCGGCAACGACGACGTCAAAGTTGCCCGACGTCAGGTCAGTGCCCTCGCAGTTTCCCACAAAGCCGGGAACGGCAGCCTTCATGGCCGGGAAGCACGCCTTGGTAAAGTTGGAGCCCTTCTCGTCCTCGGTGCCATTGCCGAGCAAGCCCACGCGAGGATGCTCAATACCCAGGACGACGCGCGCATAGGCGCTGCCCATCTGGGCAAAACGAACCATATCGTCGACCTCGACATCGGGGTTGGCGCCCATATCGCACAGCACCGTCAGGCCGCCGGCACGATTGGGCAGCGCATTGGTCAGGCACGGACGCACCGGCTGCTTCTTGCCCTCGGCCTGATACCGAAAGGGCGTGACGTAGGCGGTGGCGGCAGCGGTCATGGCACCGGTGGAGCCGGCGGAGAAGAACGCGTCCGCGTTGCCCTTCTTGATGGCGCGGCAGGCAAGCACGATCGAGGACTTACGCTTGGTCATCACGGCGCGAATGGGATCGTCATCCATGGCGATGACATCGGGGGCCTCCAAGGCCTCAACGCGAGCGTGAGCCGCGGCAAAGGGGTTCACGATCTCTGCAGGACCGACGGCCAAGACCTCGATATCGGAGTCCGCCGCAAGCGCCGCCTCGATACCATCGAGAACGACCTGCGGCTTCTCGTCTCCGCCCACAACGTCTACACAAACGCGAACGTTACTCATATACATACTCCTTATACAAAAATGGCCGACTCATTGAGCCGGCCATTGTGGTTCCAGTTGGAACGGCATCGTATGCGAGTATACAGTTACTCGGTAACGATAACCTCGCGGTCCTTGTAGAAACCGCAGCTGGGGCACACGTGGTGCGGGAGCTTGACAGCGCCGCAACGGGGGCACGTGGACTGAGCCGCAGCCGAGATCTTCATGTTGGCGGAACGACGGGTGTGAGTGCGGATACGACCCTGCTTTTGTTTAGGTACGGGCATAGTGACCTTCCTTATGAACTATCCAGTGTGGCGATTACGCGCAAGTAGCGATACTACCACAGTTTTACTCGTCAAGCTTGAGATTCTTTAATGCTGCAAATGGATTTTCCGTGGCTTCGGCCCATTCGGCCTCGGCTTGGGCGGCACAATCGCATTGCTCGACGTTGAGATTACCACCGCAGACGGGGCAAAGACCGCGGCAATCGGGCGTGCAGAGCACCACAAACGGCGTGTCCATGACAACCGCATCGTTAATGGGCTCGCCCAGGTCGACCATGCGATCCTCACCCAGCAGCTCGTAGCCGTCCTCGTACGCCTCGGGATCCTCGGGCTCCTCAAAGAGGTAGAACTCCTCGATCTCGCCAGCGATATCAAACGAGGCGGGCTCCAAGCAACGGTCGCACTCGCCGGTGGCGTGCGCGCGAACCATGCCCGTGAGCAAGACACCGGTGCCGGCATTGGTAAAGACCACGTCGTAGTCGATGCCGTCCTGCAGCTGGTATTCCTTCTCGCCCACCGTGTAGTTGGCGACATCGACCTTACCGGTCAGCGGATACGAGTCTCCAGGAAACTCAAGCCGCTCGGAAAGGTCGACGATAACGTTCGGGAACTCGGCCATTACCATTGACCGTTCTGCTGGGCAGCGCCCTCGTTGAGCTGCTGGCGGCAACGGGTGACCGTACCGGTCAGGCTCTTGAGGTTCTCCTCGAGGTGCGTGAAGACCTGCTCGGCATAGTCCTCGGCAGCATAGCGCGTCTCGCGCTCGTACTGCTGGGCGCGATCGCGGATATCGTCGGCCTGCTGCTGCGCTAGGCGGACGATCTCCTGCTCACCGGCGATGGTGAGGGCCTGCTGCTGAGCATCGGCAATGATGGAATCGGCCTGAGCGGCGGCGGAAGCCATAAGCTCCTCGCGCTCCTTGAGGATACGGCGGGACTTCTGCCACTCCTCGGGATAGCTCATGCGGATCTCGTCGAGGATGTTAAAGAAGACGTCGGCATCGATGACCTTCATCTGGGCGTTCTTGCCGAACGGCGTCTTAGCCTCTTCGATGAGCCCCTCGAGCTCCTCGACAAGGCTCACGATCCTGTCGCCAGGAAAATTCTCGCCCGGCATCCGGTCTCCTTTCATAGGTAACATATCATCGAGTTAGTTTACCACATGCCAACAGGCATAATGCAACGTCACGAAAAGCGATGTTTCAGCGCCTCAACTACATTGGGTGGCACAAACGTCGACACGTCGCTGCCAAGCGAGGCGATCTGGCGCACCACCGAGCTCGAGATGTAGCCGTACTGCGGCGCACTCATGACAAAGATGGACTCCAGCTCGTTATCCAGGCGGTAGTTAAGGTCTGCCTGCTGCAGCTCGTACTCAAAATCGGTCATGGCGCGCAGGCCCTTGACCACGGCACCTGCACCCTGCTCGCGGGCAAAATCGACCAGCAGGCCGGTAAAGGGCAAGACCTCGACGCCGTCGATATCACCGAGAGCCTCGCGGGCCAGCGCCACGCGCTCATCGAGCATAAAGGTGGTGCCGACGCCGTTTTTGCCCTGTGATTCGGCTACGGCCACAATCACGCTGGGAAAGATGCGGCGGGCGCGGCGGATAACATCGATGTGGCCAAACGTGATGGGATCGAAGGTGCCCGGGACGATCACGCGGTTAATGGTGTCACTCATGGGCGTCCTCCGGGGCTGCAGTCTCAACGCTGCTTTCGGTGTCGACATCGTCGCTTCCATCGTCGCCAACCCAACGCAGCAGGTCGACCGAGGTGATACCGTAGCGCTTTTCGCGCACGGTCTCAAAGCCCGCCGGATGTGCGCCAGGCTGGGCCGCAGCGTGCTCAAACAGGGCATATGCGCCCGGGGCGAGCAGGTTTTGCTGGGCAAGGTTCTGCAACAGCTCCTCGACCGGCTCGGCACCAAAGGCATAGGGCGGATCCAGTAAGACCAAGTCAAAGGGACCGCCCGGCACACGGCCGCGCGAAGCGCTGGCGAGGATATCGCCCGTCACGACGCGCCAGCGGGCACGGTCGCGGCACAGCGACTCGATGTTCTTGGTAATGAGCCGTGCGGCATTCCGATCGATCTCAAACGTCGTGAGCGAGCGGGCGCCACGCGAGAGCATCTCGATGCCCAGGGCACCGGAACCGCCAAAGGCGTCCAGCACGCGCACCTCGTCCAAATCGAAGTCGAATGCCGACATGACCATAGAAGCGCACGCCTCGCGCACGCGATCGGTCGTGGGGCGGGTGACATCGCGACCACGGGGCTCCTCGATCTTGCGACCGCG
>CAKTWW010000056.1 GCA_934630855.1 uncultured Collinsella sp.
GTGTATTCGGCTAGGTGCATGTTGTGCATCGGGGTAATGAAATGCTCCATGACGATGCAGGTGGGGGAGAGGGGCATAATCCATGCGCGTCCGTGCGCCCGATCGTTTGCCACCTCACCGGTAAAGACGGCGCCCTTGCCGGAGAACTCCAAGCCAAACTGCTCAAACTGCGGTGCGTAGAGCTCGGTTATATCGGTTGCCGCCCGCCGCATTTTCAAAAGCGTCCCCTTCATTTGCGAAAACGTCCACGCCTGGCCCAATTGTGTGCCTTGGCTAACACGCCCATGATAAGTTTCTTACGGTTAACTCTCAAGCCGTTAGAAAGGAATCTCATGGCAAAGGGATCAAAAAAGGAAGGTGGCGGCATCGGCGAGCTGCTTGCATATGCCGGTGAACGTAAATTCCTAACGTATTTGGGCATGGCCCTCTCGGCGCTCTCGCAGCTGCTGAGCTTTGGCCCGTACGTGTGCATCTGGCTTGTTGCGCGAGATCTTATCGCCGTGGCGCCCAACTGGAGCGAGGCCGCCAATATCGCGATGTATGGTTGGTGGGCTGTGGGCTTTGCCCTGGCGAGCATTGTGGTCTATTTTGTGGGACTCATGTGCACGCACCTGTCCGCGTTTCGCTGCGCATCCAATATCCGCAAGACCACGAGTGAGCATCTGCTCAAGTTGCCGCTCGGCTACTTTGACACGCACGCCACCGGTGAGCTGCGCCGTATCGTAGACGGATGCGCTGCCTCCACCGAGACGCTGCTCGCACACATGCTGCCCGATATCGCCGGCGCCACCGCCATGGTCGTGGGCCTGCTCGTGCTGCTTTTCGCCCTCGATTGGCGTTTGGGTGCGGCATGCCTAATCTCGGTCGTCGTTTCGTTTTGCGCCATGGCCACCATGATGAGCGGCAAGGGCGCCGAGTTTATGAAGGCTTACATGGGCGCGCTGGTCAAGATGAACAAGACCGGCACCGAATACGTACGCGGCATCCCCGTGGTCAAGGTCTTCCAGCAGACGGTCTACTCCTTTAAGGCGTTTCACGATGCGATCGCCGAATACGCCGACATGGCGCAAAGCTATGCGGGCACGTTCTGCCGAGGCCCGCAGGTGCTCAACCTTACCGCGCTCAATGGCCTCGTGGCATTTCTTTTGCCCGTGGCGTTGCTGTTGGCGCCGGGCGAGACGGACTTCGCGCACTTTATGGTCAACTTCACGTTTTACGCGATCTTTTCGGCCGTGGTGCCGACGGCCATGACCAAGCTCATGTTTGTGGGCGAGGCGTCTCAGATGAGTGCCGATTCGCTGGCGCGCATCCGAAGCGTTATGGATTCCAAGCAGCTCTCCGTGCCTGCCCAGCCCAAGCACCCTATCGGCAGCGATGTGCGCTTTGAGGATGTAAGCTTTACCTACGAGGGTGCCGAAGCGCCTGCCGTCGATCATGTGAGCTTTAGCGTTCCCGCAGGTAGCACCCTTGCGTTGGTTGGTCTCTCGGGCGGCGGTAAGTCAACCTGCGCAAGCCTGGTCCCGCGTTTTTGGGATGTTTCCTCGGGTCGCGTGCTTGTGGGCGGCGTAGACGTTCGCGACATGGATCCGCACGAGCTCATGGACCAGGTCGCCTTTGTGTTTCAGACCAACCAGCTGTTCCGGCAAACACTTGCCGATAACGTGCGCGCCTCCAAGCCTACGGCCACTGACGACGAAGTGCGTGCGGCCCTCTCCGCAGCTCAGTGCGACGACATTGTGGCCAAGCTCCCGCAGGGTATTAACACCATGCTCGGTGCTGGAGGGGCATATCTTTCGGGCGGCGAGGTACAGCGCGTGGCACTCGCCCGCGCGATCCTTAAAGACGCACCTATCGTGGTGCTCGATGAGGCCACAGCGTTTGCCGACCCCGAGAACGAGGCGCTCATCCAGCGTGCCTTTAGCAAACTGGCGGCGGGTCGCACAGTCATTATGATCGCGCACCGGCTTTCGACCGTGGTGGGGGCCGACAAGATCGTGGTGCTCAACCAAGGTAACGTGCAGGAGTCTGGCGCCCATGCCGAGCTGCTGTCCCAAAACGGTCTATACGCCAAGATGTGGGCCGAATACGAACAGGCCGCGAGCTGGAAGATCACTGCTGCCGCGGATGCCGCCGTCACGAAGGGAGGCGAGGCCTAAATGTTCGCCTCATTCCAAAAGAAGTATTTCCTATCCGATAAAGGCGTCGCCGGCGTAAAACGCGGCGTTTTCTGGACCACGCTCACCAATCTTATTACCATGGCCGGCATGGGCTTTTTATTCCTGGTTATGGCCGGCTTTGTCGAGCATCTCGCCAGCGGGGCTGACCTACCGGATGCCCTGCCAATTGTGGTCGGTCTCCTGGTCTTTTTCGTGATGCTCTTTGCCTCTAACTGGCAGCAGTATTACTACACCTACTGCATCTTTTACGAGGAGTGCGGCAAGCAGCGCATGGGGATTGCCGAGCGCTTGCGCAAACTGCCGTTGTCGTTTTTCGGCCGTCGTGATCTGGCCGATCTAACCGAAACCATCATGGGCGACGTTCAGACTATGGAGCATGCCTACAGTCATGTGCTGGGAGAACTCTGGGGCGCCATCATCGCAAGCGCCATCGTGTTCGTGGCGTCGCTGTTCTTTTGCTGGCAGCTGGCGATTGCGGCGTTTTGGAGCGTGCCCGTGGCCTTTGCCGTGCTGTATCTGACACGTGGGCCCATGACCCCGGTGTTCGACCGCGTGCGCGCCGAGAAGGTCAAGGTCACCGAGGCGATCCAGGAGACGCTCGACTGCGTGCGCGAAATCCGCGCCACCAACCAGGAGGCCCATTATCTTGAGGGGCTCAACGCCGTGATTGATGCCGAAGAGCGCGAGACCACTAAGGGAGAACTCGTTAACGGGCTTTTGGTCAACTCCGCCTTTGTCATTTTGCGTCTGGGGATCGCTTCCACGTTGGTAACAGGCGCCGCGATGGTCACCTCCGGCCAAGTCGACTTTTTGGTGATGTTTGCCTTCCTGCTTATGGTGAGCCGCATCTATGCGCCTTTTGACCAGGCGTTGATGCTGGTGTCCGAGCTGTTTGCCGCCGAGTCTTCGGCCAAGCGCATGCGTTCCATCATGGAGGAGTCCGTGGCGCAGGGTGACGAGAAGTTTGAGCCTGCGGGCCACGACGTGGTGTTCGATCACGTGGCATTTGGTTATGGTGCGGGCGAGGACGGCCGCGCCGGCGAGAAAGTTCTTACCGATGTGAGCTTTACCGCTAAGGAAGGCGAGGTCACGGCACTGGTCGGTCCTTCGGGCTCTGGCAAGTCTACGGTGAGCCGCCTGGCCGCGCGCTTTTGGGATGCCACCGCGGGCAAGGTTACCGTGGGTGGCGTGGATGTTGCGGGCGTGGACCCCGAGGTACTGCTGCGCGACTACGCCATTGTGTTCCAGGACGTGCTGCTCTTTGACGACACGGTGATGGGCAACATCCGCCTGGGCCGTCGCGAGGCCACCGACGAGGAAGTCCTCGCGGCCGCGCGTGCCGCCAACTGCGACGAGTTCGTAAGCCGCATGCCGCAGGGCTATGACACCATGATTGGCGAGAACGGCTCCAAGCTTTCCGGCGGTGAGCGCCAGCGCATCTCCATCGCCCGTGCGCTGCTTAAGGATGCGCCTATCGTGCTGCTGGACGAGGCGACGGCGAGCTTGGACGTGGAGAACGAAACCGTGGTGCAGCAAGCGCTTTCTCGCCTGCTCGCCGGCAAAACGGTCATCGTAATCGCCCACCGCATGCGTACGGTAGAAAATGCCGACAAGATCGTCGTGCTCAAAGATGGCGTGGTCGCCGAGCAGGGCGCCCCGGCGCAACTCAAGGCGGCAGGCGGAGAATTCGCTCGCATGGTCGCCCTGCAAAAGGAGGCGGCAACCTGGCAGCTGTAAGAGTGTGACAAAGGGATAGTCCCTTTGTCACACTTCATTGAATATGGTGAAAGTGTGGCGAAACTGCCATAAAACTTCCGTAAATGTGATAAATATCACGTTTTACACGGGGTAAAATGTGATAAATCTCACATTTACGGAAGTTTCTTTGCGGGAGGTCGGTCATGCAGCGTGATATCATCGTCAAGCTTAATACCTGGAAGGCGTCGGAGTATCGTAAGCCGCTCATCCTTAAAGGAGCGCGTCAGGTTGGAAAGACGTGGGCGCTCAAGGAGTTCGGCCGCGCCTCGTATCGCAACTGCGTATACCTGACGCTGGAGGAGCCGTCTCCCGGGGTTCAAAGCGAATACGCACAGTTTTTCGAGGGCACGCGTGATCCGCGGCGCATTATTTCAAATCTATCCTTGGCGTTTGGCCAGCCCATCGATCCCGGCGAGACGCTGCTTATTATTGACGAGATCCAGGACTGCCCCTCCGCAGTCGGTGTTCTCAAGTATTTTTGCGATGAGGCCCCCGAATATCACGTTGCGTGCGCAGGGTCTTTGCTGGGTGTTCGTCTGTCCCGCGAGACGAGTGCCTTTCCGGTGGGAAAGGTCGAGTTCATGGAGATGCACCCCATGAGCTTTTCTGAGTTTTTAAAGGCCGAAGGCGCGTCAAACTATGATGCGTATCTTGGCGGTCTGGATCAGATCGAGGCGGTACCGGATTTCTTTCATGTCCGACTCGTCGAGCACCTTCGCCGCTATTTTGCATGTGGTGGCATGCCGGAGGCTCTTGGCCGTTGGATCGAGACGGGCGACATTGCTCAGGTTGATAAAGTGTTGTCCGACCTCCTGGATTCCTATGAGCGTGATTTTGCTAAGCACGGTGGCCGTGCGCAGTTCGCCAAGCTTTCGCAAATTTGGAACTCAATTTCAACGCAGCTGGCGCGTGAGAATAAAAAGTTTGTTTGGGGTGCGGTTCGCGAGGGGGCCCGTGCCCGCGAATATGAGGATGCCCTGGAATGGCTCGCCGATGCCGGGCTGATTACATCGGTGCGGCTTAATACCGGCGGCGGGATACCGCTCTCGGCCTACGATGATCTCAAGGCCTTTAAGGTCTACTGCCTTGATGTTGGCTTGTTGCGCCGTATGGCAAGGCTCGATGCATCGGCATTCGCCATCTCGGACGCGATTTTTTCTGAGTTCAAAGGATCGTTTGCCGAGAACTACGTGCTTCAGGCGTTGCTTCCGCAGCTGGATGCCGCTCCGCGCTATTGGACTAACGAGAAACCAAAGCATGAGGTCGATTTTTTGATTCAAGTCGGAAACAATATTGTTCCCGTTGAGGTCAAATCGGGGGAGGTCATTCATTCCAAGAGTCTGAAATACTATGCCGACAAACATGCGGAGACGACCCCGTTGAGAGTCCGTTACTCCCTTAAGAACCTGAGGCTTGACGATGGGGTGCTCAATATTCCGCTGTATTTGGCCGACCGATCCGTCCCTCTTATCAAGAAAGCGCTCGCAGCATGACAAAGGGATAGTCCCTTTGTCATGCTGCGGGGCAGTGCGGATCGTTGTCTAATACTTTTCCTAGAAGTGAACGACCTTATTTGGACCCCCGAAGCATCGACACTTTTTGGTCTCGCTTTCCTGCGGTTTTGTCGAGTTTTTCCTGCGGTTTTGCTGCCGAAAAATGCGGATGCTTCGGGGGCCTGATTTTACTCGTTCACTTCTCAGGAAAGTATTAGACCTCGATCAGTGGGGCGGAGGAGGGGAATTCTCTGATGCCACGGATGTGTGTCGCGACGAGTGGTTTGTCGTAAGCCGGAGATTTCCCGACTATAAATTTCCAAAAAGTTAGTTATGGCTGACCATAATTGTTGGATAAACTATTTTTCGATAGTGTGCTCGAGCAAGTTTGGTAACTCGGGTGCGGAGGCACCACGCCGCAATTCGTGCGGCAAAAGGGAGACGCAACATGAAGAAGTCCACGTTCAATACCCTGCTTGTCGGTGGCGGTTTTCTGCTCGGCACGGCCGGCATCAAGCTGCTCACCAGCGCTCCGGTTAAAAACGCCTGCGTGCAGGGCATCGCGTGCGGCATGCGCATCAAGAATGGCTACCAGGACATGGTCGAGCAGGCCAAGGCCAATGTCGACGACATGGTTGCCGAGGCTGCCTACATCACCCAGAGCGAGGCTGACGCCGACAACGCGGCCGAGTAGCGCTCCCAGGCACAAACTATGAGATTCTCGATTATCAGCGAGATCCCCGGCAGGACCCGCCTCCAGTTGGCGGGTCCTGTGCCAGAGAGCGATCTCGATGCGCTTCTAAAGCTCGGCGGCGAAATCGACGGCGTGCGCAAGGTGCGCGTCTACGGACGCATCGGGCAGATGGCGCTCGAATACGACGAGCCGCGCCGCGACGCCGTGCTGGCCGCCGTCGGCGCGCTCGATGCCCGGGCCATCGCCGATGCCAAGTCGGGCTACGTGATGCAGCTCGAGCCGCGCAAGCACAAGCTTGTCATGGATCTGGCGACGCTTGTCGGCGTCCACTACGCGCGCCGTTGGTTTTTGCCCACGCCGCTGCGTGCCGTCTTTGTCGTTGCCGGCTACATGGCTTTTTTGCGCGCAGCCCTCCACGAGCTCGCGCAGCCGCGCCTGACCGTTCCCGTGCTCGACGCGTCGGCCATCGGCATCTCGTTCGTCAAGCGCGACGTCGACACCGCGGGCCAGACGATGTTCCTGCTCAACGTGGGTGAGCTGCTCGAGGACTACACCCGCGCCATGAGCGAAAATGAGCTCATCAACTCGCTGCTCGACGTGCCCGACAAGGCGCAAAAGGTTGTCGGTGACACCGAGGTGAGCGTCGCCGCCACCGAGCTTGAACCCGGCGACCTGGTCGCCGTGCGCACCGGCATGTCCATCTGCATCGACGGCGTAGTCGAGCAGGGAAGCGCCATGGTCAACCAGGCGACCCTGACCGGCGAGCCGCTGGCCGTCGAGCGCAGCGTGGGCGACGACGTGTTTGCCGGCACCGTCGTCGAGGACGGCAGCATCCTGGTGCGCGTGCGCGCCAACACGGCCCAGACCAAACTGCGCTCAATCGTCTCGCTCGTTCAGACGGCCGACTCGCTCAAATCCGAGGGCCAGTCGCACATGGAGGACCTCGCCAACAAGATCGTTCCGTGGAACTTCCTGCTTGCGGGCCTGGTCGCGCTCACCACGCGCAGTCTCATTAAGACCTCCGCGGCGCTGATGGTCGACTACTCGTGCGCGCTCAAGCTCACGGGTTCGGTCGCCGTCATGACCGCCATGAGCGACGCCGCAAAGATGGGCGTCATGGTTAAGGGCGCCAAGTACTTTGAGTCGTTTGCCAAGGCCGACACCATTGTTTTTGATAAGACCGGTACGCTGACCGAGGCCCAGCCGCGCCTGGCTTGCGTGCTGACAACCGACGGCTGGAGCGAGGACGAGGTCCTGCGCCTTTCCGCCTGTCTGGAGGAGCATTTTCCGCATCCGGTGGCGCGCGCCGTCGTCAACGCCGCGGGCGAGCGCGGGCTCGAGCATCGCGAGCGTCATGCCGCCGTCGAGTACATCGTGGCGCACGGCATTGCCTCGTCCATTGAGGGACGTCGAGCGATTATCGGCTCGGCACACTTTGTATTTGAGGATGAGGGCGCGCAGCTCGAGTCCGACATCAAGGAGCGCATCGAGTCCCAGATGCAGGGCCTGTCGCCGCTCTACCTGGCGGTCGATGGCACGGTCGTGGGCGTGCTCGGCATCGAGGACCCGCTAAAACCTGGGGTGCGCGAGGCCATTGCCGACCTGCACGCGCTGGGCGTCAAACACGTCGTCATGCTTACGGGCGACTCCGAGCGCACGGCAGAGCGCATCGCGCGCGAGGCGGGCGTCGACGAGTTTAAGGCCGAGCTGCTGCCCGAGGACAAGTACGCCTATGTGGAGAAGATTAAGCGCGAGGGGCGCCGTGTCGCCATGGTGGGCGACGGCGTCAACGATTCGCCGGCGCTTGGCTTGGCCGACGTGGGCCTGGCGATGGGCGGCGGAAGCGACATCGCCAAAGAGGTCGCCGACATCATCCTGGCCGACACGGACCTCGCGGCGATTGTTCGCCTGCGTCGCATGAGCCAGGGACTCATCGACCGTCTGACGAGTTCGTATTCTAAGGTGATGCTTACCAACTCGGCGCTTTTGGCGCTCGGCATTACCGGCGCGATTACCCCGCAGGCGTCGTCGCTCCTGCACAACGGCTCGACGATTGCGTACAGCCTGGGCAACGCGAAAGCGTATCTGCGGTAGCGTTTTCGATTGAGCCTATGGCCTGTACCCTGGCGGCAACCACAGCCGCCAGGGTACAGGCCTTCTTTTGTTTGACGATAGGCTAGCAAGGATATAAGCTAGTGCTAGCACGGCTAGCATTTGTCGGAGGTGAGGTTGAGATGGGTGCTGTTAGCAGCATGGCACAGGTGAATGTTCGTGTGGATCGCCAGGTCAAGAACCGTGCCGAGGAGGCGCTGCGACTCTCGGGCGGGTCACTGCCCGAGCTCATCAAAAAGGTTGTGGCTAAGGTCGCGCAGGGCGGCGGCCAGTGCGAGGAAGTGCTCGCGGCCGTCGACGACCGGCAACAGGCCATCGCACCCGGGTACCCGTTTGCCGCGTCGTGGGCGGCCGCGGACCAGCTCTATGCGGACTTGGGTATCGTTACGTTGTCTGGGTCCGACGACCGCGATTGGGAAACGGTCTATGCGGAGGCCATGGACGAGCACTATCGTAAAAAGGGGATGATCCTGTGAGCGGGACATCTCTCAAGATCATGGTGGATGCCAACGTATGGGTCGATTCGTTTTGCGCCGATCATGTAGAGTCGCTTGCCGCGCGGGCTTTTATCGGGCAGGCCGTGGAGGCGGACGCGTCGCTGTTCTTCCCCGTGCACATCGCCAAGGACGTGCTGTACGTTGTCCAGCACGAATTAAAGCGCAGCGTTCTTGCCAGCGGGGGATCGCTCGGCGAGGCGTCTGCCCGTGCAATTGGCGATGCGGCGTTGGCGTTTGTTCGGAACATGACCGAAAACGCCACGGCCGTGGGTGCAGATGCGTCGGACCTTTGGCTGGCCGACAAA
>CAKTWW010000057.1 GCA_934630855.1 uncultured Collinsella sp.
ACCAAGACCGAGATCTTCGAGACCGGCATCAAGGCCGTCGACCTGCTTGAGCCCTACATCCGTGGCGGCAAGACGGGTCTGTTCGGCGGCGCCGGCGTCGGCAAGACCGTTCTGATTCAGGAGCTCATCAACAACCTCGCCCAGGAGCACGGCGGCACCTCGGTGTTCACCGGCGTCGGCGAGCGTACCCGTGAGGGTACCGACCTGTTCCTCGAGATGAGCGAGTCGGGCGTTATCGACAAGACCTGCTTGGTCTATGGTCAGATGAACGAGCCGCCCGGAGCGCGTCTGCGCATCGGTCTGGCCGGCCTCACCACCGCTGAGTACTTCCGCGATCGTGGCCAGGACGTTCTGCTGTTCATCGACAACATTTTCCGCTTCTCTCAGGCCGGTTCCGAGGTTTCCGCACTGCTGGGCCGTATGCCGTCCGCCGTCGGTTACCAGCCTACGCTGGCTACCGAGATGGGCGACCTCCAGGAGCGCATTACCTCGACCAAGACGGGTTCCATTACCTCCGTCCAGGCTGTCTACGTCCCTGCAGACGACCTGACCGACCCGGCGCCTGCCACGACGTTTACGCACCTCGACGCCACCACGGTTCTTTCGCGTAGCATTTCGTCGCTCGGCCTGTTCCCGGCCATCGACCCGCTCGCGTCTTCCTCCGACGCTCTCGATCCCTCGATCGTCGGCGAGGAGCACTATCGTGTCGCCGTCAAGGTCCAGGAGATTCTGCAGGAGTACTCCGACCTTCAGGACATCATCGCCATTCTGGGTATGGACGAGCTGTCCGAGGAGCAGCGCCTTACGGTCAACCGCGCCCGTAAGATCCAGCAGTTCCTTTCGCAGTCCTTCCACGTCGCCGAGAAGTTCACCGGCAACCCCGGTGTCTACGTCCGCGTCGAGGATACCGTCCGCTCCTTCGCCGAGATTGTCGACGGCAAGGCCGATGACCTGCCCGAGCAGGCTTTCCGCTATGCTTCCACGATTGAGGACGTGCGCGAGCGCGCCCGCAAGATGGGGGAGAAGTAGGTTATGCGTATCCGCATCGTGTGCCCCGTGAGCTGCGCCTATGAGGGCGACGCTGCGTTTGTGTCGATTCCGTCCACCGATGGCGAGTTTGGCGTTCTGCCTGCCCATTCCAGCGAAATCTGCACGATCGACCGCGGTTACGTTCGCGTTTCCGATAAGGCCATGGGCACTGTCGACCACACGTTTGCCGTGGCCGGCGGCTATGCCCAGGTTGCGGACGATGTCGTGACCGTCCTCGCCGAGCGCGCTTGCGATTTGGCGACTGTCGACGCCGACAAGGTTAAAGCTGATATTCAAGGTTTTGAAGAGAAGCTGGGTAATTTGTCGGAGGATGATGCACGCCGCGCCTACCTCTATAATGAAATCGCATGGTGTAAGCTCAAGCTTGCCCAATAGTCAAACGATTTAGCGTTCGACCATTTGCGAACACATCATGCCCGGGATGGCCCAGCCACCCCGGGCATGCTTTTTGAAAGGGTAGACCTTGGATATTATCCGCGTTGAGGGTGGCCACGCCATCGGAGGTTCCGTGCCTGTCTCGGGTGCCAAGAACTCCGCGCTCAAACTTATGGCGGCAACGCTTCTGGCGCCGGGCAAGACGACGCTGCAGAACGTGCCCGATATTTCCGATGTCCACGTGATGGGCAAGGTGCTCAAGGGCATGGGTGCTACGATCGATGTTCTCGACGAGCACACGCTCGAGATCGATACCTCCCGGGTCGATTCCTGGGAGGCTCCCTATGAGCTCGTCGCAAAGATGCGCGCTTCCACCGCCGTAATGGGTCCTCTGCTTGGCCGCTTCCATCGCGCCAAGATCGCCATGCCTGGTGGCTGCAACCTGGGTGCCCGCAAGATCGATATGCACATCCTTGGTCTCGAGGCCCTGGGTGTTGAGTTCGATACCGCCCACGGCTACATCAACGCCAGCGCTCCCCAGGGTCTGCACGGCACCACCGTCACGCTCGAGTTCGCCAGCGTCGGCGCAACCGAGAATCTCATTATGGCCGCCGTGCGCGCCCAGGGTACCACGGTTATCGATAACGCTGCCCGCGAGCCCGAGATCGTCGATCTGGCCAACATGCTCAACGAGATGGGCGGCAAGATTGTCGGAGCCGGCACGCCCGTCGTGACCATCGAGGGCGTGGAGGAGTTGCACCCCGTCACCCATCGCGTGGTGGGCGACCGCATCGAGGCCGGTACCTTTATCGTCGCCGGTGCGTTGATGGCAGACGATCGCGGCGTCGACGTCACGGGCTTTTGCCCCATTCACCTGGGCATGGTGCTCAAGAAGATGGAGCTCATGGGCATCGATTGCGAGCGCACCGAGAACGGCGTCCATGTGAATCGTGCCGAGCGCATCAAGCCGGTCGATATCCAGACGCTTCCGTTCCCCGGTTTCCCGACGGATATGCAGGCGCAGATCATGGTGCTCTCCGCCCTTGCCGACGGCAGTTCCGTTATCACCGAGAACATCTTCGAGAATCGCTTTATGTTTGCATCCGAGCTGGTGCGCATGGGCGCCGATATTCGCATCGAGAGCCACCACGCCATGATTCACGGCGTCAAGGGTTTCTCGGGCGCACAGGTCACCTCGCCCGATTTGCGCGGCGGCGCGGCCCTTGTCGTCGCCGGACTGATCGCCGACGGCACGACCGAGGTCTCGGCCATCCATCACATCAAGCGCGGCTACGAGCAGTTTGTCGAAAAGCTGCAGGCCCTTGGCGCTCATGTCGAGCACGCCGCTGTTCCCGATCCCGTCATCTACTAATGCAGGTTGCCTATGTTTAAGAAAAAGCCCCTCGCGGAATCCCGAAGACCTTCGACCGGCGCGCAGGCCAAGATTTATAGCCGCGATAACGTCGCCCGCTATTCCGAGCGCGCCCGTCAGCGCCGTCGCGGCCATACGGTTCGCCGTGTCGCGCTCATTGCCGTGCTCGGTGTGTTGCTGAGTGCTACGACTGCCGCCGGCCTGTGGTTTGCCACCATTATGGGCAAGCTCGGCGATTCCAATGTCATTACCGACAACCTGCGCCAGATTCTGGTCGATACCGACGAGGCCAAGGACCCGTTCTATGTGCTGCTCCTTGGCACCGACGGCCGTCCGGGCGAGGATACGTACCGCGCCGACTCGATTATCCTGGCGCGTATCGACCCTACGCAAAAGCAGGCGACGCTCATCTCCATCCCGCGTGATACCAAGGTTGTCTACAACGGTTCAACCATGAAGATCAACGCATGCCATACCTACGGCGGCGCCGAGGCCATGGTCCAGGCTGTCAATGAGCTGTGCGGCGTCCAGATTTCGCACTATGCCGAGGTCAGCTTCGATGGTATGCAGTCGTTGATTGATTCGGTCGGCGGTATCGACATTAACGCAACCGACGATGTCGACGACCCTGAGCACTTGGACATCAAGATTACCGCCGGTCAGCAGCACATGGATGGCGCGACCGCCCTTACCTATGCCCGTTGCCGCTACACCTATGCCGATGGCGACTACACGCGCATGCGTCATCAGCGTCAGGTGCTTGGTGCCCTTGCCAACCAGATTCTCAACAACTTCGATGCCACCAAGATCTTCGACCTGGTCAATTCGCTGTCCGATATGCTCGTGACCGACATGAGCGTTCAGGACATCGTCTCCACGGTCAACGCCATGCGCGGCATGGACGTCGATGGCATCTATTCGGCAAACCTGCCTTCTTACGCAGACGATACAACCATGATTGACGGCCAGAGCTATGTCTTTGTCTACGAGGACGAGCTCAAGGAAATGATGGCGCGCGTCGACGCCGGCAAAGACCCCAAGGGTCCCAATACCATGGGTCTGTCCGACGGCTCCAGCTCCACGATCGGCGACCTCAACAACAACACGTCCGACGACTACGCCAACGGCACCGCCACTTCGTCGAGCGGCTCGGACGATTCCGACGACTCGGGCGACTCGAGCGATTCGGGCTACTACGAGGAGCCCACCGGAGACGGTAACGGCTACTCTTACTAGTTCCGCCGTTCTGCCGAACGGCGGACCGGCCGACGCTGCGCGGGCCGCATTTGGACAATCTGACGTTCAACTTCAAGGGCGCGACCAGAAGGTCAGCGCCCTTTCGTTTCACGTCACCTTGCCTCAAATGCGACCCGCTCGCTGGCATTGCAAAACATCGGCGTTATCTTGGTTGGCACTTAGGGACGTTCCTTTTGTGCCGGCACTTGGGGACACTCCTTGCACCAAAAATCGCCCCGTTCTCAGGTTGAGGACGGAGCGATTTTGCTTGCCTAGATTGTTCGAGCGTCTTATGCGAAGCGAGCGACGAGCTCCTGGAGGACGTCGGTCATCTTGACGAGTGAGCTGACCGGGACAAACTCGTTGACGCCGTGGTAGCAGTAGCCGCCCGTGGAAAGGTTGGGGCAGGGCAGGCCGCGGAACGACAGCTGTGCGCCGTCGGTGCCACCGCGAATCGGAAGCACCTGGGGCTCAACGCCGCAAGCAAGGTAGGCTTCCTTGGCGACATCAATGAGCTCGGGGTAGTCGCGCACGATCTCGGCCATGTTGCGGTACTGCTGCTTGATCTCAACCGTCACACGCTCCTCGCCCAGGCGCTGGTTGAGCAGGGCAGCGGCGGAATCAATCAGCTCGAGCTTCTGCTGGAACTTTGCCGCGTCGTGGTCGCGAACGATATAGCGCGCCGTGGCGTGGTCGACGGTCGCAGACACGCCCTCAAGATGATAGAAGCCCTCGTAACCCTCGGTGTACTCCGGACGCTGCACATAGGGGAGCAGGGCGTTAAAGTCGCAGAACAGATTGCCCGCGTTGACCATGCGGCCCTTGGCGTCGCCGGGGTGAATGGACTGGCCCTCAAAGCGAACGGTTGCCTCGGCGGCGTTGAAGCACTCCCACTCCAGCTCGCCGACGGGGCCGCCGTCGACCGTGTAGGCGTACTTGCAGCCAAAGGCGTCGATGTCCAGCAGCTCGGCGCCGTGACCGATCTCCTCGTCAGGGCAAAAACAAATTCCGAGCGCGGGGTGGGGCAGCGAGGGGTCCTGAGCGATGCGGGCGACGAGTGCCATAATCTCGGCGACACCGGCCTTGTCGTCAGCGCCCAACAGCGTTGTTCCGTCGCTGCAGACCAAGTCCTCGCCCACAAGGTCATTCAGGGCGGGGAGCTTGGCGGTGCTCATGGCCACGGGCTTGCCGTCCACCGTACCGCAGACCAGGTCACCACCCTCGTAGTGCACGATGTGCGGCTTCACGCCGGCACCCGGTGCAACCTCGGTGGTGTCGAGGTGCGCGATCAGGCCCAGGGCGGGCTTGTCCTCGGAGCCAGCGCTCGCGGGGATATGCGCGCAGACATAGGCATGCTCGGTCACATGGGCATCTTCTGCACCAAGCTCGCGCAGCTCCTCGGCTAGCACGTTGGCAAGGTCAAACTGAACGGTACTCGAGGGTACCTGGTCGCAGTTTGCATCCTCGGATTGCGTATTGATCTGGACATAGCGCAAAAAGCGCTCGAGGACGTCGGGGCTCGTGGTGTTGTTTTCCATATAGACCGCTCCAATCTTGGTCGTCGTGTGCAACAAGAACTCTAGCACGGTATGCCACGGCATACTGCGACGCTTGGATGGGGTAGAATCAGCCATTGAATGAAGAAGGGACGGAAGGTCATGGAAACGACAAATAGCTCGCGCGAGCTGCATCTGACGGTGGCGAACGAAGACTACTTGGAGTGCATGGTTCGCATCGAAAGCGAAGAGGGAGAGACCAACGGCGTGCGATCGGTCGACATCGCGCAGCGCCTCGGCGTCTCCAAGGCATCGGTCAACAAGGCAGTTTCGGCACTTAAGACGTCCGAACTTGTCGAGCAATCGCACTACGGCAAAGTCATCCTGACCGAGCGCGGCCGCGAGGTTGGCACGGCTATCTGGTACCGCCATCGCCTCATCCGCACATTCTTGGTCCAGGAGCTTGGCGTCGATTTCGAGCGCGCCGATTCCGAGGCCTGCATGATGGAGCACGCGCTTTCCGAGGACACGATGAACCGCTGGCTCGCCTATCTCGAAAAGCAGGGAATTAGCGTCGAGGAATAGCGGGTTATATATGGATACGAGTTACTACAACCGCTTTGGCGCCGAGGAGCTTACGCGTCGCTTATCGAGCGAGACCCTGTTGGCGCAGGGTCCCATGGGTAGCGTGCTGATGAGCGAGTACGATGCTGCCGATATTCCACCGGCGTTTTGGAATTTGGCAGAGCCGCAGACGGTTTCTCGTATCCATCGCCTGTATGTCGCCGCCGGCGCGCAGGTACTCATCACCAATACCTTTCAGGCATCGAGCTATGCCCTCAAGCGCGATCAGATTACGCCGTCCGTGGCGGAGGTCAATCGCGGGGCCGTCGACGATGCCCGCCAGGCGCACCCCCAGCTGCTGCTGGGTTCGATGGGCCCCATCAATATTGAGTGGTTTGCTGAGGACTCTGCCGAATATCGTGAAATCCGAGGCATTGCGCGCGAGCAGGCGCACGCCCTGCTCAATGCTGGCGTTGACGGTCTGCTGATCGAGACGGTGACGTCTATCCGCAATTTGCAGCCCATGCTTGCCGGTGCTCGGGATGCCGCTGACGGCATGCCCATCCTGGTGAGTTTTGTCATTGACGATAAAGGCGACCTGTTGGGCGATGGCCTTAACATCGAGGCTGCCGTTTTGTACGCCGAAAAACACGGCGCAAGCTCGGTGGGCATTAACTGCTGTTCGCTTGCGGCCGCGAACGCCGCGGTTCTCAGGATGGTTGCATCGTCGACTACGCCCGTCACGGTGCGTCCCAACGTGGGGGATCCTGTCCAAACTCAGGATGGCCCCGTATGGCACGAGACCCCCGAAGCCTTCGCTCGGGCATGCGTCGAATGGAGGCGGGCCGGTGCCGCGATGGTGGGCAGCTGCTGCGGCACCACGGCGGTCACAACGGCTGCTATGGCCGATGCGCTCGATATATAAATAGATACCAAGAATTCGAATCGCCGCCCCGCATGGGGCGGTTTTTTGCCCGAGTGTTCTCGATGGCATTTGCCCAAACGGTGAACGCATGCGTCGGAAGGTTGCTGGGCGTGCGTTACGGGTATACCCCATGCGTACCATGATTCAAACACTGTGAGGTGTCTGCGCGTGTGCGCGATAATTCATTTTGGAACTGACGGTTGGCGTGCTCGCGTCGACGATGACTTTAATATCGACAACGTTGCCCGCGTCGCCGACGCCGTTGGTGAGCTATGGCAAAAGACCAACCCCGCTCAGACGGTATACGTGGGCTTTGATACCAGGCCGCAAGCACGCGAGTTTGCCGAACTTGCGGCGGGCGTGCTCGCAGCGCATGGGCTTGACGCCGCGCTCGTGTCCCGGCCCGTTCCCACGCCTGCTCTATCGTGGGCGGCGGCATATGACGGCGAGGCATGCGGCGCACTCATGGTGACCGGCTCGCACCATCCACAAGGCTATCTGTGCCTCAAGTTGCGCATGGGCGACGGTTCGACGGCAAACCAGGACGTCATCGAAGAGCTCGAGGAAACGATGGCCGCGGAGCCCCAGGGGCTCGAGGATCAGTACCGCACGGCGGATATCATTCCCGACTACATGCGAGCGGTGGCGTCGTTTGTCGATGCCGACGCCATTCGAGCCGCCCACCTGCGTGTGGTGGTCGACCCCATGTGCGGTGCGGCTCAGGGCTATCTCGCCGATTTGCTCCGAGAGCTTGGCGTCGAAGTCCACGAGATTCACGCCGGCGAGGCAAGCGATAGGGGAGATATCTGCCCCGATCCGGTCGAGCCGTGGGTGGACGCTTGCGAGCGCGCGGTTGTCGAGGACGGGGCGTGCGCGGGACTGGTGACCGACGGCGACGCCGATCGCATCGGCGCGGTCGACGAACGCGGTAGATATATACACCCGCATCAGATCATGGCGCTCGTGTTGGGCGACTTGGTTCAATTCCGTAATTTGGAGGGCCGCGTCGTCGTCAATCTTTCATGCTCGACGCTCGTGCGCCGTGTTGCCGAGGCGCTTGGATGCCGCGTCGTCGTCAAGCCCGTCGGCTTCAAATATATAGCTGCCGAGATGAAGAAGGGCGGCGTCCTTATGGGCGGCGAGGAGGCTGGCGGCATCGGTATCGCCGCTCACATGCCCGAGCGCGATGGTATCCTCGCCTGTCTGATTTTGTGCGAGCTGATGGCCAAGACCGGCGCGCCTCTGGGTGTGCTTGTCGATCAGCTCGAGGCAAGCTTTGGCAAGACGAGCTACGGGCGTCGAGATTTGCGTCTTGAGGCCGAGGACGCCGAATCATTGCGCACGCTACTTCCCGGCGTGAATCCTAAGTCGATATGTGACAAGGCGCCGCAGAGCGTGAGCCATATGGATGGGTTGCGGTTGGCATTCGAGGATGACACGTGGATGCTCATTCGTCCGAGCGGGACCGAGCCGGTGGTACGCGTGTATGCCGAGGGCTTCTCGGTGGAGGAGCGCGACGCACTGTTGGATGCAGGCTGTGCTCTGGCTAGAGGTGCATATCGGCTCTAGCCATGGGGTTGCTATATAGAAAGACATGCTCGGCGAGTGGTAGTTAGCGGCCGGCAGACGTCAATTGAAAGCGAAGTTGTGTAGGAAATGTGTGCGCCCAGATTCCCGCCCCGGACGCCCCTCCGGTCTGGCAATATATCTCCTTGCCGCGCGGCCCGGTGCAACCGGATGAGCCGCTAAGCGTGCACCTTGAGAACCGGATACTGCGAGGATGGACACTTCCGAGTGTCGCATCCGGGCAGACATCGAACCATTTGAAATGGTCTAACTTGGATTTGTTTTTCGCAAGGCCGCCGAGAGGC
>CAKTWW010000058.1 GCA_934630855.1 uncultured Collinsella sp.
GTACTATACCGATGTTCCCGCAGACATGTGGTGCCACGCCGCCGTGGACTATGTTACTGAAAACGGCATTATGCAGGGCTATGGCAACAAGATCTTCAACCCCGTCAAGGAGCTGACCCGTGCTCAGCTGGCAAAGCTCCTCTATAATCTGGAGAATCCCACCGAGAAGGCCGACACCGACGTCACCTTCGGCGACGTGGCAGAGGGCGACTGGTACTATGACGCCGTCATGTGGGCAGCATCCGCAGGCGTGGTCAAGGGCTACACCGACGGCACCTTCCGTCCGAACACCCCGGTAAGCCGTCAGGAAATGGTGACCATGATCTATCGTTACGCACAGTACAAGGGTCTGGATACCGCTCATGACGCAAACGGATGGACCAGCTTCGAGGACAGTGCCGCCATCGGCAACTTTGCCAAGGACGCCGTTGCCTGGGCTTCTGAACACGGCATTGTCAACGGCTATACCAATGGCACCTTCAAGCCTCGCGGCACCGCCTCCCGCGGTCACGTGGCTCAGGTCATGATGAAGTTTGCAATTGCCTACAATTTGAAGTAATACCGCGTATCATCCCATCGCGAATACCAAAGCTCCCGCTCCGGGAATACCGGGGCGGGAGCCTTTTATACATTCAATTCTGCACCCCGTCTTTTCGACCGGAGCGGACTTTTTATTGCTTTTATGTTCTTGATCATCTCATTATTTCGCCTGTCTCAGCGCATTCTGCGCGCTCACAGAGCGTACCGAAATATGTGGTATTCTTGTTCTGTATAAAAAGCCCCCAGTCAAGCGCCTGAGTGCTCGACTGGGGGCCATGCTGTGCTATCCGTGCAGGGTTCCCCGTGCGGATAGACGGTTTCTTACTGGAACAGCACCTTGTCCGCCATGTTCTTAATCACCTGAGCAACCTGTGCTCTGGTGGCATAGCTTCTGGGATCAATGGTGTTGTTGGTCTTACCTCTCATCAGTCCAACGCTGACAACCCACTCAACGTCATCATAGGCCCATCCGCTGATCTTATCCAGATCGGTATAGCGATCCATGAAGTTTGCGTTGTCAACCGGCAGGTTGTAGCCCTGAACCGTGCAGAAGCGGTGCATCAGTGCTGCCATCTGCTCACGGGTAATCAGCTCGGAGGGGCGGAAGGTACCGTCCGTGAAGCCCTTGACAATTCCATTCTCAACGCCCCACTGTACATAGGGTGCATAGTAGGCGTTATTGTTCACATCGCTGAAATTGCTGGCCTGCGTATACTGGGTCACATCCACATTGGCGATACGACCCAGAACCGCTACAAACATACCACGGTTCATATTCATGTTGGGTGCAAACAGCGTCTCGCTCACACCCTTGAAATAGCCGCGATCTGCCACGAAGGTAACAGCGTCATAGCACCACATATCCGTACGAATGTCCGTGAAGTAGGAAGATCCATGGAGTACAAATCTTACGGTGATATCCACATCCTCATCCGGCATGGTGAAGGTGTAGGTAGCACGGTAGTTTGCATCCAATGCAGTTCTTGCCACTGTAACAGCCTTACCGCTCTTGGTGGTTACTGCAACATTCTCTACTCTCCAGCCGTCATCGGGATCCGCGGTAAATACCACGCGCTCGCCATAATTCGCCTCATTGCCAGCCATCAGCTGAATGGTGCCGTGTTCCGCACCGGTGAAGGAAATGGCGTGGGTATCCGCTGTATGACTGTTGATGGTGTAAACCGCTGTGATGATCAGATCCTTGGTAACAGAGTTGTAGTCGGTATCCCAGCGCACGAAGGTGTAGCCCTCCCGTGCGGGAGTTTCGGGTGCCGTTGCGGCAGCCTGATAGGGAACCTGCTGGCTGCTGAGCACCTTGCCGTCCCAATCCTTGAATACTACGGTGTACTGATGCTTTGCAAACTCTGCGGTAATAGTAACATTCTCCGCAGGCATGGTGAAGTAATACTTGCCGTCCTCGGACTTATCTACGTTGTAGACCTGCCCGCTGTCGCCGGTAACTACAACGCCCACCAGATCATAGCCATAGCTGGCAGTAACCTCGGCGCTGATGTTGTCACCGACATTGGCAATATTCTTGGAAGCAGTGACGGTTCCGCCATTGGCCTCGCCAATCACCTTAGTGGAAACAGTGTAGCCGATCTTCTCCAGAACCACATGAACGGTTACGTCCTTCGCCGGCATGGTGAAGGTATAGGTACCGTCCTGATTATCGGTTACCGTCGCCTCTGCGGAATCCACGGACTTGATCTCCCAGCCCTCATCGGGGGTAACGGTCAGGGTGACCTCGTCCTTATAGTCATAGCCATAGGACAGGGTATCCTTATCATCCAGACGAATCTCGCCGCTGCCCTGAAGATCCACGGTGACCAGATAGTTCCGCTCTGCGAATACCGCAGTTACCGTTACATCGTTCTCTGGCATAATGAACTTGTAGGTTCCGCCAGCAACCAGATCTGCAGGCGTCTCGGTGAAGGTAATGGTCTGCTTTTCACCGGCTGCATCCATATAGGTTGCTACAACGGATTCGATCATGTAGCCCTCTTCGGGTGTTACGGTGAAGGATGCTTCCGCATTGTAGTCCACCTCAGGGGTATCCACAAGAATCTCGCCGCCCTTTGCCACCGGTGCGGCAATGACCTGATAGCGGATTGCTTTAAAGGTTGCCTTTACGGTAACATCAGAAGCAGGCATGGTAAAGTCTGCGGTATACACGCCGCCGGCATAGATCCGGGAGAGCGTATCTTCCTTCTCTGCGCCGTCTGCGGTCTTGTAGGTATAGGTCAAAGTATCCAGCTCATAGCCGATTGCAGGGGTGATCTTGACCCTTACCTGAGAAGCGGTATCTGCGTTCACCGCAGCAGCAGTGGTGCCGTTTCCGGTCAACTCAATGCTTGCCTTGGCTGCGTCATAGTCTGCGGTTACCTCATAGGTCTTGGGCTTAAAGGTAACGCTTACGTTGACGGTCGTGCCGTTCTTGCAGGCAGGCATATCAAAGGTGTAGGTTACCGCCTTGGTATCCACAGAGTCGATTGCAGTCTCGCTGCTGCTCTTGAAGTCGATATCCTTTACGGTTCCGTCTGCCGCAGTATAGGTGGCCTTGACCTGATCCACCATGTAGCCGGTTTCAGGTGTTGCGGTGAAGGTGACCAGCTCCTGATACTCTGCGTTGTTGGTACCGGCAACTGCGCCGTGCTTTCCTTCGCTCAGGTCAGCAGGCGTGTACAGGATATCATAGCTGTTGATGGTGTAGACTGCAACGATCTCGGTGTCCTGCGTAATATTGAACTGGGACATGTCCTCCGTTGCATCCGTAACATTGGGGGTGGTGTAGGTGGAGGTCCAGCCTGCAAAGGTGTAGCCATCTCTGGTGGGAGCCTTTGCGGGTGCGGTGGGATGATCCATATAGTCCACGCCGCTCTGGGTCTTCAGCTCGGTGCCGTCCCAATCCTTGAATACCACGAAGTAATGCTCCTTGGTATACTCGGTGCTCACCGTAACGTCCGCAGCGGGCATCTCGAATACGACAACGTACTCGCTCCAAACCTCCTGGTTCTTGTTCATGCCGGACTGCACTACGGTGGGATTGATGTACTTGATCTTGCCGCCAGCATCCTTATAGGTGATGTTCAGCTTCTTCAGGCCATAGCCGTCTGCGGGGCTCATCTTGACATAGACGCTGTCGCCTACATGAACCTCGGTGAGGTCATTCTCCTGAAGATTATCCTCCGCGTAATCGCCGTCGTCGCCGCCAAAGCCAACCGTCGTTGTGCCGTTGGCACCGGCCTTGGTGGTGATATCCACGGTGAAGTCCACCTTTACGAATTCGGTTTCCACATAGACGTCATAGCCGGGCATGCTGTCGATGGTGTAGGTGTAGGAACCGTCGCCATTGTCCTGCACGGTAACGCCGATGGGGCTGTAGCCCTGAACCGGGTTGGCGTACTTCTCATTGTATGCGGTCTTGCTGGAATCATAGATATATTCCTTGTTGCCCAGCTCGTCCAGCTTATACAGCTTGAAGTAGGGAGCGGTTGCGGAGTTGTTGCCGTCCTCATAGGTGAGGTCTGCAATCCGGTAGCCCTTATCGGGGATCACACGGACTACCGCCTCTTCGCCGGTCAGGAAGGGTGCAATGTTCGCCTTGGTCTCGCCGACCCAAACCTGTCCGCCGTCAATGGTGCGCTCCGCGATTACATTGTGCGCGTCGGCGCTGAACTCGCAGAATACATCCACATCGGATGCGGGCATGGTGAACTCATAATAGTAATCGCCCGCTGCATCCACCTGGAAGAAGTTCGCAGTAATCAGGTCGTTGCCCGCAGTAATCGCCAGTCGGCTGGTCAAGGGAGTATATCCCTCATCTGCATGCAGCTTCACCATGATCTTGTCGCCAACATTGGCATCATCCAGCGTCTGTGCGAAGGTAGTGCCGCCATCCTTGGACACGGTAATCTCGCCGTGATCTGCGACCCATGCAGTGACGGTGTAGCTTTCCTTCTGATAGGTGATCTCCACATTAACGTCATAGCCCACCATCTTGAAGGAGGCCGTCGTCTCGGTGGTATCGGTATAGGTCTGATCAAAGGCTACGCCCTGATTGCCGCCGTCCACGGTATACGTTGCCTTGACAGAGGCGATGGTATAACCGGGCGCTGCGGTGATCTGGATCTCAGCCTGCTCGCCCTGCTTTACAGGAAGGTTCGCGGTCTGATAGCCGTTGATGGTGTAATCGCCGCCCTCGGCAGGAATCTCATTGACGCTGACCGAATAGGTCTTTGCCTCGGTATAAGCGTTAATGGAAACATCGTCTGCGGGCATCTCGAACTGATAGACATATGCGCCGGTCGCCGCATCATAGCTGACAAGCTTGAGATAAACTGCGCCGCCAGCCTTTGTGGTCACGGTAACGCCGGTGACATTATACTTGGGGCTGGGAACCGCCGTCAGGGTCACGGTTTCGCCGGTCTGAACCGCCGCAGAGGCGCTGCCGCCGTTGCCCGCCGCAAAGTTCACGTTGACGTTGCCGGGCGCCATGGCCGTCAGCTCGTCCAGCTCTGCCGCATAGTCAGCGGCTCTTGTGATGGTGTAGGTCTCTGCCTCGTAGCATGCACGAAGCACGGTGTTGTCACGGATTACCATGGTCTTTACGTCGTTGACCTTCGACCATGTACCGGCAGCATTATCGAATACTTCCCAACCGCTGAAGGTATAGCCGGCACGGGCTGCGGGAGTAGGAATCTCCGTCTCATCCACAGTCTCGCCGTTCTGAACCGCAGTGGTTTTCAGCAATGCGTTGTCATAGTCCACGAACTGAACCGTATATACATCCTTCTGCGCCGCCGTAGCAACCGTTACATCAGAAGCGGGCATGACGAAGGTGTAGATCATGGTTCCGTCCGTCTCAGTCCGAACCAGACTGATGGGCAGGTAGTTTGCACCGGCCTTCACTGTAATGGTCTCCAGACCATAGCCCTGATCGGTCTTGACCGCAACCTGCACGGACGTGCCGACCTCTGCCTCAGCAGGGCTAGCCGTCGCATCGCCGTTTGCATCCAGAATCGTCAGCTCGGTGTTTGCGCCGGGAACTGCGGTAACGCTATAGACATTCTTCACGCAAATTACGTGGAGCGTCGTCTCCGCCGCAGGCATCTTGAAGCTGTATCTGCCGTTCTGATCCGCCGCTACAGGCGTCTTTACGGTTACAACGCTGCCGTCGATCTCTTCATTGGTGGTGTAGTACACCTCGGAAACGGCAAAGCCGCTCTTCGGCTCCACTGCCACGGAAACAGGAGAGCCTGCCTCCAGAGAGGGCAGATTGTTGTTGTCAATGGCCTCGTTGACCGTACCCTTATAGGTCAGCTTAATGGACTCGCAGTTCTGTCCGTCCACATGAAGCTTAAAGGTATCGCCAATCCACTTGGCATTGAATACAATTACATGATCATCGTCCTCCGGTACAACGTAAGTCGTACCAGCGCTGAGGCTCTCATTGCTGCGATACCAGCCCTGGAAGGTGTAGCCGGTCTTTGCCGGAGCCTCCGGCACAGTAATGCTGTCGCCAGCGTTTACATAGAACACATTGCAGAGCCGTCCGTCGCCGTCCTTGAACTTGACAAGAATCTTCTCCGCAGTCTGCCACAGTGCAGTAAAGGTTGTGTTCTCCGTTACCTCATAGCCATCCGCCTCGGCATCATAGAGCGCGCCGTGCTGATTCTGCCAGCCTACGAAGACATAACCGGCTCTGCTGGGTGCTGCCGCCAGCGTGATTCGGTCACCATACTGTGCGCTGGTGGCAGGAGCCGCCGCAGAGGTTCCGCCCACCAGATTGTAGGTGATGGTATAGGTCTGCTTTTCATATTCCGCGGTATAGGTCGTATCGCCGTTTACCGCGCCGGTGGCCTCATAGGCGCCCACCGTCTCATTGCCGTTCTTCCAGCCGATGAAGGCATAGCCCTCCTTGGCGGGAGCCGCAGGTGCGATGGTAGATGTGTTGTTGGCAACCTGACGCTGCTCAATAACCTTGCCGTCGGCCTCGAAGGATACGGTATAGGTCTTGGGCGTCCACTGTGCGGTAAAGGTCGCGCTGCCGCCAACCTTATAGCTTTCGCCAGCGGCATAGATGGTCTTTGCCGTATTGTGCTTCCATCCGGCAAAGTCATAGCCGTCCTTTTCCGGTGCATCAGGCAGGGTAACGACCTCGCCGTATGCGGTGTCGATGGGATCCACATGGGTGCCGCCGTCAACGTTGAACACCAGCGTTGCAGCCTTGGCAGTAAAGCCGGCGTACAGCACGGTATCCGCTTGAATTGCAGCGCCGTCATAGGCAGTCTGAAGCTCCGCATCCACATACCAGCCATCGAATTCATAGCCGGCCTTGGTGGGATCGGTCAGTGCGGGAACTGTCCCCTCTGCCACCTGAAGCACATCAAGCATGCGCCCATCCGCAGGATCAACCAGCTTCACAGTGTAAGTTTCCGGAACGATCTCTTCCCACTGTGCGGTGAACTTCATATCGCCGGTCACAAGCACCTTTGCGCCTGCGTCATAGACCAGCGTTGTTGCGGCATTCTTCCAGCCCTTGAACACATAGCCCGTTCTGGTGGGTGCGTCATACAGGGTCACGGTGTCGCCATAGCTTGCGGTCATGGTGTCGTCCATGCCTTCGCCCTGATTCAGGCTGAACTTCACCTCAAACTGCTGAGGAACAAATGCCGCATAAACGGTGGTATCCTGAGTGATTTCTGCGTCAAAGTCAAATGCGTCGCCGTTTTCATCGTTCCAGCCGTCAAAGGTATAGCCGTCCTTGCTGGGTGCTGCGGGCTTTGCGGCCTTGGCGCCCTTCTGGATCAGCTGTACATCATAGAGAATGCCGGTGGCTTCGTCGGTGAATTTCACCAGCGCAAAGTTCCGAAGCTCCGATACAAACTGACCGGTGATCTTTACGTCGCTGGCCGGCATGGTGAACTGATAGGTGTAGGTATAAACGCCCTTCGCCGCATCATACTCCACGCTCTGGAGATCGGTGGTCACCGCATCAGTCGTCTCACCTGCGCCATTGACTGCGGCAACTGCCACAGAGAGCAGGTTATACTGTGCCTTAGAGGTCACCTGGAAGGTAACCCGCTGACCAGTAGCCGCCTTCACAACCGCCGCAGGTGTTGTAACGATCAGGTCAGGGGTCACTGTCTGAGGCTCGTCATCCACCAGCACTTCCTTGGTGATGTCATATTCCTGCGCATCGCAAGTCAGCTGATAGGTCTTATTCTCGGTAATATTCGCAATGTCTTCGCCGGGAGCAACAATCTCGTTGGCATCCGCCTGATTCACCCACTGATAGGTGTAGCCGTCCTCGGCGTAATCCGGCGCCGTTACGGTGCCGCCGTGCTCTACGGTCTTGTAGGCCACGATTGCATTGTCCGCCTCGAAGATTACCACATAGCTGTTCTTTCCAGTCTCCGCCTGAATGGTGACATCATAAGCGGGCATGGTAAACTCATAGCTTACCGCGCCGGTATTTGCGTCAAAGCCGGTAACGGTAGGTGCGATAGCCGCAACCGTATCGTCGCCCGTTGCTTCTACATAGCAGTTGGAAATGGTGCTTCCCTCAGCGGGGGTCAGGGTAAAGGAAACCTTCTCCCCAGCCTTGGCAGTTGCCGCAAAGCCGGAGGCCAGCCCCGATGCGTCCGCAACGTTGTAATCCACAGCGCTGAAAATCGCATAGAAGGTGGTATCCTGATCGATCACCGTGCCGTCAGCCAGCGCATCGCCGGTGCCGTCGGCCTTGGTGTTCCACTCCACGAAGCCATATCCGGCCTCCGGAGTCAAAACGGGCGCGTCAGCTACGTCAATGGTAGCACCCTCTGTCACGGTCTTTGTACCGGCTACGTTGTTGCCGTTCATAAAGGTAACCGTTTTGCTGCCCGGCAAAGCCTTCGCAGTTACCGTAACCGTGACGTCCTCAGCGGGCATGGTGAACATGCAC
>CAKTWW010000059.1 GCA_934630855.1 uncultured Collinsella sp.
TTGGTTCGGAATAGTGTAGTGCTGGCGGTCTATCTCTTGTTTTCGGTTGCTTGCTTCCTTACCGTACATGAGCATTCGAACATGGGTTCACGACACTTGAAACGGAGGACATGCTTTCCGAAACAGGTTTTGCGGAGAGCAAGCATGTCAAGCCGGGTTCAACACTTGTAACTTGCATAGCCTCTCTTGGAAAAATTGCATTCGCGCAAAAGGAGGGCGCATGCAACCAACAAATCAACGTCATTCCTCCTACGGAAGATATGAACAGTAGATTTGTTTTCCATTATTGCTGTTCAACATGGTTTCAAAGCGTCTTATGGAAAAAGGCCAACCACTCAAACGTGCCGAATCTTAGTTTGGCGGGTTTTAACACGATTGAGATCCCCGTTCCTTCCCTCGAGACCCAGCGGAAGGCCGTTGATATCCTCGACCGCTTCGACGCCCTCACGACCTCGCTCACCGACGGCCTCCCCGCCGAGATCGAGGCGCGCCGGTCGCAATATGAGTACTATCGCGACCGCCTACTTGATTTTCCGCACAAAGGAAGTGTTGCTGTGTGAAAACAGTTGCATTGAGATTCGCGGAGAACTTCGCTCCCGAATGCGGGACGATCGCCGCGCATAAGCAGGTCCTCGATAGCCTCGGCTCCGTCTGGTATGGCAAGCTGGGAAGCTCTATGTCGAAAGCCGTCTGCGACTCCATCCTGGGTGGTTACGACCCGAGAATCCTCTTGATCCATAGCGGCGGCACTGACCGCTGGTGGCTCCATATCGACGCCATAAGCAGGGAGCTTCCGCCGTACGGGTCTTATCCTGAGTACTATGGCGAACTGGCCGATAGGATGGGGTGTTGGCTCCATGTCCGTCGTTTCGAGAAAGCCGATTCGAAGGTCATGTCGAAGTGCGTAGTGGCGTCTTCCGGCAAGCCGCTGTCGCTTGCATCCCGCAGGAGCATGTCCCCCTACTTCATCATCGACTACCAAGAGGAGTCCTCGTGACGATAATCGATTCCATCGGCGGCGCGACCGCGCCGTCCTATTCGGTGCTGCTCGAGGGCCCCGAGTCCACGGTCTGCGCCGAGGCTCCGATCGCGGCGCATGACTCGACCGCCTACCAGTCCGAGGCCGAGCTCGAGGACGAGCTGATCGCGCAGCTGGTCGAGCAGGGCTACGAGTACGCCGACATCACCGACGAGGCCGCGCTCATCGCGAACCTGCGAGCGCGCATCGAGCGGCTGAACGGCTTCGCCTTCACCGACCCGGACTGGGAGCGCTTCTTCCGCACCCACGTCGCCGCCGAGACCGACGGCATCGTGGAGAAGACGCGCCGCATCCAGCAGGCGCCGGTCATCGACTTCACGCTCGACGACGGCACGATCCGCAACGTCATGCTGCTCGACCGCGACCACATCTACCGGAACTCCTTGCAGGTCCTGAACCAGTACGCCACCAGCGCCGGCGCCCACGACAACCGATACGACGTCACGATCCTCGTCAACGGCCTTCCGCTCGTGCATATCGAGCTCAAGCGCCGTGGCGTCGAGCTCCGCCAGGCGTTCGACCAGATCGAGCGCTACCAGCGCGAGAGCTTCTGGTCCGGCACCGGGCTTTTCGAGTACGTGCAGGTCTTCGTCATCTCGAACGGGCGGCACACCAAGTACTACTCCAACACCACGCGCTGGCAGAAGACCCGCGAGGGCGGATCCAAGAAGAAGTCCTCGGCCTCCTACCAGTTCACGAGCTGGTGGACCGACGCCTCAAACCGCCGCATCGCCGACCTGGTGCCGTTCGCCGCAACGTTCTTGGCCAAGGGAACGCTGCTCATGGTGCTCACGCACTACTGCGTGCTCGACGTCACCGACACGCTGCTCGTGATGAGGCCCTACCAGATCTGCGCCTGCGAGTGCATCCTCAACCGCATCCTCGTCTCCGAGTACGACCGCTCGCGCCTGGGCACGCTCGCAGCCGGCGGCTACATCTGGCACACGACCGGCTCGGGCAAGACGCTCACCAGCTTCAAGACCGCGCAGCTGGCGTCCAAGATGGAGGGCGTCGAGAAGGTGCTGTTCGTCGTGGACCGCAAGGACCTCGACTACCAGACTATGAAGGAGTACGATAAGTTCCAGAAGGGCGCCGTCAACGGCTCCAGGAACACCCGGGCGCTGGCCGCCAACCTCGCCTCGGACGCGCCGGACAGGCGCATCTGCGTGACCACCATCCAGAAGCTCTCGAGCTACCTCAAGCACCCGGACCTTTCGCGCAAGGTGCTCGACAGGCACACCGTCTTCATCTTCGACGAGTGCCACCGAAGCCAGTTCGGCAAGATGCACACCGCCATCACCAAGTCGTTCAGGAACTACCACCTGTTCGGCTTCACCGGCACGCCCATCTTCGCCGAGAACGCGGGCAGCGGCACCGACCCCGACCTGCGCACGACCGCGCAGGCCTTCGGCGACCGCCTGCACACCTATACGGTCGTGGGGGCGATCTCTGACGGCAACGTCCTTCCCTTCAAGATCGACTACGTCTCGACCTTCAGGCGCAAGGATACCGGCGAGGACGTGAAGGTGGAGGCCATCGACACCGACACCGCCTGGCAGAACCCCGTGCGCATGCACAACGTCGCCACCTACATCCTCGAGCACTTCGACCAGAAGACCAAGCGGGACGGCGCGGCCTACACCGTCGGCGACCGCGTGCGCCGCGGCTTCAACTCGATCCTCGCGTGCGACTCCATCAAGAGCGCCGAGAGCTACTACCGCATCCTGCGGGAGATGATAGGCCAGCGCGAGGGCTGTAATCTCAAGGTCGCGACCATCTTCAGCTTCGCGCCAAACGGGGCCGACGACGACCCGAACGGCTTCATCGACGACGAGGACATCGACGCCTCCGAGATGCCGCAGGCCGACCGCGAGTTCCTTGACGGGGCCATCGCCGACTACAACGCCATGTTCAAGACATCGTTTTCCACCGACGCGGAGGGCTTCGACGGCTACTACAAGGACGTCTCGCGCCGCATGAAGGGCGAGGACGTGGACGGCAAGCCGCTGCCCGCGGCGGAGTGCCTCGATATGCTCATCGTCGTCAACATGTTCCTCACCGGCTTCGACGCCAAGACGCTCAACACCCTGTGGGTCGACAAGAACCTGAAGATGCACGGCCTCATCCAGGCGTTCTCGCGCACGAACCGCATCCTCAACTCCGTCAAGTCGTTCGGCAACATCGTGTGCTTCCGCAACCTCGCCGAGCGGGTCGACGAGGCGATCAGCCTGTTCGGCGACCCCGAGGCGGGCGGCATCGTCATCCTCAAGGCCTACGACGAGTACTTCCGGGAGTATGCCGAGAAGCTCGCCTACATCCGCCTGCACTACCCGCTCGACGGCATCGACGTCCTCATGACCGACGAGCAGAAGCGCGACTTCGTGAACGCCTTCTCGGCGGTGCTGCGCGTGCGCAACATCCTCGCGAGCTTCGACGCCTTCGAGGACGACGACCCCGCGAGCGCCCGCGAGCTTCAGGACTACCAGAGCGAGTACCTCGCCGTGCGCGACGAGATGCGCGACCGCGAGCGCTCCGAGAAGGAGTCCATCGCCGAGGACCTCGTCTTCGAGATGGAGCTCGTCCGCCAGGTGGAGATCAACATCGACTACATCCTCATACTCGTCGAGCAGCGCCACGGCGACCACGTGAAGGACAGGGAGATCGCGGCGCGGATCATGTCCTCGGTGGCGGCGTCGCCCGAGCTGCGCGACAAGTCCGAGCTCATCGAGCGGTTCCTCGAGATCGCAGGCTTCGGGGAGGCGGACGCCCAGTTCGACATCGACCCTGCCGCGCCCGAGTCCGAGCGCCACGACGCCGTCGAGCGCAACTGGCGCAAGTTCGTGGCCGACTCCATGGAGGACGAGATGGCGGGCATCATCGAGGCCGAGAGGCTGAAGGCGGAGCCCACACGCGACCTCATGCACGAGGCGTTCGAGGTCGGCGGCGTGCCTCAGGAGGGAACGGCGGTGACGAGGGTCATGCCGCCCGGCTCGCGCTTCGGCGCGAAGGCCGAGGCGAGGGACAGGCAGCGCCACCGCGTGACCGACCTGCTGTCCGGGTTCTACCGCAAGTACCGCAGCCTGACCGCCCACTACCCAATCGAGCTTCCCGAGGACTAAAAAGACAGCATGTAGGCCCTAATGATTCGCATTATATTGAATCATTAGGGCCTATTCCTGAGTTCAAGAAATCATGACTATATTCTAGGAAGGACATCTGCCTTAATCAAAATGCTCTCCTGCAAACTAAAACGCTGCGGTATCGATCACCGCCAATCGCGGAAGAGCATGTCACCAAAGTGATAACAGAGTCAGACCCAGCGGAATCTGACTTCGCGCTAGCGTGCTCGGACAAAGAATTAAGCCAGGCATTGAAGTCTGACTCTCCAGCAAAGTCAAATCGTAGAAGCAAATCAAATTTTTTAGGCACTCTCAAGCCAAGCAACGGCCTATAGCGAGTGGTATTCCCATTTGCGCTCGTGAATGTCACGGCTCCGATATTTGCAAAACAATCCGTCCGATAACAATTCTGGAGCTCGGTAAAGCCAAGGTTTCCATATCCCATGTTATGGGCGTACACGAGCATATTCGTACTTGATGGCGATGAGCCTTCAGCTAAAAACGGACACCCGGAGAATGACGGCAAGCGATCGAAACCGTGATTGAGGTAGAAACCGTTAGGGTCACCCTGGCGGCATGAGACAACTGGAGTTGAAATCGAGGTCCCTTCGACCGTAAGCCAACCGGCATAGTCCGGGTTCTCATCTTTTAGAGACGCGCCGCCGTCTGCTTGCGCTTTCTGCTCAGCCGCATTTGCGACATGTTGCGAGCTCCTGCTTGATGCGACTGCACCAACGGCACAGACAATATGGACGCAAGGGCTTTTTTCCTTCCAAAAAAACAGGGTTAGAAATTGACCTCATGTCAATTTCTAACCCTAGAAAGGATTGACTTCACGTCGATAAAAATTGACTTCATGTCAATTTCGGTTGACTTCATGTCAATTTAAACCCACCCTCAAAGGGGGCATCCAATCCTGGATATTCGCAGGTAGACAAATTGCAAAATAGACTTCATGTCAATTCCCCTTTTATATAGATATATAAGTTATAGAAATAGGTGTGGTCTGCTGAAGCGTCAAAAAGGCCGCCCCACCACAGCACCATTCAGTTGGTCCTTCAACCCGCGCCCGAAGCTCGCGTTCAACGCCCTTCCGACAGCCTGGGGCTAGGTATGGAGCCCCTACGGCTGTTGAAAGCGCGCAGAACGCTCGCACTCATTCGGGCCGTCCCCCTGCTCCTTCGGATGGATGGACGGACGCATCAACAACGATCCATCCGTCCGACCATCGGGACGCTATGTCCCTCTACGGACAGGTCAGAATTATGGAATCCACGTGATTTGAGGGGTACCGTTTTTGGTACTCGCGGGGTACAAAAAGAAAAAGGTCAGAGACGACACCGTCTCTGACCTGCGTAAACTATGGTGGGCCGTCAGGGGTTCGAACCCTGGACCTTGGGATTAAAAGTCCCCTGCTCTGCCAGCTGAGCTAACGGCCCGCGGGTGGCATTGTACCACGGCCTGAGACTATTCCCAACTCCATTGGCCGTTCTGGAAAATCACAACTTCACGTCCATCAGGTGTAATGCCCGTAATATCGATATCGTCCGTGCCGATCATAAAGTCGACGTGCGTGCTCGAGACGTTAACGCCATGCTCCAGGAGCTCCTCCTTGGACATGTCATACCCACCCTCGATGCATTCGGGGAAACCGACACCCAGCGCGAGATGGCAACTAGCGTTCTCGTCATAGAGCGTGTCATAGAACAGGACGCCGCTTTCGCGAATCGGCGTGTTCTTGGAGATGAGCGCGACCTCGCCCAGATGAGCAGCGCCTTCATCGGTGTCAATGATGCTCGCAAGCGTTGTCTTGCCAACGCGGGCGTCGTAGTCCACCACACGGCCGCCCTCGAACTTAATCCAAAAATCGTCGACCTTATTGCCGTGGTGGATAAGCGGCATAGCCGAGTACACGATACCGTCGGCACGCATCCGATCAGGCGAGGTGAAGACTTCCTCGGTGGGGATGTTGGGGAAGAAGGGGTGCCCATCGGGCGTTTTGCCCTTGCCGCCAGCCCACTCGTGACCTTTCGTCATGCCAATCGTCAGATCGGTTCCATTTGCAGCGGTGTAATGCAGGCAATCGAAATGATTGTCGTTCAGGAAACGCAGGTTCTTTTCGAACGCCGCGTCATGGAGCTCCCAGTCGCTTTCCGGGTCCTGGCCATCGGCACGAGCGGTGTGCAGAATCGCGTTCCACAGCTTATAGATGGCAACCTCATCGGCGTCGCCCGGGAACACCTCGCGCGCCCATGCCACGACCGGAGCGCCGGCGATACACCACGGATTGATGTTGTAATCCAGTCCACGGCGGAAAACCTTGCACTGCGTATTCCTCGCCTTGGATGCCGCAGCGGGCTTGGCGGGGTCGATGCCCTTGAGCGCCGCAGGATCCGCGCCCTCGATAAAGATGAAGCAGGCGCTATCCTCGGCCAGGGAATCCAGCTGCAGGCGCTTCCACTCGGGCGTTTGCTCAAAATAGCTTTTCTCGACATGCTCGTACGTGAGCCTCGTCACGGCATCATCAGCCCAAATGACCGTCACGTGGCCAGCACCGGCGGCATAGGCCTCCGCGACCACTACGCGGGCAAATGTCGCGCACTCGACCGGAGACTGAACAACGACCTCCTGGCCGGGCTTGACGTTTACGCCCTTGCGGACAACCAGGCGCGCATAGTTTTTTATCTTGGGCTGCAGGGCCTTCATACCCTCCAGAGCCTCTTCGACCGTCAGGGCAGCTCGAATCATGTGCCACTCCATCTATCTATAGAACAGTAAAAGGCGCGCCGCAAAAAACGACGCGCCTTATATCTTAGCGATAAGTATGGATGCAAACGCTACTTCTTCTTGGAGTCCTTCTTGTCCTCCTCGGCAGCCGAACGCTCAATAAGAGCGTTGAGCTTGTTGTCGGACATACCCTCGGCCTGTGCGCGATACATATTGCGCAGGGGACGAATGCGAGCGAAGTCATAGATGAAGTCGCCCAGGATGATGACGTAGGACAAAACGATGCCGACCATCTGGACGGGACTGGACACCGCGCCGCCGGGAGCGAAGTAGAGCGAAGCCCAAATTGCCACGACGAGCACCATGCCGATGGCGAGCACAGCCCACCAAATACGGCGACGCTTGGTGTAGTCCTCATCCTGCTTAAGAAGGATATTCGACACCGTGTAGATGCGGTCCTCCTTGGCACGCTGCTTTGCCTTGCGGGCGCGCTTCTCCTCCTTGGAAAGGCCTTCCAGGTTTTCACCCTTCTCGAGCTCTTTACGACGGGCTTTAGACGAAGCCGGCACGACGCGGACAGAGCTGGCAGCCTGACGGGCGGGCTTAGCGGATGCGGCGGACTTGCGCGCAACCCCGGTGACCTCGTGGGATTGCGTGCGCTTGTTCGTGGCGCTTCGGGTACTCACTTATGCGTTCTCCTTCATGCTTGTGAACTGGGAGCCCGTGATGATCTGGAAGGCCTCGCGATAGCGCTCGGACGTGCCATCGATGACCTCGGTGGGCAGGTGCGGGGTTTCCCCCGT
>CAKTWW010000060.1 GCA_934630855.1 uncultured Collinsella sp.
ATGATCTGGAAGGCCTCGCGATAGCGCTCGGACGTGCCATCGATGACCTCGGTGGGCAGGTGCGGGGTTTCCCCCGTCATATCCCAGTTGGCCTTGAGCCAATTGCGGACGAATTGCTTGTCGTAGCTGGGCTGGATCTTGCCCTCCTCGTAGCTGGCGGCAGGCCAGAAACGGCTGGAGTCGGGCGTGAGGCACTCGTCGATCAGCGTGACCTTGCCATCGATGACACCAAACTCGAACTTGGTATCGGCGATGATGATGCCACGGGTCGCAGCATACTCGGCGGCAGCCTTGTAGATCTTGAGGGACAGGTCGCGAATCTGCGTGGCGATGTCCTCGCCTACAATCTCGCAGCAACGCTCGAACGAGATATTCTCGTCGTGGTCGCCGATCTCGGCCTTCGTGGACGGGGTGAACAGAGGCTCGGGAAGCTTAGAGGCCTCGGTCAGACCCTCGGGCAGCTGGATACCGCAAACGGTGCCGTTCTCGTCATAGGTCTTCTTGCCCGAACCGGTCAGATAGCCGCGAACGATGCACTCGATAGGAATCGTCTGGGCCTTCTTAACCAGCATGGCACGGCCGGCGAGATAGTCACGATACTCGGCAAACTCCTCGGGGAAATCCGCCGGGTCGATGGAGACGAGATGGTTGGGGACGATGTCGGCAAACTTATCGAACCAGAATGCCGAGATGCGGTTGAGCACCTCTCCCTTAAACGGAATCTCGTCGGGAAGAATGAAGTCGAACGCAGAAATGCGGTCGGTGGCGACCATCAGCAGGTTTTCGCCGGCATCGTAGATATCACGAACCTTGCCACGGGAATCCGGACGACGTTCCATCGTTGTCACGTGAGTCACTCCTTACCAAAATACGACAGTGATGCGGGTTCTTTCCCGCATGTTTTCGCAAACTCGGAGCGGCAGGGACAAGACCCCTCCTTCACCGAGTAGCGAAAAGCTAGTGCTCCATTGTAGTAGATGCCGCGTCCGCCGTGTGCTCGCGAGGCAGATGAATCGTAAAAGTCGTACCCTTTCCAAGCTCCGACTCCACAGAAATGTAGCCATGATGGCGCTCGACAATCTGCTTGGTCACGGCAAGGCCCACACCTAGGCCGCCCGCCTCGCGGGCACGGCTGGCGTCGGCACGCCAAAAGCGACCGAAGATGCGCGACAGGTCGTCCTTGGCGATACCGATGCCCGTATCCGAAACGGCGATACTAACATGCTTGCGGTCGCTGAGTACCGAAACCACGACCCAACCGCCCTCGGGGGTGTAGCGCATGGCGTTGCTCATAAGGTTGATGACGCATTGCGTGATCATATCGGGATCGGCCTCGACGACATCGTCGTGACCCTGGGTCTCGTCCGCAAAGCGCAGGCGCAAATCGCGGTCGGCAAACAGGCGCTCTTGGCCATTCACGATCGATCGCACGAACGGCACCATATCCACCGGCTCCAGATTGAGCGGCGCGGTGCTATTTTCCATACGCGACAAATCGAGCATCTGCTGCACCAGGCGTGCCAGACGGCGTGTCTCGGAGGCAACCGTCTCCAAATGTTCGTCGTCGGTGGGATATACCCCGTCCTGCATGGCCTCGACCGTCGCGAGCATCGCCATCAAAGGTGTGCGCAGCTCGTGCGCGACGTCCGAAGTCAAACGCTTCTCGTGCTTCATATCCTTCTCGAGCGACGTGGCCATCTCATCGAATGTCTCGCCCAGCTGGTCGATTTCGTCGTCACCGCGCAGGCCCGTGCGAGCGGACAGGTCTCCGTCGCGAATCTGCTTGGCGGTGCTGGTAATGCGATGGATCGGCTTGGTGAGCATGCGCGACATAAGCGCTCCGATAACGACCGAGATGCAAACGGCCACAACCGCGGCGAGCGCCATGGCGTTAAAGGTCTTCTCTCTAAACGCGGAGTCTGCCTTGGTGAGTAGGGCGTCGGAGCCGATGGCCCACAGCTTCACTTGTCCGACATGCTCGCCGGAAGACGTTACGATCTCGACGTTGGCAACACTGTCCGATCCGGTGGGAGCCGACGAAACGGGGCTATGCGAAGCCCTTTTGCCGGTCGACCCATCAGTCGCCGCCTGGTTTTCGCGTACGTCGGCAGTGGCGCTTGCCGAAGGCCAGGAATCGTCGTAGACGATCACGCCCTTTTTATTGACGACCTGCATACCCAGGTCATCGGACACCAGGCTCGATGTGGCAACGGTGCGCAGTTCCTCGGCCGTCCAGCTGCCGTTTTCATCATAGGATGTCGCCAGTTTTTCGGCCGCGGAGTTGGCAATCTCAACGATGTTGGAACGCGTGTAATCGGAAAACACCGTACCCCACACGACCGAGACAACACCCACCAGCACCAATACCGTCATGAGCGATGTCAGGGCAAAAGCCAGGGCCATTCGAGAGGGATAGCTCATCGTCGGCCGCGAATCGGAACGAGGCGTGTTCCAACTTGCCTTGGAACCCGCCTCGTTCTCCTGCTTGTGCTTTTGTCCAATTTCAAAGCGGGCAGGTGTCATATGTGATTTCCCTATTTCTCGTCCGACTTGTCAGTCTTGGCAGGAGCCTCAAAACGATAGCCAACGCCGTGGACGGTGTAGAGCCACTTGGGCTTCTTGGGATCGTCGCCCAGCTTGGCGCGAAGGTTCTTCACGTGGCTGTCGATGGTGCGCTCATAGCCCTCAAAGTCATAGCCGAGCACTTTCTCGACCAGCTCCATACGGTTATAGACGCGACCGGGATGACGAGCAAGCGTGGTGAGCAGCTTAAACTCGGAAGCGGTCAGATCGACTTCCTTGTTCTCGACCAAAATCTTGTGGCCCGAAATATCAATGACCAGGTCGCCGAAGTCGAGTACCTCGACTGCCGGCTCGTCGGCCTGATGGGCACGGCGGAACAGAGCGCGCACGCGGGCGACGAGCTCGCGCGGCGAGAAGGGCTTGATCAGGTAGTCATCGGCGCCCAGCTCAAGACCGATAATGCGGTCCTCGATTTCACCCTTGGCCGTAAGCATGATAATGGGCACATCGGAGGTATCGCGAATAGTGCGGCAGACGCGCTCGCCGGGAATCTTGGGGAGCATGAGGTCGAGCACGACCAGATCGAACTGGTGCTTCTCGAACTCCTCGATCGCGGACTGGCCGTCGCCGACGCCCACAACCCAGTAACCCTCACGCTCGAGATAGGCTGCGACAGCGTCACGGATTGCCTTCTCATCCTCGACCAGCAGAATCTTTTTTGCATCTGAAGCCATAACACGGCCCCCCTGTCTCAATTAGCTAAGAACAAGCCCATTTTAACGCACCTGAGCCCGCCGGACATCGCATGGACGCGACAGCTCGGCGGGCGGTACTCATAGTTACAACGCGCTTATTCCCCCGTCGGCGCCTTTTTAACCCCACGTAGACTAAAGAGAAAACAGACGGGCCGTAACCGTCTCGGGCACGCCCTGGCTATTTCGAACTGTGGCGTACGTCAAAAACGCATCCGATTCACCCGCTGTAGCAGGGTAATCGCCATACTCGAGGGCACGATCGGGAGACAGTAGCGACCCATAGGTCTTCGCCGATGTGTTGATCAGAAAATGAGACGCCTGAACCTTAACCAAGTACTTGTTCTTTCTCCCCGCGGCACATGCAAGCGGCTCGCGCGACAAAAAGAGATAGGGACCGCCCTCGTTGCCGATATACGTGCCCATGTTGCCCAAGCTGCCGACACCGTTATAGGTTGCCTCAATGGAAAACACGAAGGTATCGCCCATGTAGACGGCCTCAAAGGGGGATACCGACGAGGGAAGCACCAACTGAGCGCGCTTGGTGTTATTGCCGTCGGTCAAATCAATCGCCGTCATACCGTAATAGACGCCCTCGTCGTTGCGCACGCGCGGTGAAATGGTCAAGATGCCGTCGCTCACACGCGGTGCAGATGCAAAACGACCCGTCGACTTCCAAATAACCTCGGGCTTGGACTCGTCGACCGACTGACGATAGCAAAACGAGTCGCTACTTGTCTTGGAGCCGCCCGACGCAGGCATTTTGTACCAGATAACCGATGACCCATATGCGGTAAAGAGCGGCGGGTCGTAATCCTTGCCGCCGCGATCGAGCTCGACGGCATTACCGGAAAGCGACACCCCCGAAAGCCCCTGAGCGTAGAGTTTCCACGCGGAGTTCGCATAGTCCATCTCAATCCATGCAAACACACTGTCGGTCGCACGGACATCATAAAACGCATAGCCCGTGCCCTCGACGGGGTCTTCGACCAACGTCGTCAGGGAACCATCGCTCAGACTGAGCACACCGAGCGTATTGGCATGCTGCGCCGAGGCGGGCGCCATCATTGCCGCGGACAGATTACCGTCGCAGTAGTACAGCAGCGTGCCAAGCGGCAGCGTCCACGAGGCAGTAGGCTCAAGATCGATGTCGACAGCCTCATACTCATCGGTAATCGAGATAATCTTGGAATCGTCTTTGATGACCTGTGGCTCGCCGGCAGCGTCGTCGCTGGTGCCAGATTTTGACGAGCATCCCGCAAGCAGCGTGGCGGCACCCGTGGCGGCGCCGCCAAAAACAAAGCCTCGGCGCGTTATTCCGTTCTTAAAGCGATCGGAGCTACCCATTAGGCGTTCTCGGCGCGGGCGGCCTCGATGGCGCGTGTGAGCTGATCGGCACAAGAGGTCTTCTTCATGCCGCAGGTATTGCCGGCGAGAACCTCGATCACACGGTCGGCAGGAGCTCCCTCGACCAGCTTGGAGATAGCCTTGAGGTTGCCGTCGCAGCCGCCGGTAAACTCGACACCCAGCACCTTGCTGCCGTCGTCGGAAAGATTGAGGTGGATATTGCGAGAGCATACACCCTGAGGTTTGTAATCGAAACTAATCATGCGGTCCCCTCTCAAATGCACGGTAAGTCATTTATTATCGCTGTCTATTCTCGGATACAACAAGGCGCTTTGCCGGCAACACACATTACCAGCAAAGCGCCCAAACAAGTTAATGTCACGCTCGAGCCTACTCGAAGCTCAGCTGCTCCAGGCGATCGAAGACCGTATCGATGCGGGTGAGGAAGTCCCACGGGTCAAAGATTTCGTCGAGTTTCTCCTGGCTGACGGTGCAGCGCGGATCGGCCTCGAGGCGCTCCTTAAAGGTGGGGCCGGAGACGCAATCCTGCACCTCATGCCAGGTGGCCATGGCGTTTTCCTGCACGATGGCATAGGCGTCCTCGCGGGTGATGCCCGTATCGACGAGGGCCAGCAGCACCTTGGAGGAGAAGATGAGGCCGCGGGTCTTGTTGAGGTTGGCCATCATGCGCGCCGGATACAGCTGCAGGCCGTCGATGACGCGGATGAGACACTGGAACATATGGTCAAGGGCGATGAAGGAGTCGGCCTGGGCGACGCGCTCGGCAGAGGAGTGCGAAATATCGCGCTCGTGCCACAGGGCGACGTTGTCGAAGGCGACCTGAGCATTGGACTTCACGACGCGCGACAGGCCGCAGACCTTCTCCATGGTGATGGGGTTGCGCTTGTGCGGCATAGCGGAGCTGCCCTTTTGACCCTTGCGGAACGGCTCCTCGGCCTCGAGTGTATCGGTCTTCTGCAGGTTGCGGACCTCGGTCGCAATACGCTCGCAGGTGGCTGCCGTGGTAGCGAGCACGCCGGCAAGGTAGGCATGGTGGTCGCGACTGATGACCTGCGTGGAGAGCGGATCGTGGACCAGACCCAAGTGTTCGCAGACATACTCCTCGACAAACGGCTCGATGGAGCTGTAGGTGCCGACGGCACCAGAGATGGCACCGAAGGCGACGTTCTTGCGGGCGTCCTCAAGACGATCAAGGTCGCGCTTGAGCTCCCATGCCCAAGAGCCAAACTTCATACCGAAGGTCATCGGCTCGGCGTGGATGCCATGAGTGCGGCCGGCGCAGAGCGTGTTGCGCTCCTCGAAGGCGCGACGCTTGCAGATCTCGCCGAGCTTCTTGACGTCCTCGATGATCAGGTCGCAGGCCTGGGTGAGCTGATAGCACAGAGCCGTGTCTCCCAGGTCGGAGCTGGTCATGCCGTAGTGAACCCAGCGGCTAGGCTTGGGCTCGCCCTCGGGAACGTCGGCGTCGATGTACTCCTTCATGTTGGTCAGGAAGGCGATGACGTCGTGGCGCGTGACCTCCTCGATCTCGTCAACCTTTGCCTTCTCAAAGTTGGCGTGGTCGCGAATCCACTGGGCCTCGTCTTTGGAAATACCGATCTTGCCGAGCTCCGCCTGGGCCTCGCAGGCCAAGACCTCGATCTCCTGCCAAATGGCGTACTTGTTCTCGAGGGAGAAGATGTGTCCCATCTCCGGGCGGGTATAGCGATCGATCATAGCGGCTCCTTTTTGGTTATTGGCACGTTGGTCGTAACTCGACTATTGTACCGTGCGCAGGTGCCCGCATGGACAACAGGCATCAACCTAACATTTTGTCGGGGCAGGCATGCGGACGTCTGCGTATTTGCTTCGCAAATCCGCACCGGCTTCAGACGAGATCTTCGAATTCACAGAGCCGCTGGGGGAGACTTCGTTGAATTGGCTATCCCGACGTCTCCCTTTGCTGATGGAGCGGGCAACGGGACGTCCGCGTATTTGCTTCGCAAATACGCACCGGCTGTGGTCGGCGAATCCGGGTTCGTAAAAGCGCAAGGGTAAAGCCGGTTGAATCTTCCATTCCCGAAATCTGCCGCGCTCGGTGGAGCGGGCAACGGGACGTCCGCGTATTTGCTTCGCAAATACGCACCGGCTTCAGGCGCCTGCCGGCGCCTTCGCCTGCTCGCTACAAACGCTTCGCGTTTGCTTGACGCTCGCACCCTGTCGGGTTCGAGTCCCGGCGCTTTATTGAAAAAAGCACGGTAACGAAACGTTGCCGTGCCTGAAATTCGAATGGAGCGGGCAACGGGACTCGAACCCGCGAGTGTCAGCTTGGGAAGCTGATGCCTTACCACTTGGCGATGCCCGCAT
>CAKTWW010000061.1 GCA_934630855.1 uncultured Collinsella sp.
CCGCCCTCGATCTTGGCACCGACGCGCTTCTTGCCCGAAGGCGTCACGATGACGAGGGCCTTAGCGCCGAGCGGCTCGACATAGGAGCCGAGCTTGGCCAGCTCGTCCGGGCCCTGGATGTACTTGCTGGGGCTATTGAAGATTGCAGCCATTTTTATCCCATTCTCTAATAATTAAAAAGAAAGGGGCTCCGTACGGATACGTGCGGAGCCCCTCGTTACGATAACAAGAGTCGATTAGAAATCGATGTCGGTGTCGTAGTAGCAGGCCTTGAGGATCTTCTCGAAGTCGGCAGCCTTGGTCTCACGCGGGTTCTCCGGCGTGCAGGCATCGGTCTCGGCGTTCGCGGCGATCTCGGGCAGCTTGGCGAGGAACTCCTCCTCGGAAACCATCTGCGGGTTCTCGGCGTCGACCTTCACGCCACCGTTCGCGTAATCCTTGATGGACTGCGGAATGTTGAGCTGGTCGTTGAGGTCGCGAATCTTCTGGACGAGCGCAGCGATGAGCTCCTCGTTGGTCTCGCCGGGAAGATGCAGGATCTCCTTGGCCACGTAAGCGTAACGCTCGGCAGCACGCGGGTCCTTGGAGTTCCACTGGATGACCTTGCCCAGGTACATGGCGTTAGCAGCACCGTGGATGATGTGGCCGTTCTCAAAGGCGGCACCGGTCTTGTGAGCCATGGAGTGAACGATGCCGAGCAGGCCCGAGGAGAAGGCGATACCGGCGATGCACTGAGCCTCGTGCATGTGCTGACGGGCCTCATGGTCGCCAGCATAGGACTTGGGCAGCCACTCGACGATCTCGCGGATGCCGTGCAGAGCGTTGGCGTCGGTGAACATAGAGGCGAAGGTAGAAACGTAGGCCTCCATGCAGTGGGTCAGAGCATCCATGCCGGTGTGAGCGCACAGCTTGGCGGGCATGGTGTAGGTGAGCTCGGGGTCGACGATGGCGACATCAGGGGTGATGTTGAAGTCGGCCAGCGGGTACTTGATGCCCTTGGCGTAGTCGGTAATGACGGAGAACGCGGTGACCTCGGTAGCGGTGCCGGAGGTCGAGGAGATAGCGCAGAAATGAGCCTTCTGGCGCAGCTCGGGGAAGCTGAACGGCTGGATGATGTTGTCGAAGGACTCCTCGGGATACTCGTAGAAGACCCACATGGCCTTAGCGGCATCGATGGGCGAGCCGCCGCCGATGGCGATAATCCAGTCGGGCTCGAACTCGCGCATGGCCTCGGCGCCCTTCATGACCGTCTCGATGGACGGATCGGACTCGACGCCCTCGAACAGCTTGACCTCGAAGCCGCCTTCCTTAAGGTCGGCCTCAACGTCCTGCAGAAAACCGCCGCGGCGCATGGAGCCGCCACCGGTCACGATGATGGCCTTGCTGCCCTTGAGGTTCTTGACCTCGTGGCGAGCGCCCTCACCAAAGTACAGATCGCGAGGATTGGTAAAACGTCCCATACTGTGCCTCCTAAACAAGCCCCTCTTAGACTTGTGTATATAACGGAGCACCCGATTGGCTCCGTCAGGACCGTGTTTGCGCACCGTCGGCGATGACGACGCGCGATGTCTAAACGTCTCAACGCTCGGACATGCATTATTTTACCTTTTTGATTGGTCAGATATTCACCCAAAGCTTCCAATGATGAAACGTTTTTTCTATCCCTGAGATCCCTTGCATTGCGTCTATCGTCCCAAGCTGGGCAAACGTTTTATCAAGGTTGGACAGACTCGATTTCCGTCGCCGGTTTCCTCCAAAACGCACGCCGTTCACCGCTCAAAATCGACCGTTTACGGCACCGTGATACCAGCTGCTTTACCGACACGCAGACGCCTGTGTGACAGCCGCCTTCGTGGTGCAACAGTGCATGTCCAAGCGAGGCACCCCCGGCACGCCACATGCGGGTAAACTAGGACGTTATATTAGAGACATTTGAACCCTAACCGCAGCAAAGGAGGCTCCATGGCATTCGATCCCATTCAAGAGGATTGCCATCGCCTCGTTCTTGAGGCCTTGCGCCGCGACAATATCCCGCTCACCGACGGCCCTGCCGTCGAGCGTCTGATGGAACAGTTCACCCGTAACCCCGCGCCGCTCATCGTGCACGACCGCGACCGCGCCGGGCACCTGATTGCCAAGGTGGTCGAAGCCGTCGACTACCGAATTCCCTTCATCCCCGACGACGCCCAGGCCGAACAGGAAGAGGCGGCTGCCGAGAACATGCTTCGCGAGGCGGCAGCACTCGATCCGGCCAACTGGGATGCGCAGCGCATGCTAACGGCCCTCACCGCCGAATCCAACGAGGAATACGTACAGTACCTGGTGTCCAAGTGCGACGAGGTGGAGCACGACCTGGCGTTCAAGATCGCCTCGGCGCAGGACCCCTACGAGCGTGAGGCCGCAGGCGACCTGACCCGCCGTCCCTACCTGCGCTGGCTTGCCGCCTTGGCATCGCGCGCCCTCATTAGCGGCCGCTACCGCATGTCACTGGATGCTGCGAATCGCAGCTTGGACTTCGCTCCCAACGATCCCGCCGGCGTCCGCCATACCGCGATGCTCGCCATGGCAAAGCTCGAATTCCCTGCCGAGGAGCTCAAGCGTTTTCGCTCCGCGCACTCCGTGCCCTATCTTGCCAACACGCCGCTGCGCCGCCGCCCCAAGGACGCAGAGCGCGACTTGGACCCGTGGACGCTCATCGCGCTGATGAGCGCTGCCTGGCGCGAGCTGGACTACGAGGGTGCCGAGCACTACCTGCGCATTCTGGCGCGCTCGTGCCCGCACGCGGCCGAGGCGCTCTACTTCCAAACCGAGTTTCCCGATGGCATCTATGCCCGTGTCAACGTTGGTGCAGGCTCCACCGACGAGCTCGTCCTCGCCCTGTCCGAGGCGACGCCGGTGCTGCAGGAGGGCCTGGGTGCCCCCGATAACGCCAGCTTTGCCGCCTGGGTCGCCACCAACGACATCGTGCGCTCCCAGATCGACGAGCGCATCCTGCGCGCGGCCGAGCAGGGCCTGCCGTTTAAGGGAGGAGACCTCTAATGGATCCGAGCGTCTACATCCCCGCCTATCTGGAGCGCACCTACTTGGCATCGCACCCCGAGCTCACCGATGCAGCACGCGAACTTGTCCATACTGACATAAGCGCAAACCCTCAAAAGTATGCGCAGACCGAGCATGCCCAAGCGCTGCTGTCCTACGCCGGCGTTCATCGTCATTTGCTTGACGAGCTTCGCCGTATCGAGGACATGGGCAGCGACGAGGAGTTCGAGCAGACGCGCAATCGCCTGTTCGACGACATGCGCGATGAGTTGCTCAAGATCGTTCGCGTCGATGCGCTGGCCGTCGACGCCCAGCTGCTCGCCATCATCCTGGCCGATACGCCCGTCGATGCCTGCCTGGGCGATCTGATGAAGCTCGAAGCGAGCACGACCGATTACCTGCAGCAAAGCGTGCCCGGGTTTGATATGGAGGCCCCGCACTATTGGGCCAACAACGTGTTGGCAGACGGCGTCACGACAGCCGACCTCACCGTGAGCGAGCCGGCCCTTATCGGGTGGCTCCACACGCTCGAGGCCATCTCGCAGCTGTGCATGGCAAGCGCCCGCTACCGCGCCGCCGCAAACTATTCCCGCCGCGTTCTTAAGGCAGAAGGCTATCCCACCCGAGCCGCCGGTACCATGCTGCTTGCCCTCGCCCGCTTGGAAGACCAGGACGGCTTTTTTGCCCTGGCCCACCAGCTCGAGGAGCAGATGGGAGCCGATGCGCTCGAAAACTCCCCCTGGTACCTGCTCGCCCGCACGATTCTACTGTTCAAAACAAACAAGATGCGTCCGGCGACGCGCGCGCTGCGTGAGTTTGCCAACCGCTGCGAGGGCGGTGCATTCTTCTTGCTGAATCCGGTGTACCAGACGCCGTATCTTCCCTGCCGCCCCGAACCGCGCGATCCCTGGGACCTTTCGCATCAGGCGGTTTGGGAAGCCGACGGTATTATCTCGGACACCCCCGACTTTGCCCACTGGGCCAACGCCTGCGAAGACGTTTCGCAGCTTGCCCAGGAGTTTGCGCGCCGCTACGGCTTTTAGTGACGCGCTCGCCCCGACCATGTCATTAACGTTAGGAATGGTTTTATGAACCTCCGCTCATCTCTCGCGTGCACCTCGAGCGATATCGCTCGCTGGGGGCTGCGCTCCGTCCTTAAGCGCCAGGGCGGCGTGCTTCCCGGCCGCATCGCCATGAAGATTGACCCCGAGCTGCTGAGCAACCTCTCGGGCCTCGTCGACCGCAGCGTGGTGATTACCGGTACCAACGGCAAGACCACCACTTCGAATCTGATCGCCGACGCCGTTGCCGCCAGCGGTGCCACCGTGGTGTGCAACCGCGCCGGCAACAATATGGAGCCGGGCGTGGTGGGCGCGCTGCTCGAGGCACGCAGCGGACTTAAGCGCGCCGGCAGCGACAAGCGCGTGGGCGTCTTTGAGTGCGACGAGCTCTACACCGTGCGTGTTCTGCCCAAGCTCAAGCCGACGTACTTTGTACTGCTCAACCTGTTCCGCGACCAGCTGGACCGCTACGGCGAAATCGACCATACTCAGGACGTCATCGCCCATGCATTGGAGCTCTCGCCGACAACGACGCTCATCTACAACGCCGATGACCCGCTGTGCGCCTCGATTGCCGCGCGTGTTCCCAACGCGAGCATTGCCTTTGGCATCGATGGCGCCACCAACACCGAGTCCGACCGCATTAGCGACTCGCGTTTTTGCTCGCAGTGCAACGCGCCGCTGGAGTACGACTACGTACAGTACGGCCAGCTCGGCGCCTACCATTGCCCCTCGTGCGGCTGGGCGCGCCCCGCGCTCGTCCGTCGTGTGACGGGCGTGGAGCTCGGCTGCGACGGCTACGGCTTTGACCTGGTCTTTGGGGCTGCACCCGACGCGGCTGCCGCACACATTACCACTCGCTACAACGGCCTGTACATGGTCTATAACGTTGCCGCAGCCTTCTTTGCCGCGCGCGAGCTGGGCGTCGACACGGCGCATCTGCAGCCCACGCTCGACGCCTACGTGCCTGCAGGCGGTCGCATGGGTCACTGGGATATTGCCGGCCGTACCGTCGAGGCCAACCTTGCCAAGAATCCCGTGGGCTTCGACCGCCAGATCCAGTCCATTAAGACAGCAGGTGGCAGGCTCTGTGCTTTCTTCCTCAACGACAACAGCGCCGACGGCCACGATGTCTCGTGGATCTACGACGTCGACTTTGAGCGCATCGCCGATACGCCGGGGCTTGTCGCCTTTGCCGGCGGCACGCGTGCGCACGACATGCAGGTACGTTTAAAGTACGCCGGTATCGACGCCGCGATTATTTCGGACGTCGCACAGGCAATTGGCGCCGTGGCAGACGAGGCCGCCGGCGATACCTTCTATGCCGTCGCAAACTACACGGCCTTCCCGCCGCTGGTCAAGGAACTCGACGGGCTGAAGGACGCCAATGCTGACACGGTCGCCGCCCATGCTGCAACGCGCGCCGATGGCAGCGCCCTCCCCGCCGATATCGCGCCGGCCGAGCTTTCACGCCCGCTGCGCATCGTCTACCTGTATCCCGATGCTCTCAATCTGTATGGCGACGGCGGTAATGTCATCGCGCTCGAGCGCCGTTGCGCCTGGCGCGGCATTCCCGTACGCGTGGACGAGGTCCGCATGGGCGAGACGCTCGATCTTACCGACGCCGATATCGTTATGATGGGCGGCGGTTCCGACCGCGACCAGCTGGCCGTGGCGCACGAGTTGCTTGCCCAAAAAGACAAGGTCGCTGCCTACGTTGAGGATGGCGGCTCGCTGCTTGCCATCTGCGGCAGCTACCAGCTGCTTGGCCGCTCGTATTACATGGGCGAGGATCGCATCGAAGGCTTGGGCGTCATTGCCGCCGAGACCGTGCGCGGCTCCGACCGCCTGATCGGCAACTTCGCCGTCAAGACCGACCTGGCACCCGAGCCTTTCGTGGGATTCGAGAACCACGGCGGCCGCACGCTGCTGGACGCCGACGCCACACCGCTCGGAACGTCCGTCGTCACGGGCACCGGCAACAACGGCGACGATGGCTTTGAGGGTCTCATCTACAAGGGCGTCATCGGCACGTATCTGCACGGACCAGCACTACCCAAGAACCCCGAACTCGCCGACTGGCTGATCGCCCACGCCCTCGAGCGCCGCGGCGATGCCCAGGCCATGGCTCTGCTGCCGCTCAAACCCCTCGACGACACCTACGAGCGCACCGCCTACGACGCCGCCATGAAGCTCCTCCCCTAACCACCACAAAGGGGGCAGGCACCTTTGTGGTGGTTTTGGCCTGACCCAGTGGTTCATCTCGATCTATAACATCTAGACCGTTAAAAGTCGTCTTAGTGTTACAGATTGAGATGGTCATCCCGACGCCTGCCTTTTGTCTCGATCTGTAACAGATAGAGCCGATTTATCCGCCCAGATGTTACAGATTGAGATCTTTGAAGGCCGAGGCAGAAGGTCAGCTCCTTTGTGGTGGGTTGATTTCCGATCTCAGCCGAACACGTTGAGCGGATAGACCGTTCCCGCAGCTAGCCGAACGCCCCCGAGGCCC
>CAKTWW010000062.1 GCA_934630855.1 uncultured Collinsella sp.
GAGAAGTGGGCTTCGCGAACTTCTCAGAGGAAGGCACCCGCCCGGAGGCGGCCCTCTCGACCGTTTCGATCTGCGGGGGCTGATTCTTTTTTATGTAATAGGGACTTTGCTGATGCTGCCTTGTGGGCCGTGCATCCAACATTGGTCAGCCCGAAATACATCGCCGGGGCCGGGGTGCCTGCTTTGTTTTGAGAAGTTCGCGAAGCCCACTTCTCAAAACAAAGCAGGCACCCCGGCCCTCGCCCGTAAACTCTTCCGCTGAGCGCGTGATTGCCGCCGTGTACCGAAGGGTTGCCGTTGCAGCTTCAAATTGGTGCTATATTCAGCTTGAGTTGTTTAATGCTAGTTCGGGAGGCTGATATGGGGCTGTTCAAGAAGAAAAACCAGCAGGATGCCTTTGACCCCGGTGTGTTTACCATTACCGATACGATTTTGGACCCGCCGCGGTTTACGTTTTTGCCTGCTATCTACCAGGATGCCACGCGTCGCAAGTGGGCTGTGCATCAGCGTGGCGCGCAGCCGAAGATCTTTGACTATGCGGATGTGCTGCAGTGCGAGGTGGCCGAGGCGGGTGACCCGGAAGCTGACGAGACGCCTTCAAAACAGGAATTTGCCCAGCGTATTCTGGCAAATCCCGCGAAGGCGGCAAAAATAAACGCTGCCAAGCGTAATATGTGTCTTGGTATGGGTGTTGTTGTGGCGGTCCAGACGGGAAAAGACGAGGTTTCTAAATTAGAGATTCCCGTTATGACCGACGAAGTCAAACGCGATTCAAGCCTATATAAGTCGTATCGGAATGTCGCCGAGAAAATCAAGGCCGAGTTTGATGCCATGGGAGGGCTGGCCTAATTCTGGCGACATACGTTTCTGAATGAGGAGTCTGTGCAATGGCAGGCGAATCTTATGCAATTCCCCCCAAAGATCGTGCTGTTGAGGGAATTCTTTGGTACATCCAGCACCATCAGCTTGCCGGCGGCGATCGCCTGCCGGCCGAGCGTGTACTGTGCGAAGATATCGGCGTTTCGCGTACGGCGTTACGTGCTGGCATCACGCGGCTTATTTCGTGCGGAACGCTCGAGAGCCGCCGCGGATCGGGTACGTATGTGTGTCCTCCCAAACCGCTAAATATCTTCCAGGAAACGTACAACTTTTCCGATGCCGTGCGAACTGCCGGCCTGCACCCCTCTTCTCGCTTGGTTTCCACCGAGACTGTCGAGGCAGACGAGGCGCTTGCCGACAAACTTGGGGTGGCCGTAGGCGCTCCCTTGCTCCGCATGCAGCGCGTCCGTCTCATTGAGGGCGAGCCGGCGTCAATCGAAACGGCCCATGTCAATCTGTCGCTTTGCCCGTCGCTTCCCGACCATGATTTTGAGCACGAGAGCCTCTATGACGTCTTGCTCAAAGAGGGTGGCGTGCGCGTTGAGCATGGACGTGAGCATATCTCGATCTCGCGCTTGAACGCCGAGGAGGCCGAGCTTCTCCAACAAGAAGAGGGGACGCCGGTGTTCTACGAAAGCACGATTGAGTTTGATAAAGACATGCGCTTTGTGGAGCATTGCAAATCGGTGATTTTGCCCACGAAGTTCCGCTTTGCCGATAACGGTGAAAAGAATGGCATGAGGAGCGTGGCAGGTGAACAATGGCTGAAACAGTAGATGCCACTCCGGTTTATATGCGCATTCGACGTCGCATTGAGGAACGTATCGAGCGCGGCATATACCCCACGGGTTCGATGATTCCGTCCGAAAATGAACTTGCCGACGAGTTTGGCACGACGCGCCTGACCATTCGAAGTGCCGTCGATGAGCTGGTCCGTCGCGGCCAGATTCGTCGCGTCCGCGGAAAGGGCGCCTTCGTGGCGCAGAAAGTGCCCGTTACGTTTGAGCGTACGGGCGGCTTCCGTGAATCGGTCCGCGCCTCGGGAGGCGAGCCGTCCGTCCGTATCCTCGCGCGCTCCAAGCGCTACGCCGGACCGTACTATGCCGATTTGTTTGGCATTGCCGAGGATGACCTGCTCTATTCCATTCGACGTCTTAACTGTGTAAACGGCGACCCCGTATCGATCGAGATGGCGCTTATCCCCTGTCTGCTGTTCCCAACCATCGAAGAGATCGATGTGTCGGTCTTCAGTCTGTACGAGACCTATGAGATGCTGGGGCGAAAGCCGGTCATGGCGCAGGAAAAGCTCAATATCGAGGCGCTGGGAGCACGCGACGCAGGCTTGCTCGATTTGGAGCAAGGAGACCTTGCCTTGACGTTGGAGTGCGTGAGCTACGATGCAAGTGGGCAGGCGATCGAGTACGTCAAGTCGTTCAACCGCGGCGATGCGGGTGGATATACCTATACGTACTAGCTGGTGCATTTGCATAACGGTTGGGAATGCTGACTGATTTTGATCAATGAGCAGGCTGTATATACAACCTTACATGGTTCAAAATCGACCGTTCGCCGATGGGGAAAGATTAGTCGGCAAATAGGTATCAAAAAGCCGTAACCTGTAACTGTGATTGGTATCAAATACTAATAATTTGTTACGAGGTGAGACGATGAAAATGCTCGATTACGTTCAGCTTGCCCATGTGCGTATGGACGAGAACCTCGAGCGTTCGTCCGAGCTTGTAGGCCAGCTCGTCGATATTTTCCAGTCCGCATCCTTTGGTGCACTGCGCATCGTCGCTTCGGGTTCGTCCCGTCACGCCGCCGATTGTGCCCGCGATTACCTGCAAGACGCACTGCAGATGCAGGTGTCCGTTGTGACGCCTGAGGCCTTCGTCGATTCTGAGCATACCTATCCTCAGAATGCGCTCAACATTGCCATCTCTCAGAGCGGCTATTCGACCAACACAATTGCGGCGCTCGATTACATGCGCGCGAACGATATGGCCGCGGTTGCGCTTACGGCAAACGTCGAGGCTCCCATTAAGGAGCACGCCGATATCGTTCTCGACTACGGTGTGGGCGTCGAGTCGGTGGACTTTGTGACCTTGGGTGTCCAAACGCTCATCGAGTACCTAGTTCTCTTTGGCATTTATGGCGGCCAGGCTCTGGGTGTGCTCGATGCCGATGCAGTTGCTCAGCGCCTGAGCGACCTGAACGATGCGATCCAGGCCAACGCCACAATGTGCAAGACCGCCGAGGCATATGTCCAAGACCATCTGCTCGAGTTGTCGGAGCACGTTCCGGCCATGGTTGTGGGCAATGGCCCCAACTATGGCGTTGCCGAAGAGGCGGCGCTCAAGCTGAGCGAGACCATTAAGATTCCGGCCATGCATCACGAGGGCGAGGAGTTCGTCCATGGTCCCGAGATGCAGATCACCCCGGGCTACCTGGTGTTTATCGTCGACGATCCTCGAGGGTCGGAGCGTCTGGCAACTATCGCCGACGCGCTGTCGAAGGTAACCAAGAAGGCAGTCCTGCTGACCATGCACCCCAAGGGCAAGGGTCACGAGATCACGGTGCCGCAGGTGGCTCCGCTGCTGGCCGCGATTCCCAACCTGGTGTTCTTCCAGACGATGGCGGCAATGGTCACCGAGCGCCTGAACTCGTGGGATGTTCACCCGTATCTCGATGCCGTCTCCAAGCAAATGGAGGTCAAGGCAGAGGGCTACGAGGAATCGGTCAACACGCTTAAGGCCAAAGCGGCTGAGTGTTACGGAATGTAGGCGGGCGTTGTCGCTCGTTGGCATAGGGGATTGTTAAGGCAACCCCAGAAAGGAGAAGCAAATGAAGGAAACCGAGAAGATCGAGATCATGAATTTCGACCAGGAGGGCTACCTCGAGGACGGCAAGGCGCTCTACGAGACCGGCAAGAAGATGACCGCGCTCGCCGACAAGGTCGCCGACGAGGGCTACGACGCCGTGTTCCTGATGGGTGTTGGCGGCACCTGGGATGAGCTCATGCAGCTCGAGTATCTCATGAACAAGTTCGGCGACCGCGACCTCGAGGTCTACCTGATCCACGCCGCCGAGTGGAACGTCTCCGGCCACAAGCGCATGACCGACAAGTCCGTCGTGCTCACCGCCTCCGAGTCCGGCACCACCCCCGAGGTGCTCGAGGCCGTCAAGAAGATGAAGGACATGGGCGTGCGCGTCTACGCCATGACCAAGCCCGAGGGTCCCATCGGCCAGGCTGTGGGTGCCGAGAACTGCGTCGCCATGGCTTCTGACCATGGTTCCGGTGGCTGCGAGAAGGGCTACTACCTCGCTGACTGCTTCGGCCTGCGCCTGCTCAACCGTCGCGGCTGCTTCCCCAAGTTCGATCTGTTCATCGAGCAGACCAAGGACATCTGGAAGGACATGCTCGATATCCGCAAGCGCTTCGAGCCGCGCGCCGAGGAGCTCGCCAAGAAGTACGCCCTCGCGCCCTACACCATGTTCATCGGATCCGGTGCCCTCTGGGGCGAGACCATCCTCTTCTCGATGTGTATCCTCGAGGAGATGCAGTGGAAGCGCACCCGTTACATCACGTCCGCCGACTTCTTCCACGGCACCCTGGAGCTCGTGGAGCCGGGCGTCCCCGTGTTCCTGTTCATGGGCGAGGACGAGAACCGCAAGCTCGACGAGCGTGCTCGCGCGTTCCTCACCCGCGGCGTGACCGGCGACACCGACATCAACATCATCGACACCGCCGAGTTCGCCATCCCCGGCCTTGACGACGACTTCCGCGTCATCGTTTCCCCGTGGATCCTGACGGTGCTCGTGACTGACCGCCTGGCCCGCTACTACGAGACGGTCACCAAGCACAACCTCAAGTATCGTCGTTACTATCACCAGTTCGACTACTAAAATCCAAGCGCGGGGACGCATCAATCACGGAAGGATCTGCAGAATGAGACAGTACATCATCGCCAGCCATGCGCACTTCGCTACCGGCATCAAGGAGAGCATTGAGCTGCTCTCGGGTGCTCGCGACAACGTCCATGACCTTTCGATGTTCGTCGACGACCGCATGGACGTGGCCGAGGAGGCCCAAAAACTGCTGGGCGGCATGTCTGCCGACGATGATGTCGTCGTCTGCACCGACCTCTTTGGCGGCAGCGTGAACAACGAGTTCACCAAGATCGTCCAGACGCGTCCCCGCACCTACCTTGTCACCAACATGAACCTTCCGCTGCTCATTCAGCTACTGTTCTCCGATGAGTCGGCACCGGTTGATGAGACGATTCGCGCCATCGTCGCTGCGGACGATACGCGTGTGAAGTTCGTCAACGACCTTTTGGTCGATGACGACGAGGAAGAAGAGTTCTAAACCGCAGCGCCTACCGCAACGCCGCTCGACGGCATCAGACCTTTGGGGGGTCACATTATGATTCAGCTGCTTCGCGTCGACCATCGTCTGCTTCATGGCCAGGTCGCAGTCTCTTGGGTCCAGGGCCTTGGTTCTAACTGCATCTTCTGCGTGGGCGACAAGGTCGCCAACGACCCGGTGTGGAAGACCACGCTCAAGATGGGCAAGCCTGCCGGCTGCAAGCTCGTCATCAAGGACATGGCGAACGCCATCGAGGCCATTAACTCGGGCGTGACCGACAAGTACAAGATGATTATCTGCGTCGCCACCATCGCCGAGGCAAAGCAGCTGGTCGAGGGCTGCCCGCAGATTAAGTCGATTAACCTGGGCAACACCAAGCCCAAGGACGAGAAGCGTCCCGACGCGCGTCAGGTCTCTCGCCAGATCTTCCTGACCGCGGCCGAGGAAGCCGATGTGCGCGAGATGCTGGACCGTGGCGTCGAGGTCGAGATCCGTCCTCTGGCCGATGACCCCAAGGTTGACTGCGCCAGCGTGCTCTAGGCGGTTAATTTCGAAGAGCTCCGTCTCTTCGTAGTGTCCCATATGGAAAGGGGGATGTATGCTTACCCAAGCAATCCTCATCGGACTTATCGCCGCATTTGGTAAGTTCGACTACCAGCTCGGTACGCTCTATGCGTTCCGTCCCATCGTCCTGTGCCCGCTCGTGGGCCTGGTGCTGGGGGATCTGCAGTCCGGTCTCGCGATTGGCGCGAGCCTGGAGCTGCTGTTCATGGGCTCGATCTCCATCGGCGCCTACGTTCCGCCCGATGAGACGATCGGCGGCGTGCTCGCCTGCGCCTTCGCTATCCAGCTGGGCCAGAGCACCGAGGCTGCCATCGCACTCGCTATGCCTATCGCCACGCTGTGCCTGGCCATCAAGAACATCCTGAACGCAGCCCTGCCGATCCTGGTCGACCGCGCGGATGTCTTCTCTGCCCAGGGTAACCTCAAGGGCGTCTACGCGATGCACTTCCTGATTGGCTCCACGGGCGTCCTCATGGCGTTCCTGCTGTGCTCGCTGTCGTTCTATCTGGGCGCTGACGCGATCCAGGGCATGCTCGACTTCATTCCGCAGTTCGTGCTTGACGGCTTCGGCGTCGCGGCCAACATCCTCCCCGCCATGGGCTTCGCCATGCTCGGCCGCCTGGTGCTCACCAAGCAGCTCGTGCCCTTCTACTTCCTGGGCTTCCTGCT
>CAKTWW010000063.1 GCA_934630855.1 uncultured Collinsella sp.
CACGACGAGCTCGTCGAGCTCACGCGCAGGAAGGCCTACAAGATCGTCTTGGACAGCAAAGTAATCTCCGACGATGAGGTAAACCGCTTTTTTAACGAAAACAAGTCCTCGTTGGAGATCTTTGAGAGGGGCTGGGATGCTGCCCTGAAGAATGCCACCTCTAGTGATTATTATTCCTTTAACACGAAGCAGCGCTATCCGGGATATCCGGGCGTTGTTTGCGCTAGTCGTGAGGCCGCGAAGCATCAGCTCGAGTCGGCGGCTTTGCAAGAAGCGGCGCTCCTTTATGCGCTTGCGGGTGAAGGTGACAAGTCGACGCGCTATTCGGGCGAATCGAAGAGGCTGGCGAACAAGGCTAGAGAGGAAGATGCGAGCGCCTGGACGCGCAAGGTTGCGTATGTAGATGCGCTCCTCCTTCTCGTTCGTATGCAAAAAACAATCCAGGGGGAGTGCCAGGAATATAGCGCGCTTAAAGAGCAGCTTTCCAGTTACGGTGAGCTCCTTGTGGCTTGCAAAGTGCTTTCTTCCGACACTTCCGATGAGGTAATGGAGAAGAACGCGCGGTTGAAGAGGTCTTTGACCGGCATCATAGCCGTATCACCTGATCGCCTTGCTCGCTATAGAGATGTGGATATGCAATTATCTGGGGAACTTGCAAGTGCCAAGTCTTCCTTCGAGGCTCGTGATATTTGGTTTGGTGAGGCAACGCGTAAGGCAATGGGCGATGCTCGCGATGCTGTGTCGGCATGCCTGGTCGAAGCTGTCGACTCTCCCATGCTCCGCGGCATGGATGCCAGAAACGGTGCGGTCTTTGACCCGTCCGTGGATGGCGAGATGCTTGTCGATTTGGCGGTGTCCGCCGGCGACTGGGCCAGTGAGAACCAGACCCGTGTGGACCAGCTCGAGACTGAGAAGAAAGACCTTAGCGCTCGCCTCGAGGCGCTCGAAAAGGATAATGCGCCCCTTGTTAAGAAAGCCAACATGAAGCAGCAGGGCGCTGCGTATGCCAAGAAAACGCTTGGTACTAAAAGCGGGATACTCCGTCTGGTCGCAATGGTCGTTGTGGTCGTTATCCTGTTCAAACTCGGTAGCTGTGTGTTTGGGGCGTTCGGGGGCTCCGTCGGGTCTTCGGATTCGGTAAAAGTTGACTGCACTTCGGATGCCTCGATTCAGGAATGGTTGAGTAGCTGTGATTCTGACGACGACGGTACCGTTACGGCGGAAGAGCTGGAAAAGGCTAACGTCAGGCAAATTGCACTCGATGAGGTCGCGGACGACAGCGCCCTGAGGGCAATCAGCGGTTTGCCGATCAAACAGGATCTGGTTGTTGGCGATATCAGCTCGCCTTCTTTTGACGGTAGGAACCTGTCTGGCATGACATCGCTTGGCGCATCGTTCTGCGAAGCCAGCTCAATTGATCTCACTTCGTGCGCCAAGCTTGAGGTGATTAACCTTGGTATCAACACCGATGACCTTGGCACGTTCAATGCTAGTGGCCTGAATATGCTCGAATACGTTCAATTGTCTTCGAAGGGCGGGCAGAGGACTGTTCAAAAGGTTGACCTCCATGGGTGCAAGAGTCTTAGGTCGTTTACGACCGATCTGCACATTAAGGAGCTCGATATCCGTGGATGTGACGACCTTGATGTGTCATACATTGATGGCGCAGACATCGACAAGATCATTAAGTAGGTTCGCTCGCTAAGCTCGGGAAGCGCGGGCACACTACTTCGCCTGAAATAAAGGAAAGACGGCCGGATTGCGTTACTGCAGTCCGGCCATTTTGTGGCTGATCACCTGCTGGGTTTTCAGTTGCCATGTTAATGCAAAGGGTGATGACCCAAACGTCTCAATCTGTAACAACAAGACCCGTTTTTGCCGAGTTATTGTTACAGATCGAGACATACCGTCTGACCATCAGCTCAACATCTCAATCTGTAACATTTAGCAGGGAAAATGTCCTCTAACTGTTACAGATTGAGATCTTTCTCTAGAGGCTGAGCATCTGTCTCGATCTGTAACATCTGGACCGGTTTTGCCGAGTTATTGTTACAGATTTAGATAAACCGTCTTGGATTACCTCAACGTCTCGATCCGTAACAACAAGACCGGTTTTTGGACCCCAACTGTTACAGATCTAGACAAACTGTTCGGCAGCCAACTCAACGTCTCGATCTGTAACATCTGGACCGGTTTTTGCCGAGTTGCTGTTACAGATCAAGACAGACCCGCCACCGCGCCGCACCCCGTTGTGAAAAAAAGATCCAGGCTCCCGTCATGTTGCGCAACAACTATGCCGCGTTCCTCCTTAATCTGTTTTCCAGCAAAGATATTGAAGGCCGCAGCGCGCGACGCATGGGGGAGACGAGACATGGAACAACCGAGACCTACGGGCAACACCGGAACAATGCCGCTGGATATGAGCTCATTTTTGGAGCACAGCCCCCAGCTGTACCTTACGGTGATCGAGGGAAGCCGCGTGCTGCTCGAGGTCGATCTGCTGAGTTTTGGCAAGCAGTATGTGTCCTTTGGCGCCTCGACGCAAAACGACATCTGCTTCGCATCGAGCTACGGCATCGTTTCGTCCCTGCACGGTTCGTTTTTGCTGCAGGGCGGTATGTGCTACATCCAGGACAACGGATCAACCAACGGCCTCTATGTCAACGGCCTTAAAACAGCGGGGACGCCCTTCGCGCCGGGCGATGTCGCGATTATCGGCAACATCGCGTCGCGCCATTACGACAGCATCATGCTGCTGCTGAGCTACGAGGAGGCCACTTGGCGCGCCGTCGACCTCAACTCCTTTAACGCGCTGTCGATCGGCCGCGCCGCGAGCAACGACCTGGTCCTGGGCACGCCTTCGGTATCGGCGCGACATGCCGCCCTTATGCGTCTCGATGCTCAGACGTGGCAGGTCACGGACCTCAACAGCTTTAACGGTACGTATGTCGCCGGCACCTTGCTGCAGGGTAGCCGTGTGCTGCAACGCGGCGATGTGATCCAGATTGCCAACGCCACCGCTGTCTACACCGGCGACGCGCTTGTCTGCGGTTGCGCCAACGCCGGCGTCGAGGTCGAGGCGCGCGATCTGGTGCAGGTCCGTCGAGTCCGCGGCGGATCGCGCACGACTACCGATCATGTCTCGCTGCGTATCAAGCGCGGCGAGTTCGTGGCCATTCTGGGCGGCTCGGGCGCGGGCAAATCAACGCTGCTCAACGAGCTCAACGGCACCGATCCTGCCGTAAGCGGGTCGGTTCGCGTCAACGGGGTCGACCTCTACCGCAACTACGGCATTCTCAAAAACGGTATCGGCTATGTGCCGCAGCAGGATATCGTCTACGACGACCTGCGCCTTATCGATATGCTGCGCTATGCCGCGGACCTGCGCATGACGCCCGACTCGACCCCGCAGGAGCGCGAGCAGCGCTGCTACGACATCTTGGCCCAGCTTGAGCTTGCGCCCTTCGCCGATCAGTACATTCGCTCGCTTTCGGGCGGTCAGCGCAAGCGTGCGTCCATCGCCGTGGAGATGCTCGCCGATCCGCGCCTGTTCTTTTTGGACGAGCCTACGAGCGGCCTCGACCCCGGCATCGAGAAGAGCCTCATGAAAAAGCTGTCGTCGCTTGCGCGCGGCGGTCGAACTGTCGTGGTCGTCACGCACACCACGCAGAGCATCGACCTGTGCGATCGCGTCGTCTTTATGGGCGCGGGAGGCGTCCTGTGCTTTGAGGGCTCGCCCAGCGAGGCCCGCGCGTTCTTTGGCGTCGAGGACTTTACCGACGTGTTTGGACTTATTGCCCAAGATCCCGTGGGTTGGGCAAACTACTTTGCGAGTCGCCGCCAGAATAGCCGCGGCGGGTCGGGGGCGCTTGGCACGCCGGCTTCCAACACGGCTCCGCAGCCGCGACGTTCGCCTTCGTTTGCCTCGCAGGCGCTCACGCTCACGCGCCGCTATGCCCATCTGGTTCTTAACGACCACGCGCGCCTCGCGTTGCTTTTGCTGCAGGCGCCGTTGCTGGGTGCCCTGATCTGCGCCGTGGCGGGGCATGACTGCTTTGATGTCTACGAATCGACTAAATCCTGTCTCTTCTCGCTTGCGTGCGCGTCGTTTTGGGTCGGCATCCTCAACTCGGTGCAGGAAATCTGCAAGGAACGCACCATTCTTAAGCGTGAGTACGCCGGCGGCATGGGGCTGGGTGCCTATCTCACGAGTAAGGTTTTGGTGCTGGGCGCACTCTGCGTGCTGCAGTCTGCCATGCTGACGGGCGTGTTTGTGGCGTTTGAAGGCGTGCCAAAATACACGCTCATGAACGGCCCGCTCGAGCTGTTCATTACGGTGCTGCTGATTACACTCAGCGCCATGAACTTGGGTTTGTTTGTGAGTGCACTGTTTACAAGTGCCGACCGCGCTATCGCGGTGGCGCCCATCCTGATCATGCCGCAGATCCTGTTTAGCGGGCTGGTCTTTGAGCTCAAGGGCATGGCGAAGTCGGTGAGCGCGTTCGTTAACTGCCGTTGGGGCATGGAAGCGTTTGGCACCACCGCCCGACTCAACAAGCTCGACTTTAAGATCTATCGCGAGAACGACAACATTACCGAGCAGATTTACAAGCACAAATGGGAGGCGGCATACAACTTTGTTCTGCCGCATCTGCTGAGCTCGTGGGGGATCCTGGTTTTGTTCTGCATCGTGAGCCTTGCGGCGTGCGCCTTTGTCCTTAAGACGAGGATTCGCAAATAGTATTGAAGCAGACTGCTGCCTCAATGTCTCAATCTGTAACATCTGGACCGGTTTTTGGGTCCCAGCTGTTACAGATTGAGACAAACCGTCTGGGGTCAACTTAATGTCTCAATCTGTAACATCTAGCAGGGAAAATGATCTCTAACTGTTACAGATCTAGACGTTTCTCCGGGGGTTGAGCGTCTGTCTCAATCTGTAACAGTTAGGCCGATATTTGGGTTCTAGATGTTACAGATCGAGATAATCGTCGGGGGAGGGGTCCGTCGCGGCAAGACACCCACTCTCTAGATACAGAACCCAGGGATCACGCAGGTCCGCTTGTCCGGCTTGCTTACAGGCGTGGCGTACATAAAGACGTCGCCGTCGTAGCCCACGCGGTTCATGTAGAGCGTGCCCTTCTCGTCGGACGTGTCGGGGCTTACCGTGCGCTCCCACCAGCAAGTGTCCTTGCCCTTCCATTGACGAATCATGGTCGAGTTGGTGGAATACGGGCTCACCTTAAGCTCGCGGAACAGCTGGTACTCCTCGCCCTCGCCGTTGTAGATGTCGGCCAGGTAGTGATAGTCTTCGGCAAATGACTCGGGTGGTTGATCGCCGCAGAGCTCGACCATGGCGGGAAGCCAGAGAGTCGCGGGCAGCTCGCTCAGGCATGAAGCATCAGTCGCGGCGCCCGCGTTATTCGAGACCTTCTTGACCGCTTTGATAACCGCACGAAGCTCGTTGGGCAGTAACTTGATGCCGTCGCTGTCGAGCCATTCCCGCAGTTCACAATCTGCCCAGCCGCTGTTGAGTGGCTGCTTCGCAGCGTCGCGCTCGGCGATGCCGCCGTCAAACATAAACGTCAGCCCGGCTTTGCCCGTCCCGTCCAAAAGTTCGTCGTGGAGAATGCCCACGAGCTGCGCGCCGACCTCAAGCCCGTTGGTAAGCTTCACGCGCTTGGTGCACGGATAGGGGATGCGTCCGTCGGCGTCAAGCAGATGGTAGCGCCTGGCAATCTCGCGTGCTACGCTACGGGTCTCGGCGCTCTTAATTTTGAGTGAGATCTCCTGCAGCTGCTCCCAGGTATAGTCGCCGAGCGAGCCGCGAATGCCGTCGAGGTAATCGGGAATGCCAAAGCCGTTGGTCGCAGCTCCGATAACGCCGAGCCCCGCGGCAACTGCCACAACGCCGCCGATAATAAACCGGCGACGGGTCATGGCGTCGCGACGGGCCTGTTCCAAAAGCGCTCGAGCGCGGTCGCCGGCGACGTCGACCTTAAGGTGCGTACCGGAGTCGATGTCGATCACGGCGTCATTGCCCGCGCCCTCGCGGCCCTCGGATTCTGCAGCGGGAAGGTATGCCGAGAGCACCTCGAGCATCTGCTGCTCGGTGGGGCGATCGCCCTGTTCGACCGAGATGCCTTTCATGATGATCTGGACGAGCGTTTCGTCGCCATCGCAGCGCGGCTCGAGCGGCGCCGGTTTTGTCTTGGTCTTTATGAGGTAGAACGAGCCGGTTGCCGCGGCACCCGTCGACTCGATGTCGAACGGCTTACGACCGCTGTAGAGCTGGTACAGAATGCTCG
>CAKTWW010000064.1 GCA_934630855.1 uncultured Collinsella sp.
CGGCCCGTGGGCTTATAGAGATTGAAGCTGCCCTTAAAGCTCACCTGCATACCGTCGCGCAAATCGAAGGTGCGCTTAAGATAGGCACCCTTCCAGATGATGCAGTCGACGGCGGCCGAGTCGTCCTTGATCTGGAAGTAGCAGTGGCCGCTTCGGGCATTGGGGCCACGAAAGCCCGTGACCTCACCCAGGACGCTCAGCTGCGGAATAGCATCGAGCGCACCGGCGGCGATCTCCACCGCCTGGCTCACGCTGAGCTCCTTACGCTCCTGCTCGTCCGATCCGTCGAACTCGGCGGAAACGGCATTGCCGGTTAGATTCCAGCCTGCCACGCAGCCTCCTTTCGTCATCGTGCACAAGGGCTCCGGCCCCGTGCAAACTCAAGTCCCACACATAGTACAGCGCCGCGGGGACACGAATCCCCGCGGCGCCTGTCAGTCCAAGCTCTTATCGGTTGGAGTTTCTGTTGTAACGAGCCATAAGGTAGAGCAGCTGAATAATCGAGGTCAGTGCCGCTGCCACATAGGTGAGCGCAGCCGCCGTCAGCACCTTCTTGGCACCGTTGACCTGCTTGGAGCTCATGCCCGACTGCTCAATGTAGGCCACAGCGCGGCGGCTGGCATCTATCTCGACCGGCAGCGTAACCAGCTGGAACAGCACGCTAAACGAGAAGAAGACCAACGCGAGAGTCGTGAGTCCCGCGATGTTCATGAACAGGCCCATGAGCAGCACGATGGTCCAGGTGTTCTGAGTAAAGTTGACGACCGGCACGAGGGCGCTGCGCACCTTCATCATGGCGTAGCCACTTTGGCGCTGAGCGGCATGGCCCGCCTCGTGGCAGGCGACGGCAACGCTTGCGACCGACCCGCCCGAACGGTTGGCGTCCGACAGATACAGGTTGTTGTCCTGCGGGTTGTAATGGTCGGTGAGTTCGCCGGCAACGCCCTTGATGCCCACGGCGTTGCAACCGTTGGCATCGAGCATGCGGCGAGCGACCGTAGCACCCGTGTCGCCGTCCGAGCGCACCTTGGACCACGTCTTGTACGTCGAGTTGATATAGCTCTGCGCGGCAAGGCCAAGCACCGTACAGACAAGAACAACCAGCAGGTACAGCGGGTCGATGCCAAAGCCGTATCCATAGTAATAAGGCATGCGAATTCCTCCGAATCGAGTTACACGTTGGAGGCATTCTACCCACTCGCCCAGCAGGCAAGTCAGCATCGATGTTTAGGCATTGTCAGCGAAAACGGCCGAGGGCGAGCAAGGTGACGTGAAAGAGAAGCGACGCGTACTTTGGTACGCAAGCGACGATTGAACGTCAGATTGCCGCTCTCGGCCGTTTGCAGCGTCGAGCTGTTACGCGGTTTGGTAAAACCGCGTAACTATAAAAGCTCGATTTTGCCGTCCTTCACCGTCAACCCCATATTGCCCGAAAGTAAATCGTCCAGGCGCGAGCCAACGAGTTCAAAGCGCCAACCTTCGCGCAGGGGGCTCTGCTCGGGATGCTCAATATAGTCGGCAAGATCATCGCGCGAGGCAATGACCGAGGTCGCCACGCCCGAGCGCTCGGCAACCAAGCGGATGAGCGCATACATCAGGTCCGTCACGCTTTCCAGCTCCGGCGAAATCTGACGATGCCCGCGCACCATGAGCGGCAGACGGTCGTGCGGGCAGCTTGCGCCACGCTTGATGGCCATGAGCGCGCCGTCCACGTCGCGCTCCCCCAGCTGGTCGGTACCGCGGATGCTGCGGAACTCCTCGACGCGCACGGGATTGCGCTTGACGAGCGCCAGCAGCGTATCGTCGGACATGACCCACTTGCGCGGGATGTTGCGTCGCTCGGCACGGTCCTCGCGCCAAGCGGCAAGCTCGCGCGCGATGCCCAGCTGATGGCGGCTGCACGAGTTGATGCGCTTGACCTTACGGAATGCCTCGTGACGGTCGGCGCGATAGTGCGACTCGTCGGCCAGCGGGCGGAGCTCGTCGAGCACCCAGTCCACGCGGCCCAGCTCGCGCAGGCGGCTCATCATCTCGGTATAGGCGACGATCAGGTACTTGACGTCATCGATCGCGTACTCAATCTGTTTATCGGTCAGCGGGCGGCGCGACCAGTCGGTCAGCGACTCAGTCTTGGGCAGCGAGACGCCGCAAAACGTCTGCACGAGCGCGCCGTAGGAAATCTGCTGGCGTTCACCCAAAAAGGCGGCGGCCACCTGCGTATCAAAAATAGGACGCGGCAGCACGCCCACGGTGTGGAGCATGACCTCCATATCCTGCGAGCAGGCGTGGAACACCTTGGTCACGCTCTCGTCGGCCATAAGCTCGGCGAGCGGCGACAGGTCGTCGATCACCAGGGGATCGACCGCGACGCTCTCGGCAGGGGTGGCAATCTGGACCAGGCACAGACGCGGATGGAACGTGCGCTCGCGCAAAAACTCGGTATCGACGGCAATCGCGTCGAACTCGCGGGCGCGCTGGCAAAAGTCGAGTAGAGCCTGATGTGTGGAAATGTACATATCAACCCATCGAATAAGGTTAGGCCCGAAAAACACGGGTAGGATATCGGCATTGTCTTACAACTATACTCGGTTAGTCACAGAACGGGAACGTAAGTATGCGCTGCCTTATCATCCACAACCCGGCATCGGGCCCCAGCTCAGATGAAATCTTCGCATTCACGCACGCCCTCGCGCAGGGCGGCGACGAGGTCGTGATGCGCTTTATCGGCGACGGCATGGAGCCCGAGGACGCCGTGGCGGACGTGCGCGAGTTCGATCGCGTGGTGGTCTCGGGCGGCGACGGCACCGTCTCCAACGTGCTCGACCAGATGCGCGGATGCGGCGTCCCCACGCTCGTCTTCCCCTCCGGCACGGCCTGTCTGTTCTTCAACAACATCGGCAATGCACCCGAGGCGGCGGCGCTTGCCAAGGCCTGCCGCGACGGCCGCACCGTCAAGGCGGACATGGGCGAGCTCTTTTGGCTCGACGAGAACGGCAATGAGAAGCGCCATGGCTTCATCATCATTGCCGGCTCGGGTTACGATGCCGAGATCATGATGAAGGCCGCCCCCAGCAAAAACGACATCGGTGAGATCGCCTACTTCCTGTCTGCACTCGCCACGCCCAACCCCACGGTGGCGCACTTTACAATCGAGCATGACGGCATTGTCGAGGAACTCGATGGCATCTGCTGCATGGCCGGCAACACCTCGGTTATCCAAAACGACATCAACCTGTTCCCCAACTGTCGCATGAACGACGGCATGGTCGACATCGCGGTCATCGAGCCCGTAAAAACCGTGCAGTTGCTGCCCACCGTGATCACAGCCGCGCTCGACCCCGCCGGCAAGGTGCTCGGTCGCCCGCAGTTCAAGATCATCCAGACCAAGGAAGCCAAGATCACCTGCACGCCGTCGCTGGGCATGCAGTTCGATGGTGAGATTATCTCCAGTAACTCCGGCGTCTTTGGTGCCCGCGCACTTCCGCAATGTCTCGACCTGATCGTCGACGAATTCTCACCGCTCGGTAAATAGGAGGACCCCATGAACGACAATCCCCTGCTCGGCTTTATCGTCATTGTTCTGGCCATGCTCGTCGGCTATGCGATCAACGTGATTCACCGTCGAAAGAAGTAATTCCACATTGGTATGATATTCATCCGATTATCATCTCCCCCGCTGTTTATGCATTTGCCAAACAGCGGGGGATTTTTCGTTCCAGCCCTTTTCAGCGCTTTATTCAGCTACAGTAATTGCAGGGGGCCTTTATTTAACTAAAGCTACAAAATGAGTATTCTTATCCGCTCATCGCATATTTTGGGACGCTCATCGAGTATTTTATCAAACGGGATGAATACCCTTAAAACTTCCGATAGGCTAATAGATGTATTTATTAGCTGAAATCCTGCACGGTCTAGCGGGATTTCAACAGTTGGGAGGGATTATGAGGTTTACTCATCCTGTCAACACGCTCAAAAAGCTCGGCTGCGGCCTTGCCTTTGGAGCAGCGGCCATTATGGCCATGCCGACTTCGGCGCTCGCCTGCACCCAGATCTACATGGGCAGCAAGCTCACGGCAGACGGCAACACGTACTACGGTCGTTCCGAGGACTTCGGCCCGCGCTACGTCAAGCATTTTGGCATTGAGCCCGCACACAAGGACGGCAACGAGTACACCTCGGTCGAGTCCGGCTTTGAGTACAAGTCCAAGGGCGCAACCTACCGCTACACCTTCGTTCGCGACAACCCCTCGCAGTGGGAAGATCGTTACGACGCTTATTCCGAGGCCGGCATCAATGAGAAGGGCGTCTCCTGCTCTGCCACGTTGAGCACCTCCTACAACGAGAAGGCCGAGGAGGCCGACCCCATCACCGAGGAGACCGGCATTGGCGAGTACAGCTATGCCAGCGTCATCCTGGGCGAGAGCGCCACGGCCCGCGAGGGCGTCGAGCTCATCGGTAGCCTGATCGACGAGCAAGGCGTCTGCTCCAACGACCAGATCATCATCGCCGACAGCACCGAGACCTGGCTGTTCGCCGCACTTTCCGGCCATCAGTGGATTGCCATGAAACTCGCCGATGACATCGCCTCGCTCAACCCCAACATCGGCAACCTCACCTATAACGTCGACCTCGACGACACCGAGAACTGCCTCCATTCCGAGGGCATCGAGTCCACGCCCAAGGAGAAGGGCTTTGCCGAATACACCGACGGCAAGTTCGACGTCGCCAAGACCTACGGCGAGGAGATCGGCGAGGCCGGCATGCACCAGTGGTCGCGCTATATCCAGGGCCGCGATTACTTCGGAGCCCCGCTTGCCGTGGGCACCGACTACGAGATCGTGAAGGACGAGCGCGAAGACGCTCGCGCCACGACCGGCGCCCTGGTCCACGATATGCAGCCGCTGTTCTTTACGCCCGGCAAGTCCGACTGGAACACCTTTGAGATGATCCGTTCGTTCGCCGCCCGCGGCGAGAACGTCGCCGGCCTCAACGCCAACACCGACGGCGCCTACGCCATCGGCTCCAACCGCAACACCGAGATCCACACTTTCCAGATCCGTCAGGGCATGGACCCCGAGATCGCGACCATCCAGTGGGAGATGCTCTCCAACGCCGAGTTCTCCGTTGCCATCCCCCTCTACTCTGCACTGCTCACCGAGGTCAGCCCCTACTTCAGCGATCAGGATGTCTCCTTTGATCACTGCGAAGAGGAAGACGTCGTGAACAACGAGGAGCCCAAGAACTCCATCAACTACGTCCTCATGGACATCAACACGCTCGCCTACGAGAACCGCGACCACTGCGCCACCGGCGTCCGTGCCTACCTTGACGCGCTGCAGGAGGAGCTCATCGAGCAGAACCTGACCGTCGACGAGGCCATGCAGGCCGCCGAGGGCACCGAGGCCCGCACCGCCCTTGCCAACAAGGCCGGCAAGGCTGCCACCAAGAACACCTACCTCAAGTGCAAGGCCATGCTCGAGGAGATGCGTGACTACCTCAAGGAGGAGGATTTCTCCGAGGAGTTCGTCCCGAGCGACTACGATGCCGACAACGACTGCCTGGTCGAGTCCATCACCTACGCCGACGAGGCCCTCTCCGATGAGGATGTAGCCGAGCCCGAGGCCGAAGAGGAAGAGGCCACCGAGGAGAAGTCCGAGGGCAACAACATGGCCGCCATGGCTGTTGGCGCCGTCGTCATCATCGGTGTCTGCGGCTACGTGATCTATCGCCGCAAGAAGGCCTAAAGGCCCTCACGCTCTAAGAGACGGGCGGGGCGCACAAGTCGTCCCGCCCGCTCAACCCGCCTTTTTGACCGGCGGGAAACATCGCTGAAATCTTTCCAAAAAAGATTTCCCCGCACACACTTCGCTGTGCTATAGTGCAGCGAAACAGCAACTAGGTGCGACCGCGCCACGGCATCACGAAAGGAGCCACCGACATGAAGAACACGATGAAGTCTCTCAACAACTGGTGGTGGCGTGATGCGAATACGATCGGTCGACAGTGAGTCCCTCACGCCTGTTTTTGCGCTCTAGGTGATTGGAAGGCCTCCGGTTTCGACCGGGGGCCTTTTTCTATCTCGAGCCCGATCGCATTCGCATC
>CAKTWW010000065.1 GCA_934630855.1 uncultured Collinsella sp.
GGGCCCATCGCGGGGACTTGAACCTGCGAAGGAGCGAGCGTCAAGAAAACGCGGAGCGTTTTTAGCGAGCTGGCGAGGACGCCGGCAGGCGGCCGAAGCCGGTGCGGATCCGCGAAGCGGATACGCGGACGTCCTTTCGCCCGCACCATTAAATGAAAGAGCTCCCAGCAATGGGAGCTTTTTTGTTATGGGCCCATCGCGGGGACTTGAACCTGCGAAGGAGCGAGCGTCAAGAAAACGCGGAGCGTTTTTAGCGAGCTGGCGAGTCCGCCGGCAGGCTGTTTTTACGGATCCAATGCCGATATTTCGTATGCCCGAAACCCCAGTGGGCAAAAAACGGCAAATATGAGTACTGTCACAAAGGCGGCAACATTTCTAGAGGTCTATTTTGTGATAATTACGCAACAGATGTACGTTAATTTGATTCGGCTTTGAGACAAAGCGGCTCAATTTGGAAGGATCTCGGGTTCGACAGGGTGCTATTTCGCTAAATAGGCTGCTACTAAAATAGTGACAGTACTCATATTTGGTCTTTTTTGCCCACTGGCCCTGCCATCGGGCCTTTGGGGCCGTCCAGGACGGGTATCCTAGTGCCAATGTATGCCCAATAGAGGAGAAACCATGCTGCTATCCGGTATCATCGCTGCCCTTACCAGCCTTTTGATCCCCATCATCATCCTGTTGTTGCTTCTTCCTAACGCCTGCTATGTCGTCGAGCAACAACATGCCGTGATCATCGAGCGCCTGGGCAAGTTCAACCGTATCGTCAACGCGGGTTTCCACCTGAAAGTGCCCGTAATCGACCGAAAGGCCGCCACGGTGAGCCTGCGTACCATGAAGAACGGGTTTGGCATTGACGTTAAGACCCAGGACAACGTGACCATTGGCCTCGAGGTCTCCGCGCAGTATCACGTGAGCTACGACATGGGTGCCGGCCCGGCGGATTCGGGCATTTACAAGAGCTACTACATGCTACAGGAGCCCGTCGACCAGATGCGCGACTTCATCACCGATGCCCTGCGCTCATCGATTCCCGTCTATACGCTCGACGAGGTTTTTGCCAAGAAGGACGACATCGCCAAGGACGTCAACGCCACCGTATCCGGGCAGATGGCCGCCTATGGCTTCACCCTTGTGTCGACGCTCATCACCAAAATCGCGTTGCCGACCGAGGTCGAGAACTCCATGAACGACATCAACGCCGCTCAGCGCAAGCGCGCCGCGGCTCAGGAGCTTGCCGAGGCCGATCGCATCAAGCGCGTCACCGAGGCGACCGCCGAGGCCGAGGCTATGGAAAAGGCGGGCGAGGGCATCGCCAATCAGCGCAAGGCCATCGCGCTGGGTATCAAGGACTCGCTCGAGATTATCCAGGAGACGGGCGTTGGCAACGACGAAGCCAACCAGCTGTTCATGTTTACGCAGTGGGCCGAGATGATGACGGAGTTCGCCCGTACGGGCAAAAACTCGACGGTCGTGCTGCCGAGCGATTTCTCCCAGTCGACCTCGATGTTTGAGCAGATGCTGGCTGCGGGTAAAGCCCAGAGCGATTCGAAGGAGTAGGCGCGCGTGAAGTACACCGTTGTTTGCGTCGGTAAGCTCAAGGAGCGCTTTTGGAAGGACGCGTGCGCCGAGTACACTAAGCGCTTGGGCGCCTATGCCAAGGTGGATATGCGCGAGGTCGCCGATATCGACCCTGCCAAGGCAGGTGGCGTGGACGCCGCGCGCGACAAGGAGGGTGCGGCGATTCTTGCCGCCTTGCCGCCGCGGGCGCATGTGATCCTGCTGGCTATCGAGGGCAAGGAGCGCTCGAGTGAGGAGCTTTCGGCGCGCCTTGACGATCTTATGCTGCGGGGCAACAGCGACATCGCCTTTGTAATCGGCGGCTCGGACGGCGTGAGCGATGCTGTGCGCGCCCGTGCCGACGAGATGCTCAGCTTTGGACGCATCACCTTGCCGCATAACCTGGCGCGCGTGGTACTGCTGGAGCAGATCTACCGCGCCTGCAAGATCAGCCGTGGCGAGCCGTATCACAAATAGGTTGGCAATACGAAACAATGGCGTGGGACAATGGCTTTCGTTTTGAGGAACGCATCTGAGAGGACTATGTGATATGAAGATCGGGTTTGTCGGTTTTGGCAATATGGCGAGCGCTATGGCTGACGGCTGGATTGCCGCTGGCGTGGCCGCGGGTGACATGTGCGCCTGCGCAGGCCGCTACGACGCTCTGGTCGATCGCTGCGATGCGCGCGGTATGACCGCCTGCCGCGATGCGGCAGAGGTTGTCGCCGCATCCGATATCGTGGTCGCTGCGGTCAAGCCGTACATGATCGAGAAGGTCTTCGCTCCGCTCAAGGACGCCCTTGCCGACAAGGTTGTTCTGTCGGTCGCCTGGACCTGGGACAGCGCCAAGTGGGAACAGGTCCTGCCGGGCGTCGCGCACATCTCGACGGTGCCCAATACGCCGGTGTCAGTGGGCGAGGGCGTTATCGCCTGCGAGAAGGCCTCGACGCTCAACGGCGAGCAGCGAGCCACGGTGCTCGATCTGCTTGGAAAGCTCGGCACGGTGGTCGAGCTCGATTCGAGCCTGCTGTTCGTGGGCGGTACCGTGGGCGGTTGCGCGCCGGCGTTCGTTGCTATGGCGATCGAGGCGCTGGGCGATGCGGCCGTCAAGCACGGTATTCCGCGCGCCGATGCCTATCGCATCGTGAGCCAGATGGTGCTGGGTACGGCAAAGCAGCAACTGGCAACCGGCCAGCATCCCGCCGCCATGAAGGATGCCGTGTGTTCGCCCGGTGGCGCCACCATCAAGGGTGTCGTCGCGCTCGAGGACGCCGGCATGCGCAGCGCCCTGGTCAAGGCCATCGACGCCACGCTTCAGTAAAACCGACCAAAAAGGGACAGGTTTATTTCGATAGGTTTTTCCTGCGGTTTTGTTCCTTTAGTAAAAAGCGCCCCGCAACTGGCTCAACTCCAGTTGCGGGGCGCTCGCGTTTGCCCAGATAAAACCGACCAAAATAAACCTGTCCCTTTTTGGCAGGTTAGTCCCAGAAGCTGTCTTCCTCGTCCTCGGATTTGGGACCGCGGTCGACGTACATCTTATGGGTGCGCTTCTCTAGCACAAAGGCGAGGATCGCAAAAAGCAGGATGCCGCCGCCAAAAAGAACGGCAAAACCGGTGGTGGTACCAAACAAAAAGGAAAAAACTGCGTCCATTAGGTGCCTTCTTGCGTAGTTGAGTTGGGTCGTAAACGCTCATAAGTATATACTTGCCCATACATGTACAAGGTTGCAACCTAACTGGAATGTATATCGCCGGAGGATCTAATGCTTGATATCAAGTTTGTTCGTGAGAACCCCGATGCCATCGACACCGCCATGGCCAATCGCCAGACGTCTTGGGACCGCGAGAAGTTCTTTGAGCTCGACGACGAGCGCCGTGCCGTCATCACCGAGGTCGAGGAGCTCCAGGCCACGCGCAACGCCGAGTCCAAGAAGATCGGCGCCCTGATGAAGGAGGGCAAGAAGGACGAGGCCGAGGCCGCCAAGGAGGCCGTCCGCGCCGTCAACGAGAAGATCGACGGTCTGGCCGAGCGCCGCACCGCTCTTGAGCAGGAGCAGTACGACTTCATGGCTCACCTGCCCAACATTCCGTGCGAGGCCACCCCGTACGGTAAGGACGAGGACGAGAACATCGAGCGCCGTCGTTGGGGTACCCCGCGCGAGTTCGACTTCGACTTTAAGCCGCACTGGGATCTGGGCACCGATCTCGACATCCTCGACTTCGAACGCGGCAACAAGCTCTCCGGCAGCCGCTTCACCGTTCTCGGTGGCGCCGGCGCCCGTCTGGAGCGCGCCCTCATCAACTTCTTCCTGGACACGCACACCAGCCGTGGCTTCAAGGAGTGGTGGCCGCCCATCGTCGTCAAGCGTCAGACCATGTTCGGCACGGGCCAGCTCCCCAAGTTCGAGGACGATGCCTATCACGTCTCGGGCGACAACTTCCTGATCCCCACCGCCGAGGTCGTGCTCACCAACCTGCACGCTGGTGAGGTTCTGGACGCCGACACCCTGCCGCGCCGCTACACTGCCTTCACCCCTTGCTTCCGTGAGGAGGCCGGCTCCGCCGGTCGCGACACCCGCGGCATCATCCGCCAGCACGAGTTCGACAAGGTCGAGATGGTCAAGTTCGCCAAGCCGGAGGAGTCCGACGATGAGCTCGAGAGCATGACCGCCGAGGCCGAGTACCTGCTGCAGCAGCTGGGCCTGCCGTACCGCGTGATTAGCCTGTGCACCGGCGACCTGGGCTTCTCTGCCCGTCAGACCTACGACGTCGAGGTCTGGCTGCCGAGCTACAACGCCTACAAGGAGATCAGCTCCTGCTCCAACTGCGGCGACTTCCAGGCCCGTCGCGCCAACATCAAGTATCGCGACCCCGAGAACTTCAAGGGTTCGCGCTACCTGCACACCCTTAACGGTTCCGGTCTGCCGGCTGGCCGCACCATGGCCGCCATTCTGGAGAACTACCAGAACGCCGACGGCACCATCACGATCCCCGAGGTTCTGCGTCCCTACATGGGCGGCCTCGAGAAGATCGAGCCGGTCGCGTAGGCAAGCTACATAAGCGATTTGATGGGGCGCTCCTGTCAGGGGCGCCCTATTTTGTGCGCAGATCCATACCATGTCGTGCGGACAGCTCAATAGAAAATACACGAACAAATGTTCTGTATACAGCTATCTACCTGCTATGCTTTTGCTAGATAAGAGCGAGAGAAAGGGGATGCAATGGAGTTGTTCGATGAGCGGGTAGTTATGTTCGAGAGCGATGAAGACGGTGAGCACCTGCTGGTAACGTGCGAGCCATCGGGTATGGGTGGCTTGGTGGTTCGGCAGACGAGTGAGGGGCCACTGACGCAATGGTGCTACGAGGAGTCGCCGCATGTGGTCGAGACGTTTGTAGCGCATGAGGGGCTTGTTGCCCTTGAGCACTTCTATGGCGTTGAAACTTCTAACCAGGTTGCTCGAATGTTGAGCGTCTCGTTTGCCGACTACGACTGTGCCCAACGGGTGCGTTCGCTCCTGGGGGAACTTGATGCTAAGTACGACGTGGTCGAAAAGCCAATCGATCGCACGGGGAACGGCGGTATATGCGGAGCAGCATGACAAAATTGCATCTCGCAAAAAAAGTCTGAGATTGTGCTTGACTCCAACGAGCTAAAGTGGTTTTATATGTCTTGCGCTGCGGCGTTACCTCAGCTGGATAGAGGGTCTGACTACGAATCAGAACGTCATAGGTTCGAATCCTATACGCCGCACCAATTGAACTTGAAGCCTCCGGCAACGGGGGCTTTTCTTTTATGGCACCACCGCATGGATTCGAACCTCGGTCGAGGCGCGAGCG
>CAKTWW010000066.1 GCA_934630855.1 uncultured Collinsella sp.
AACCCGCAAGGGTGCGGAGCTGAGGAAACGCGAAGCGTTTTCCAGCGCAGCACGCAAGGAGCGAAGCGACGCAGCGGCACGCGGCCGCCGGCAGGCGGACGCGGAATCCCTCCGTCCCATATCGACCATGGGCTCCCCGCATCTCAACTTCCGGCCAAGCGCAACAAGCGGAGGGATTCGAACCCGTCCACGCAACGCAACTTCTCGTCCTGCACGAGAAGTTTCAGCCATAACTTCTCGTGTAGGACGAGAAGTTAGAGGTAAATTTTCAGGCATGTCCCAAAAATCTACCTCCAAAAGACAGGCGCCCCAGGCCCAAAAAGACCAAGAGCACCTTACATCTAGAAATTATCAGCCCAGTTCCGAAAAGCGAGCCGCATGCGACAACCAAGTAGCCACAGGCCCCGGGAGAGCGGGGACACCGGCTTAGGTTTATCGCGAGTTCCGCACGAACAGGAGGCCACTTAATGTGGCCTCCGTCGTGAGCAGGACTGTAGAGCAGGAAACCTAAGCCGGTGTCCCCGCTCTCCCGGGGCCGAACGCCCTAGTTGTTGAGCATGCGGTCGAAGCTTCCCGAGTCGCCATCCCGATAGTCGGCGGTCATCAGAATCTCCTGCGGAATACGCCCGCCCTCGCGCAGCACGTTGCGGAACTGCACGCGCGTAACCATGGGCAGGTCCTTGATCGTCGCCGCCAGGTTCTGCGGCACGCCCTGGTTGGCAGCCGCAGGCTCGCACTCGCCACCGGCCTTCACGCGACGCTTATGCTCGGCAAGCATGGCGCGGTACATACCGGCATGCAGGCGAATCTCAACCACGTTGGCGTTGCGCGCCTGCTCGACGATGCGCGCGCCCTCGCGATCGATGTCGCCCACGTAGTAGACGTAGTTAAAGCGATAGCCGATCTCGGCCAGATAATCATCCAGTGCGTGCGAGACACTCGCCTTGCAGCCGCCACCAAAGATGACACCGCCCACCTTGGTGCCAAAGAGCTTGGCGTGCTTGCGGCCACGCAGAAGCTTGACAATCTCGTCGTAGGTGTCCAGGTTCTCGACCATAATGAACGGTTTGTCGGCGCCCAGCGTAAAGAAGCCCGTAAAGTGCACAGGGCGGTTGGGGGCGACCTTGATCGCCTGCATGCTGATGCCCTTTTCGGTCATACGCCTGATCAGGCGCTCGCCGTGCTTACCGTCAAAGGCCTTTTCATCATTGAAAATCTGGTAGGCGCGCTGGCGGCGCGAGGCAATCGGCGTATCGGCGCCGCGATTCTGCTCGATCCAAGCCTGGATGATTGCGATCTCCTCGGCAATCTTGCGATTGGACATCTCGTTGTGCTGAGTGCGCTGCGGAGCCTTTTTACCGTCCTTACCCTCGACCTTTACGATCTGGGTCTGTTGCTCTTTGATCTTGGAAAGCGCCGTGGGTGTGGGGACGACTTTGAGCAGTTGTCTGCCCAGCACGCGGGCCAGGGCAAATGCCGAGACCTCGCCGTGGGTAGTCGCCTCGGCCTGCTGGGCAGCCGTATCTGCTGCGACAGGCTCGGGCTTCTTCTGAGACTTGCGCTTGGAATCGCCTTGGGCATTGCGCTCGCGTTTCGGCGTAGATGTCTGCTTCTGCGGGCGCTCGGACTTACCCTCCTTCGCCGGCTGGCATTTGGGCTGTTCTGCCGGAGCGTCTGCCTTCGCATCCTCGTCGCGTGACATTGCGTTCTCGGCAGCAGCATGGGCATTGGAGCCGCGGCCACCACGATGGCGGCGACGGCGGGGCTTGCTCGAGGCGCTCTCCCCTGTCTGCTCGCCCGCAGCTTGCTGCCCCTGGACCTCTACATCACAAACAACCTGCTGCTCAACAGGCTTCTGTTCACGAACTTCCGGCTCGGCAGGCTTCTCGGCCTTCTCGGCTCGCATCTCCGGAACCTGATCAACCTTCTCCTGACGCTTTACGGGGTACGCACGCCCCGCAAAGCCGCGACCGGGACGACACGAGCCCGAGACCTTCTTAGCCGGCTTCTCGGAATCGCCCGCAACCTCGGCAGGCCCCTCGAACTCATGCGTGGCTTCATGCTGCTCGGCCTTAAAGTGCGCACCGCGACGACGCTTGGGCTCCTGAGGCTCGGCGGCCTTCTGCTCTTTCACAGACTCCTGTGGCTCGGCGACAGGCTCGTTCTCGACAATCTCGGCATCGGCCCCGTCTTTTTGAGCCACAGCACGACGGAAACGCTCCTGCTGGGCGCGGCGCTGCGCATCACGCTTGCCGCCTCCGCCAAAGCCGCCTCGGCCCGCCTTGGCAGTGAAGGCACGCACGACATGCTCGTCGAGCAGCTCGTCAGTATCGATATGCTCACGCGGGGCAACTTCTTCCGCAGCAGGCATCTCAACGGAATCATCAACGGAGACCTCTTCGGCAACCTCGACAGGCTGCTCCTGGACATCGCAAATCTCGGCATTGATGGTATAGAACGCCGGGCGGCCGTTAATGCCACTGCCCTCGATCTTGGTCACGATCTTTGCCGCGATAAGCTCGTCGCGCATCGCCTTGGTATCGCACTCCTTATCCACGGAACGGAAAATCTGCGCCAGAGCGCTCGACTTAATCTTTAGTGCCTTGCGGCAAAGCAGATCGTAGGCGACGAGCTTCGCCCGCTCGGCAGAAAGCGACGTTTGGCCGCTCAAACGCTCGGCCAGAGCGTCCACATTGTTTTGATTATCGGAATATACCGTCTTGGCCACGGGGCCCCTTTCATATGCACACATATACGTCCATATGGTACAACGCGCGCGCCCATCCACGCAAAACATCTGCGAGAACACCCTCGGCATCGCTCTAATTTGCAAGAAAAAAGGCCGAGCCCGCGTTCTGCGGACCCGGCCTTTCCGAGTCATATTGATAAGGCGTACAACCCGTCCGATCGACTAGGCCTTGGCGGCCTCGGCGTCGGCAGGAGCCTCGGTGACAGCGGCGCGACCATACTCGGCCTTGCCCATCTCGGACCACTCGGGCTCCTCGTCGGGCATGGAGCCGGCCTCCTTGCCGAAGAACTCCTTGAGGCAGTTGACGGCAACGATGAGGCCCAGGACCATCAGCAGGACGGCGAAGACGAGCTGCAGGCCCTTGGTGGCAGCGACGGAGACGGCGGCCGTGGTGGCGGTAGCCGGGATGGTGCCGAAGAAGCCGTAGGCCTGGACGGCGGTCATGCAGCCCATGGCGCTCTGGACCAGCGAGGTGAAGGTGCAGCAGAGCAGGAAGGCGACGGGCACGTAGAGCATCCAGCCCTTGCGGCCGGTGCACTTGCAGAACACGGCGAGGGTGATCATGGTCATACCGCCGAGCAGCTGGTTGGAAGCACCAAAGAGCGGCCAGATGTTGGCATAACCGCCAAAGGCGAGGGCGAGACCGGGAAGCAGGGTAACGACCGTGGCGAACCAGGGGTTGCCGAGAACCTTCATGTAGCCGGCCTTGGACTCGATGGCCAGAGCGTCGTTGGTCTGGGCGAAGAACTCGGAGAACGAGGTGCGGGCGATGCGGGCGACGGCGTCGAGCGAGGTCAGGGCCAGAGCGGAAACGTTCATAGTCATGAAGACGGTAGCGAGCGTGCCGTCAACGCCGAAGGCCTGCATACCGCGGGAGATACCGGCGGCGAAGATCTGGAACGGCGTGGAAGCGACACCGGCGTTGAGGGCGCCGGTACCGGCGGTGTTCATGTCGGAGAACATGATGCCGGCGACGATGATGGCAAGGATGCCGACGAAGGACTCGACGACCATGGCGCCGTAACCGACCTTGACGGCGTCCTGCTCCTTCTCGACCTGCTTAGAGGAGGTACCGGAAGAAACGAGGCTGTGGAAACCGGAGAGAGCGCCACAAGCAACGGAGACAAACAGGACCGGGAACATCATGCCGGAAGCACCAGAGAAGCCGGTAAAGACCGGAGCGGTCATCGTGGCCTGGCCGTTCATACCGAGGACGACGATGCCGAGGACAGCGCAGACGATCATGACGATCATCATGATCGAGGTGAGGTAGTCACGCGGGGTCTTGAGCATCTGGATGGGCATAGCGCCAGCGAAGACCAGGTAGACCATAACGACGGCGAACCACTGGAACTTGTCCAGGTAGACCGGGAACTGCATACCGACGGCGAACATGAGAACCATGAGGACCACGCCGGTGACGAACTCGGCAGCGCCGGTGAGGTTGAACTTCTTCTGGGCCCAACCAAAGGCGATAGCGACGAAGGTGAACAGGATGGAGATGGTACCAGCGCAGCCGGCGGCATAGGACTTGGTGAAGTCGACGGCACCGGTAGCAGCGCCAGAAGCATCAACGGCCGGGGTGAACATGAACGTCTTGCAGACCATGTCGGTGAAGGCGGCGATGACGATGATGCAGAACAGCCAGCAGAACAGCAGGAACAGGCGACGGCCGGTCTTGCCGATGTACTTCTCGATGAGCTGAGCGAGCGACTTGCCGTTGTTCTTCATCGAGGCGTACAGGGCGCCGAAGTCGTGGACGGCGCCAAAGAAGATGCCGCCGACGAGGACCCAGAGCACGACGGGCAGCCAGCCAAAGGCCATAGCGACGATCGTACCCGTGACAGGGCCGGCACCGCAGATCGAGCTGAACTGGTGCGAGAACGCGGTGAAGGCGGAGACAGGCGAGAAGCTCTTGCCGTCCTTCATGCGCTTGGCCGGCGTGAGGGCCTCTTTGTCAACACCCCACTTGTTGGCCAGCCAGCGGCCGTAGCCCAGATAGCCGCAGGCGAGCACCGCCGCGGCCACAACCATGAGCAAAACTCCGTTCATTACATTTCCTCCTCTAAAAAGAACTACTCAGACATAAAAAATGAGGGCCGTCGGTTGCGCTCGACGACCCTCATTATCATCAGCCGCCCGTTATCGTACGGGCTAGCTGTATGTGCTAACCCGCATCAGATAATTACTACGCTGATAATGTTTAGCTGATGCGTGAACATGTCTAAGAAATCCTCTTCAATCATGATGCGAACGATCCGTGCGTGTTCACATCCCCCAGTGGATGAAAAGGAGTATGAAACTTTAGTTACCTAAAGTCAACGCAAATTTGTAATGAATTTTCAACTTTTTTGAAATTCTCGGTATAAAACGCCACTGACCTTGGACTTTATCCTGCGACAGTTTTTGCATGAGAGATGTCCCTGCGCGCTGCGGGGGCCGGGCGGCACATATGAACTTTCCTGCTCTACAGTCCTGCGCAAGACGGAAAGCACATTAAGTGCTTTCCTTTGCGTGCGGAACTCGCGATAAAGTTCATATG
>CAKTWW010000067.1 GCA_934630855.1 uncultured Collinsella sp.
TCCTCGGTAGCTCAATGGTAGAGCACGCGGCTGTTAACCGCGCTGTTGTAGGTTCGAGTCCTACCCGGGGAGCCAGATTGTAAAACCCGTCGCTTATGCGGCGGGTTTTTTCATGCCGCGATTTCTTGTCACGAACGTTACCGTATCAACATTTCGTGTCGAGGATGTAATCGCGAACCCCGCCACCTCAACATGGCGCGGTCGTTGTAGAATAATGCAATGATTGCTCCCACGACATGGTGCCGCGAGCACCAGAAAAGGAGATTCTTGTGTCTGAGACCATTAACGGCAGCCTGAGCGTCTCGAACGACGTAATTGCCGATATTGCCGGTTATGCCGCGATGACGTGCTACGGCGTCGTCGGTATGGCCGAGCAGCTCCAGGGCGCCGAGAGCGTGCGCCTTCTTGCCGGCCAGCGCCTCCGCAAGGGCGTGCTTGTCTCCGCCGACGAGAACGGCCTCACGGTCGACCTGCACGTCGTGCTCGAGAACGGCGTCAACATGAAGTCCGTCTGCCACAATCTTTCGAGCTCCGTTGCCTTCACCCTGCAGGAGATCGCCCAGATCGATCCCGCCAGCCTTAAGATCGGCATTCACATCGACGCGCTCAAGAGCCGTCTGAACTAGCATCCGAACACGGAGATTTCACCACTCATGATTGCAAAGACCATTCGCACCTGTTTTCCGATCGCTGCGGCTGCCGTTTCCGACAAGGCCGAGGAGATCAACAAGCTTAACGTCTTCCCCGTACCCGACGGCGACACCGGCACCAACATGTCGCTCACGCTCGCTTCGGTGACCAAGGAGCTCTCTGCGCTTCCCGCCGACGCCGACATGGAGGCCATCGCCGGCGCCATCACCCACGGCTCCCTCATGGGCGCTCGCGGTAACTCCGGCGTCATCACCTCGCAGATCCTGCGTGGCGTGGCCGAGGGCCTTGTCTCTGCCGACGAGCCCGTCACGTCCGCCAATATCGCGTTTGCCTTCCGCCGTGCCGTCAAGGTCGCCTTCCAGGCCGTCCGTAAGCCCATCGAGGGCACGATCCTCACCGTTTTGCGTGACGTCTCGACCAAGGCCGACGAGTGCGAGAAGAAAAAGTTCTCGGCCGAGGAAGCCCTCGATGCCATCGTCGTCGAGGCCTACCAGTCCGTTGCCCGCACGCCCGACCTGCTGCCCGTTCTGAAGGAGAACGGCGTGGTCGACTCCGGCGCCTTTGGCTTTGCCATCTTCCTGGAGAACTTCGTCGCCGCAGCCCTTGGCCGCAGCACCGTTGTTGAGGATTTCTCCGCTACGTTCGACTCCGCCGGCTCTGCCCGCGATGCTGCTCTTGGCCGCGTGGAGATTGAGGCCAACGACGACTGGGAGGGCTCGGAGTTCCGTTACTGCAACGAGTTCCTCTTTAAGGCCGACGCTCCCTTCGACGAGGACGAGTGCCTGAAGTTCCTGGGTTCCATGGGCGACTGCGAGCTGCTCGTGGGTGCCTATCCCGATTACAAGATCCATGTGCACTCCAACACCCCCAACCTGGTGCTCGAGCACATGCTGCAGCTTGGCCAGATCTACGAGGTCTTTATCCACAACATGGAGATGGAGGCCCACGACCGCACCGCTAAGATCCATGAGGATCAGGAGAAGGCCGCCGAGCCCGCGAAGGCTCTGGGTTTTGTTGCCGTTGCCGCCGGCTCCGGCGAGGCCGACATCCTCAAGTCCCTCGGTGTCGACGTGATCGTGTCGGGTGGTCAGACCATGAACCCCTCGACTGCCGACCTGCTGGGCGCCGTGGACCAGGTCAACGCGACCTCGGTCATCATCCTGCCCAACAACGGCAATATCCGCATGGCTGCCGAGGCTGCTGCCTCCGCCTGCACCGACAAGAAGGTCGCCGTCGTTCCCACCAAGACCGTCCCGCAGGCGTTCTCCGCGCTGTTTGCGGTCCTGCCCGATTCTGAGCTCGAAGACGCCGTCGCCGCCATGGTCGACGCCATCAGCGAGGTCCGCGATGGCGAGGTCACCCGCGCCGTGCGCGATTCCAGCGCCTCCGATGGCTCGCCGATTCACTCCGGTGACGTCATGGGCATCATTGCCGGCTCCATCGACGTGGTCGGCTCCGACGTGAAGCAGGTCACGCTCGACTGCATCAACCGTATGCAGGAGGAAGAGGAGGGCGACGCGCTGACGATTCTGGCCGGCGAGGAGCTGTCCGACGAGGCCTTCCAGGAGATCGTCGACGCTATCGAGGAGGCTCAGCCCGATCTGGAGGTCGACGCCCATCGTGGCGAGCAGCCGCTCTATCCCGTGATCTTCTCGATCGAGTAGGCTCTGCCTATGTCCGAGCTGTGCTCCGTGCCGCGCGTCTCGGAGCGTTTTGCCCAGAGCAATGCACTCGACGAGGATATCGCGCGACTCAAATATGTTTCGGGTAAACGTGAGGAGGCCCTTCGCCGTCTGGGAATTCGGACGGTGGGGGACCTCCTTCTCCATATTCCTCATCGCTACCTGGACTTCACTCGCTCGTGGTCCATCGAGATGGCGCCCATCGGTACCGTGTGCACCATCATCGCCACGGTCGATCGCATTGTTCAGAAGCAGCCCCGTCCGCGTATGCAGGTGACTGAGGTCTCGCTTGTGGACGAGACGGGCGTGCTGCAGGTTGCCTTTTTCCGTCAGCCTTGGATTGCCCAACAGCTTAAGCAAGGCGACCGCCTGGCCGTGATGGGCAAGGTCGAGTTTGCCTACGGCTTTAAGCAGTTGGCCTCGCCGCACTTTGAAAAGCTCGAGGATGGGCGCGCCGCCGGCACCATCTTGCCAGTTCACTACGTTAGTGACGGCGTGAGCCAGGCATGGATGCGCCGTATCGTAAGCGGTGCGCTCGAAGTTGTCGGCAATCCGTTCGATCCCATTCCCGCGCCGCTGCGCGTCAAGCGTCGGCTCATGAGCAGCGCCCGCGCGCTGCGCTCGATCCACTTTCCCTCGAGCATGGCCGAGCGCGACATCGCGCGCCGGCGCCTTGCCTACGAGGAATGCCTCTACTTGCAACTCGCGCTGCGCCTGCGCAACGACGGCGGCTTGGTCGATGTGGTGCCCTACACGCACGTTGCGGGCGAGCATCTGGCCGCGCTTAAACAGGCCCTTCCGTTTTCACTGAGCGACGAGCAGGAGGCCGCATTTCAAGACATCCTGCATGACATGTGCGATGGCGGTCGCGTAATGAACCGCCTGCTGCTGGGCGACGTCGGCACCGGCAAGACTGGCGTTGCCGCCTGCTCGCTGGCCGTTGCCGCCGATAGCGGCACCCAAGCCTGCGTGATGGCCCCTACGGGCGTGTTGGCGCGTCAATATGCCGATAAGACCGGCCCCTTGCTTTCGCAGGCCGGTATGACCTGGGCACTCCTGACGGGCGCCACGCCGGCGGCCGAGCGCGAGCGTATCCATGAGCAGTTGCAGTCCGGCGAGCTCGATGTCCTCTTTGGCACCCACGCGGTGCTTTCGGACAACGTCACCTTCAAGCATCTGTCGCTTGTGGTCATTGACGAACAGCACCGTTTTGGTGTCGGGCAGCGCAACGCCTTGCGCGCCAAGGGGCCAGGAGCCGATCTGCTCGTTATGACGGCGACGCCCATCCCGCGCACGCTGGCACTCTCTGTCTACGGCGACCTGGACACGAGCATCATCCGACACCGTCCCGTTCCGGGCGCCGGCGTAACGACGCGCGTCCTCACCGAGTCGAGCCGTGACCTTGCCTATGGCGCCATTCGCGAGGCGCACGAGAAGGGCCAGCAGGCCTACGTGATCTGCCCACTTGTGGAGCCGAGCGATTCGGCTGACGAGCTCGAGGACGTTCCCGGTCTCGCGCGCGACGACGAGGGTCGTGTGACCGTGCCCGTGCCGCTGCACGACACGGCCACCGAGCTCGACCGCCTGCGCCTGGCGCTGCCGGGTCTTACCATCGAGCGTCTTCACGGCCGCATGGCGGCGGGGGAGAAGGACCGCGTGATCGATGCCTTTAAGCGCGGCGAGATCGATGTGCTCGTTTCGACCACGGTGGTCGAGGTGGGCGTCGACGTGCCCAACGCCACCGTCATGGTCATCGAAAACGGCGAGCGCTTTGGCTTGGCCGCCCTGCACCAGCTGCGTGGCCGCGTGGGCCGCGGTAGCGTGTCGGGCACGTGTCTGGTCATGACCCACTCCAAGGGCAATGGCGGTACGTCGGCGGCGCAAGACCGCCTGCAGTCGCTCGAAAAGACCGCAGATGGCTTTACGCTCGCACAGATGGACCTGCGCCTGCGCCACGAGGGCGAGATTTTGGGCTATCGCCAGCACGGCGGCGTTACCTTGCGCTTTGTTGACCTCGATGCCGATGAGGAGCTCATTGAGTGGGCGCATTTGGACGCGGTCGAGCTCTTGCGGTATGCTAGCAACCTTGACTCTGTGGCGACGCGTCCTCTGCGCGATGCGGTCGCCACGCGGTATCGACACATCTTTAAGGAGGTCAGCGGAGGATGAGAATCATCGGCGGCGAATGGCGCGGTCGCAAGATCGAGGAGCCCCGTGGTCGCGATGTCACCCGCCCCACGACCGATCGCGTGCGCGAGGCGTGCGC
>CAKTWW010000068.1 GCA_934630855.1 uncultured Collinsella sp.
GGACAAGGCGCCACACATGGTCGAGGACGTTCTGAAAACTAAGCCCGGCCCCCGCCGGACAGGTCCACCACTACTCGCAGAGCAGCTTAGCGATCTGGACGGCGTTGGTTGCCGCGCCCTTACGGATTTGGTCGCCGCAGCACCAGAAGGTGATGCCGCGCGCGGCCTCGGGGTTCGAGATGTCGCGACGCACGCGGCCGACCCAGATCAGGTCCTGGTCGGACGTATCCATCGGCATGGGGAAGCGGTCGTGCGCATCCTCGGCAGCCATATCGTCAACCAGCTTGACGCCGGGAGCGGCAGCCAGCGCAGCGCGGGCCTCCTCGACCGTGATGTCGCGCTCAAACTCAAGCGTAATGCTCTCGGAGTGCGAACGCAGCACGGGCACGCGCACGCAGGTGCAGTTCACGCGCAGCTCGGGCAGGTGCATGATCTTGCGGCCCTCGTTCTGCAGCTTCATCTCCTCGGAGGTAAAGCCCTCCTCCTTGACGCCACCAATCTGCGGAATCAGGTTGCTTGCCAGCTGGGCGGCAAACGCGCGCGGCTCGGGAATCTCCTCACCACGGCCCAGAGCGGCCAGCTGAGCCTCAAGCTCTGCCATGCCAGGCGCGCCGGCGCCCGAAGCCGCCTGATACGTCGAGACGATCATGCGCTTCACACCTGCAAGCTGATGCAGCGGCCAGGTGGGAACCAGGCCAATGATGGTCGCGCAGTTGGGGTTGGCAATGAGGCCGTGGTGCCACTTGATGTCGTCGGCATTGATCTCGGGCACGACTAGCGGCACCTCGGGATCCAGGCGGAAGGCATGGCTGTTGTCGACCACGACGGCGCCGCGCTTGACAGCCTCGGGCAGCAGCTCCTTGGCGATATCGTCACCGGCAGCACCGAGCACGATGTCGCAGCCCTCAAAGGCCTCGGGGCAAGCCTCCTCAATCACAACCTGCTCGCCGCGGAACTCGACGGTCTTGCCTGCAGAGCGTGCACTCGCCAGTAGCTTGAGCTTACCGACCGGAAACTCCTGCTCGTTCAGGCACTCGAGCATCTGGGTGCCCACGGCTCCCGTCGCGCCCAAAATAGCAACCGTGTACTGTTTCATGCTTCCCCCTTTAAAGGTCGTAGCTATAGCCTGCACGTCAAGCAGACTCAATAGTGTGCCCCAGTTTATACAAGAACGGGACGGATATAAAACCCGCCCCGCCGAAACGAAACCGAAACGAAACGCCCCATAGCAGATTTCTAGGCATGTCCCAAAAATCTTCCGGGGTGGCCCCTACTTGTGAAGCGCGGCCAGGGCAGGCTCGACCGGCGCGGGGGCCTCCAGATCGGAGACCTTCACGATGCCGTTCTCGTCAGAGAAGGCGCGGTAGATGGTCTGGATCGCCAGATCGAAGTCCTTCTCCTCCACGCCGATGATGATGTTGATCTCGTCGCAGCTCTGCGAAATCATACGCACGCTCACGCCGGCCTGGCCAAGCATGCCAAACAGGTGGCCGGAAATACCGGCACGACCACGCAGGTTGCGGCCGACGGTAGCGATGAGCGCCAGGCCCTCGACGACCTCGATCTCGAGCGGCTCGACTTCCTTCTGGATGTCGCCCACGAGCGAGTAGAGCGAATCGTGCACGTCCTCTTCCTGCACCACGGCGCCAAAACGGTCAACACCGGTGGGCATGTGCTCGACGGAGACGTCATAGCGCTCGAACACCGAAAGCGCGCGGCGCATAAAGCCGACGCGCGGCTTGGTACGGTCGCGGGCAACGTTAATGGCGACAAAGCCGCGCTTGCCGGTCACGCCGGTAATGATGGGCTCGGCTGCGCCCTCATCGGCGGTCTCGCTGATGATGGTGCCGGGATCCTGCGGCGCGTTGGTGTTCTTGATGACCAGCGGAATGCCCGCCTCGCGCACGGGGAACACGGCCTCCTCGTGCAGGACGCTCGCGCCCATGTACGAAAGCTCGCGCAGCTCCTCGTAGGTAACGCGGGCGATGGGCTGAGCCTCGGGCACAATGCGCGGGTCGGCAGAATAGAAGCCAGAGACGTCGGTCCAGTTCTCGTACAGGTCGGCGCCCAGGCACTTGGCCAGAATGGCACCGGAAATGTCGCCGCCGCCACGGTCAAGCAGCTTAATCTGGCCCTCGCGGGTCGCGCCGTAGAAGCCGGGCATGACAAAGCCGCCCTGCTGGCCGTACTCCTGCACCAGCTCGGAGGTGCGGTTCATGCTGAGCGAACCGTCATGATGGAACGCCACGACCGTCGCGGCATCCAGGAACGGCAGGCCTAGGTACTCGGCCATGAGGCGGGCGGTAAAGTACTCGCCGCGGCTCACGAGCTCCTCAGTGGAGTAGCCGCCCGAGCGGGCGCGCTCGGCAAAGGCCGCAAACTCCTCGCGGATGGGATAGGTGAGCTCCAGCTCGTCGGCGATGTCAAAATAGCGCTGGCCGATATCCTCGAGCAGCTCCTCGCACGACACGTGATACTTGACGTGCGCGTTGACCAGGTAGAGCAGGTCGGTCACCTTGGTGTCGCCCTTAAAGCGGCGACCGCAGGCGGAAACCACCACAAAACGGCGGGCCGGGTCGGCGTCGACAATGGCCTTGATCTTCTTGAAGTGTTCGGCGTCGGCGACCGACGAGCCGCCAAACTTGGCAATCTTAATCATGGGCTGGAGGTTACCTTTCTAAAAAGCCTCTGCGAACCTATTTTGCGCGCTCTGATACCATGGTTTCACCGATTGGGACCAAGGCATCCGAGGAGCAGTGTTATATGGGAACTTATCATAGTACACGAGGACGCACTTTATCGTGCTCAAGTAAGGTGGCCATCCGTACCGGTATCGCTCCCGACGGGGGTTTGTTTGTCTCGGACGAGCTCGGCACCCAGCAGGTCGATATCAGCTCGCTTGCAGATAAATCGTACTTTGAAATCGCTCAAGATGTGTTGGGAATGTTACTGAATGATTACACGGCCGAAGAAATTTCGGCATGTGTCGACGAGGCATACCGCGGCACGTTTGCGAGCGAAGAGGTCACGCCGCTCGTCAAACTCGACGCCGCACCGGGTGCCGGTGCCCCGCAGACCTATGTGATGGAGCTCTTTGGCGGCCCCACGAGCGCCTTTAAGGACGTCGCCCTGCAGATGCTCCCCCGCCTGATGGCCCGCACCTCCGCCAAGGACGGCGGCGCCGAGCGCATCATGATCGTCACCGCCACGTCGGGCGACACCGGTAAGGCCGCACTCGCTGGTTTTGCCGACGCTCCGGGCACGGGCATCACCGTCTTTTATCCCGAGGGCAAGGTCAGCCGCGTCCAGAACCTGCAGATGTCCACGCAGGAGGGCGACAACGTCGCCGTCTGCGGCATCCGCGGCAACTTCGATGATGCCCAGAGTGCCGTCAAGCGCATCTTTGCCGATAAGGAGCTGGCCGAGCGCCTGGAGGCCGCCGGCACCGTGCTCTCGAGCGCCAACTCCATCAACGTTGGCCGTCTGGTGCCGCAGGTCGTCTACTACTTTGCCGCCTATGCGCAGCTGCTGCGCGCCGGCGCCATCGAGGCCGGCGACGCCGTTGAGTTCTGCGTCCCGACCGGCAACTTTGGCGATATCCTGGCCGGCTACTATGCCAAGCGCATGGGCCTGCCCGTCGCCAAGCTCGTCGTGGCCAGCGACAAGAACAACGTGCTCGCCGACTTCTTGACCACCGGCGTCTACGACCGCAACCGTCCGTTCTTCACGACCATCTCGCCGTCGATGGACATCCTCATTAGCTCCAACCTGGAGCGCATGCTGTACTTCCTGTCCGATGGCGACTGCGAGCTCGTCGCCGGCCTTATGGAGCAGCTCGCCCAGACCGGTCGCTACGAGGTGCCCGCCGAGCTGCTGGCCAAAATTCAGAGCGTGTTTGGCTGCGGCTGGGCCAGCGAGGACGAGGTTCGCGCCGCCATCAAGAGCTGCTGGCACGCCAACGGCTACGTGATCGACCCGCACACCGCTTGCGGCTATCACGTCTTTGAGCAGCTCGCTCCCGCCGAGGGCGCCAAGGCCCGCGTGCTGCTTTCGACCGCCAGCCCCTACAAGTTCCCGCGTGCCTGCTGCGACGCCCTGGGCCTCGACGTCCCCGAGGACGATTTTGAGGCCATGCGCGTGCTCGAGCAGGCCACCAACACGGTCGCCCCGGCCCAGCTCGCCGAACTCGAGTCCAAGCCCGTCCGCTTCGAAGACGTCTGCGACGTCGACGAGATGGCCAGCTACGTAGAGTCCGCCGCCAAAAAGATGGCCACCAACTAAACCCCTTACAAGGCGCCGGCGAAAGCCGGCGCACTTTCTTTTTATTTTGCTCCTCAGCGCGGTGAGGAGACGGCGTAGGTCGGTTTCACGCTTGCTCCGTCGCGAGTTCCGCACGAGCCGAAGGCCACTAAATGTGGCCTTCGTGCGAGCAGGACTGTCCGAGCAGCGGAGCAAGCG
>CAKTWW010000069.1 GCA_934630855.1 uncultured Collinsella sp.
TCGATGCACAGGACGTCGGCACCGGCCTCGATGAGCAGCGGCACGCGCTCGGCATAGTCGCGGGTGTTGATACCGGCACCGACCATGTAGCGCTTGTCGCCATCGAGCAGCTCGTTGGGGTTGGTCTTGTGGCTGTCGTAGTCCTTGCGGAAGACGATGCCCATCAGATGGTCGTTATCGTCGACGATCGGCAGGGCGTTGAGCTTGTTGTCCCAGATGACGTCGTTGGCGACCTTGAGGCTGATGTTCTTGTCGCCCACGATGAGCTGCTCACGCGGGGTCATGAACTCGGAAACCTTCTTCTGGTGGTCATCGCGGCTGGGACGATAGTCACGGCTGGTGACGATACCCAGCAGCTTGCCCTTGGGGGTGCCGTCGTCGGTGACCGGCATGGTGGAGTGACCGGTCTTCTCCTTGAGCTCGATGACCTGCTCCATGGTCATGTCGGGGGTCAGCGTGGAATCGGACTGGACGAAGCCGGCCTTGTGATCCTTGACGGCCTTGACCATGGCGGCCTCGGACTCGGGGGTCTGGGAACCGTAGATGAAGGACAGGCCACCCTCGGTAGCGAGCGCGACACCCATGTCGACGCCCGAGACGGACTGCATGATGGCGGAAACCATGGGGATGTTCAGGGTGATAGCCGGCTTCTCACCGCGCTTGAAGCGGGTTAGCGGCGTCTTAAGAGAGACGTTGTTGGGGATGCACTGCGAGGACGAATAACCAGGGACCAGCAGATACTCCGAAAACGTGTGGGACTCACCGGGAAAGAACGTAGCCATGTTTCTCCTTTTTCCATGCGACCGGTCGGCTGCAGGCCTCGTAGGACCCAGCCCAACCTTGGGCGCCCAATACTGGGGAAGTATCTTAGCGCACTTTGACTGCTACAATGCATGATTTAAGAAGAGCACACGAGGGCTTGACGCAGGCTATGCGTTTGCCCAGCAAACACTTTAGCGGGGAGACGTGAAGCGCATGGAGTACAAGACGACGGCAAAATTGGTCATTCAAGCGTGCGACAAAGGTCTGCCGGGCGTGTTCGGCCACGGCTGCGTCTTGCTGCTGCAGGGCATAGCCCGCGAGCACTCGCTCAACCGCGCCGCCAAGAGCATGGGCATGGCATATTCCAAAGCGTGGCGTATTGTGAATGAGGCAGAAGGACAGCTGGGCTGCAAGCTTATCGAGCGCGACGGCGCCCGCGGATCCACGCTCACCCCCGCCGGCGAGCGAGCCATCGAGGTCTACGAGGAGCTGCAGGCCGACATAAACCAGGTCATCGCCACCAAAGCCAGCGACCTCATCGCCAGCATCAAAGAGTAGCTAACTTTCGGAGGGCGTTGTCTAGGATGGACGCCACAACCAGGGGGTCGTCGGTGCCGGCAAAGAGGCGGATAGTGCTCCCCTGCTTGCCGCGTGGAGCCGTAAGGCGCGTTGTTGAACCGCCGGCGGACGATGTGCGGAACTCCTCAGGCAAAGCATCGAACAAATCACCCGCACTGCGCTCGATAAGGTCAAACTCAACTGCCGGTCCAAAGCCGTGCTCGAGGATTCCCGTTGCGACCGCATGGTTGGGATGAGAGCTCAACCCGGGATAGTACACGTCGCGCACCAACTCGTTGGCGGCCAAATACTCGGCCAGCGCACGTGCGCGGTCGAAGTGAGCCTGCATGCGGACATCGAGCGAGCCCAGCCCGCGCTCCAGCACACCGGCCTCGTCAGCAGTCAAATCAAGCTTGGCCAAGCCGCAGCCCTCAAGCAGGGCATGCGCGCACTCGGCGGCAGCATCCACACGATGGCGCTTGAGCTGCGAGCGCGCCACCGAAGCGGCAACCAGCTTGCGCGGAGCCTTACCGGCGCATACGCGATCGAGCGCCTCGAGCGACAGCGCAGCGCCCAGCCGCAACGGATCGCAGCCAAAGACGCATGCCACGGTGTTGTCCACAACCAGCAGTGCATGGGCCTCACGCGCCGCCCGACCCAGCGTACGCAGGTCGGGCACGCACAGTCCAAACCCGCCAATAGAGTTGACGAACCACCACAGGTGAGGCCCCTCGACCTCAAACGAAACATCAAAGCCCTCGGATGCAGCAGCAAACGCCGCAACCGACGGATCCCCCACGAGCACAATGTCGCAGGCATCAAAGCCGCGCGCAAACGCTTCGGCAAAGTCATCCGCAAAGGCCACCAGGCGGTCACCGGGGCGCACGATCTCCAGCCGGGACAGCGCTGCCGGCACATGCGAGGCCGCAACAAGACGCGCCTCACGCGCACCAGCCCTTGCAGCCCAGTCCTCTTCTAGCCGTTGCACATCCACACGGCACCATCCCTTAATTAAAACCGAACCAAATAAACTTTCCAGGTCAAGCAAACGTCAGCGAGCGGGCAGCTGCCGTGGCGAGGTGCCGCGAAAGAGGAGCGACGCGTACTTCATGTACGCGAGCGACGGTTTGAGCGGCAGATCGCCCGGCAGATGTCCGCGCAGCGTCGAGCGGTCCGGCGTTTGTTAAAACGCCGGAACCAAATTAGCCATGGTATTCGCCGTTGTATTGGATGAGCGTTAGGTCCTCAACGCCGTCAAGCGCGCGAATGGCGTCCGCATAGGGCATATCCACGCCGTCCGAGAACACCTCCACGGCCATCTCAACTTTGTCGCCGCGCATGGTCTTGGACTTCACCGTAAACTTGGTGCGGCCAAACGCGCGCACGATATCGTCGCCGGTGGTCTGGCCCATATAGTGGATGACCATCATGTACACGCGGGCCTTGTCCTGGTGCGTAGCGAAGCCGGCAATCATCGCCACGATGACTACCGCCGTGACCCCCACGAGCGCGTACATGCCGGCGCCCGCCGTAATGCCGGTGGTAATGGCCCAGAACAGATACAACAAATCGAGCGGATCCTTTACCGCCGTACGGTAGCGAACGATGGACAGGGCGCCGACCATACCGAGCGAGATGACCACGTTGGTCGAGATCGCGAGCGTAACCATGCAGGTGAGCACGCACATGCCCACAAGCGTCACGGCAAAGCTGCGCGAGTACACCACGCCGGTAAAGAAGCGCTTGTACACGCAGTAGATTAGAATGCCCATGGCGAGCGCCACGAGCAGCGACAGACCGATCTTGGCAGGGTCGACCTGGCCAAATGCCTCCAAGACGGAGTTCTTGAAAAAGTCCCTGGTGCTCATGGTCTACATATCCCCTCGGTTCTCAAAATCCGATTCCCAGTAGTTAAAGCCGCGAAGGTAGGCGGTCTTTTCGTAACACAGGCAGTACTTAGAGACCGCCGTGAGTTCGGCCGCGCCCGGCGGCACCATATCGCGCACGAGCTGCGGGCAGAACTCGGTAAACTTGACCTCCATTACCAGCTTGCCCGGTTCCAAGACCGGCAGGGCGGGCAGCGTCGCGTCAAAGATATCGAAGCTTCCCACTGCGGCGCGCACGTTCATGTCAAACGTAATGCGCACGGTGCCCTCGTCCATCACCCACGGCTCGCGCTCGTAATCCACAATGGTGCGCGGGCGCATCATATTGCAGATGCACTCGATGTAGAACTCGCGGCACAGCTGGTGTGGACTGCGCAGCAAAAAGTCGTAGTCGCCAGCCAGGATCTGCTCAAACTCGCCACGCGTGAGCGGCGCGTCTTCCTTGTAAATCCAGCTGCCGTACTTCTTTTTGCGCTCGAGCTTAATCACCTTGTCGCCGCCGTTATAGATGCGCACACGATACTTTTTGCGCATCAGGATGCCGGCGTCTTTTTCCTCATAGGCCGAGTTGCAGTAGTCATCGAAATACAGGCTGCGGATGGTGTAGCCGCCCGCCTGCGCATGTTTGTCCAGGTTAAAGACCGGGGCCAAGCGACAGGCAAGCGCGGCATGTTCGCCCTCGTTGATAAGGTACTTGAGCTCGTGGCGGTAGCGCTCCTGCGTAGTGCGCGCAGGCGGGGCCGCCAGGCGCTCAAGCAGCGCGCTAGCCCTCCTCATACGCGTCCTCCACGACCTTGCCGCCGTCTTGCACGTAGAAACACTTCATGCCGTACTGCTTGCCATCGTCGGTCACGTAGTAATCAAACGCATCCTGCGTATAGCCGTCGGAGTTGATGGCGCGCACACGCACAAAATACTGGCCGGTGTCGGGCGCATCACAGGTCACCTCGGGCAGCAGCACGTCCTCGGCCTTAAAGACCACGTCGCTGATGGCGTAATCGCGCGCCAGCTCCACGGTGTAGCGAATGTCGCGCGCTTCGAAGTCGTACGCGGCGTCCCAGTTAACGCGCAGCTTACCGTTGTCGATCTGCGGCACGCCTATGTAGAACGGCATGGGCTTCTTATAGCTCTCGCGATAGCTCTTGTAGTTCTCTTCGATCTCGGAGGGGAT
>CAKTWW010000070.1 GCA_934630855.1 uncultured Collinsella sp.
GTGCAGGCGTATGGATATCGTTTGGATTGTTTGTCGTCTGGACGCCACTCTCGACCGGGCCCCTCATCGCGTTGTCCACATCGGCATTCGAGATCAGTTTCCTCTCGATTGCCGTCTCAATGCAGGCGGCGAGCGCCTCCTGGTCCTTCATCTTGTATTCGATTGCGAAATAGCCAGTCGCCGGGTCCTCGAAGACAGCGAACCCGATGCGATGCTTTCGGCAGATGTCGGAAAGAAGTGACAGGTCGCTTCGATCGAGCGCACCTTCCTTGCCGAGGTTGACGAGCTTGATGACGTCATTGCGGTCACGCCTGAGCGTATGCTCGGTAACGAGGCCGTAACGGCCAAGCCCATTCACATGGCTGACCGCATGGTTCGCGCCGCGACCGGCAACCCTGCCGGCACCTCCAGCGACTTTGCCGGTACCACGTGCGAGCGCTCTCATCGTGATGATGAGGACTTCGCGTGCCGGGGGCAGAACAGCCTGGCCGAGCATCAGCAAAACGCGCATGGCCTCTTCATTCTCTCCGGGCATTACTGCTACCTCCTTCCGGCGACGTGTAGTTGGGGCCGCACATAAAGCGGCCCCAACTACAGTTTTCGCCATATAGGCCACCCGTGCCGAGCGGTTTGGTGCCACAGGGTGACAATTTCTTTATTTAGCTATGCCTGCGTGCCCCAGGTCGTTTGACATGCACGCCCGGTTGCTTCAGGCCCTCGGTAACTGCAGTCGTGTGTTGATATAGACGCCTTGTAGCCAAGGCATCAGCGAGCGCGGTATGCGGAGCGCCCTCGAAGCTGTATCCCATGGCATCTGCCGCAGAGGTGAGCCTCCATCTTGAATGGGACTCTGAGAATGGGCCGTATACGCGCCCGAATTCCTCCATCGCATCGACAATTTCCGCTGTCTGCGGAATGATGACGCCCTCATGCTCGAGGAATCCAAGGTCGAAGCCGACATTCCATCCGACGATCTTCTCCGTGCGGTCGAATAGCGACTGGACGGCCTCGAGATAATTCTTAAAAGGCTTATAGTTCGCCACCGAGTCGGGTGAGATGTGGTTCACGCGCTCCGCGGCAGGCCACTCGGTCTTATGCTGCGGCTTGACACGCAGGTGGACCGACGAGGGCGAATCCTGACCTTCGATATCGAGAACCATTGCCAGGGTCAAGATTTCATCGCCGTCAAAGGGGTCGAGCCCCGTCGTCTCGGTGTCGATAGTCATGCACTCGATGGGAGAGTCGAAAGGCACCAAGGTGATGCTCATCTTGCCGCCCCCCCCTTATGCCTGTCCGTAATGGAAAAAGCAGTGCGATTGGGGGCCGTGGTATGAAGGGCGCCCTCGGTACCGCCACCCAGCTTCCTGCTGATCTGCGCGATGAGGTTTTTCGTGCCGGGCATCTCATGAGCTCGCTCGGTCTTGATATCGCTCTTTTGGACATAGCCCTCGTCGACAGACTCGTCCCACTCGTCCTGGGTCGCCTCGGTGTAGAAGACCGGCGCCTCGGGGTCGTTTTCGATAGCCTGAGAGGCAAGCGTATCGATGTGGCCGGTATTCCCCCTCACGGCAGCGTGGACAACGTCGTCGGTAAGTGCGCCGCCATTCGCGATGTACTCATAGAGGCTCTGGTCGGCCGGGTCGGGAATCACGCGCCCGAACTGCTCATCCGTGACATAGCCCTCGTCGCCGTAGACGAAGCGCGCCTTCCCGCCGTTCATGGCCTGAATATCCTCCTCCGAAAGCTGCGGATATTCATCCCCGGCGCTGCCGCGGGCGATAACCTCCCCGGAATCGGACACGCTCTCGCCAAGCAGGAACTCGTTGGGGTAGAGCCTGTAGGTATCGTATCCTCCGCCGCAGCCGGTCAGGGTCAGCACCGCCGCCGCGGTGAGGATCATGCAGATCGTTCTCCTCATGCAAAGCCTCTCCCTTATAGTTTTGGTATATGTATTATATCATAGCATTTTACTGCTGAACAGACGGAACTTGTTTCTTTAACAGTATTCAAGCTCTTGCGGGGATTGACGCGCAGTGGTATAATAATATAATTGACCGGTGGGGGATAATTACCTTCCCACGCGGCCAATAAAAGTATATCACATGGAGGGATTTACCATGACAAGAATAGACATTTTTTCCGGCTTCCTCGGTGCGGGCAAGACCACGCTCATACGCAAGCTCATCAACGAGGGCTACAAGGGTCAGAAGCTCGTGCTCATTGAGAACGAGTTCGGCGAGATCGCCATTGACGGCGGCTTTCTGAAGGACGCGGGCGTCCAGATCACCGAGATGAACTCCGGCTGCATCTGCTGCACGCTGGTCGGCGACTTCACCAAGGCGCTCAAGAAGGTCATGGACGATTATGCACCCGACCGCATAATCATCGAGCCGTCAGGCGTCGGCAAGCTGTCCGACGTTGCAAAGGCCGTGGAGCATGTCGAGGGCGCGCACATCGGCGCGAAGGTCACCGTTGTCGACGCCGGCAAGTGCCGTATGTATATGCGCAACTTCGGCGAGTTCTTCAACGATCAGGTCGAGAACGCCGACCTCATCGTCATGAGCCGTACCGACATCACCCCCGAAGCCAAGGTGCAGACCGCGGCGGATATGCTCCGCACCCTGAACCATGACGCCGGCCTTATCACCACCCCGCTCGATAAGATCAGCGGCGAGCAGATCCTTGAAGCGATGGACAAGAATGGTCTGCGCGCGCAGATGGAGGAGCTTGAGCATGAGCACGAGCATCACCATCACGACGATGATGACGACTGCTGCTGCGGCCACGACCATGAGCACGAGCATCATCATGACCACGACGAGCATGAGCATCATCACCACGATCACGACCATGACCACGGCGACGAATGCACCTGCGGCTGCCACGATCACGACCATGAGCATCACCATCACCACCATGCCGACGAGGTCTTTACAAGCTGGGGTATGGAGACGCCGCGCAAGTTCACTGAGGAGAGCCTCAAGAAGATCCTCGAAGCTCTCGATGAGAGCGCCGTCTACGGCACGATCCTGCGCGCCAAGGGCATAGTCGACGCAAGCGACGGCGACTGGCTCTACTTTGACTACACCCCCGGCGAATACGACGTGCGCCGCGGCAATGCCGCCGTCACCGGCCGCTTCTGCGTGATCGGCTCGAAGCTCAACGAGCAGGCGCTGAAGGAGCTGTTTGAAGTTGAATAAGAAGCCGAAGGAGATGCCGGTATATCTCTTCACGGGTTTCCTGGAGAGCGGCAAGACCAAGTTCATACAGGAGACGCTTGAGGACAAGCGCTTCTGCAACAAGGAAAAGACCCTGCTGCTCGTCTGCGAGGAGGGCGAGGAGGAGTACGCGCCTGAGCAGTTCGCGACGGATACCGTCGTCATCCGCGTGCTCGAAGGTCAGGAGCAGCTCACGACCGAGAACCTCACCGGGTGGGCGCAGGAGACGAAGGCCGACCGCGTAGTTATCGAGTATAACGGCATGTGGCTGCTCGATGCGCTCTATGCCGCAATGCCTGAGGGCTGGGTCGTCTATCAGGAGTTCATGTTTGCCGACGCCGGGACGTTTCTGAGCTACAACAGCAATATGCGCCAGCTCGTCTATGATAAGCTCAAGAGCTGCGAGCTCGTTGTCTTCAACCGCTTCAAGCCCGATATGGACAAGATGGAGTTTCACAAGGTCGTGCGCGCCGCATCCCGCCGCGCCGACATCGCCTATGAGTCCACCGACGGCAAGGTCGTCTATGACGATATCGAGGATCCGCTGCCCTTCGACCTGAACGCGCCGGTGATCGAGATAGGCGACGCGGACTTTGCCGAGTGGTACCGCGACCTCGGCGAGACCCCGGCAAACTATGAGGGCAAGACTGTGCGCTTCAAGTGCCGCGCGCTCAAGCGCAGCAAGATGCCGGCAAACACCTTTATCGTCGGCAGGCACGTCATGACCTGCTGCGTCGAGGATATCCAGTTCGCCGCGCTGGTCTGCCAGTGGGACAAGGCCGACAC
>CAKTWW010000071.1 GCA_934630855.1 uncultured Collinsella sp.
CACCACACCTGCATGCCCTCAATGAGCTCGTCTGCCGACTTCGCCAAGAGATCTTGGGCGGTTTTGCATCCCATGATTTCGGCGAACTCCCGAGCAAAGTGCTCGCCGCGCTCACGGGTCTTATAAAGCTGGATAGGGCCGGATTCCAAAATCGCACGTTGGAAATACTTATTTGCCTCTGGCAAAATGGATAGAAGAGCCTGGCTGGAAGAACCTGCCGACTCACCGAAAAGCGTAACGCAATTGGGGTCACCGCCGAAGGCGGAAATATTCTCATGCACCCACTCGAGCGCGCGGATTTGATCAAGAATGGCAAGATAACCAGCCTCTTTGTAATCCTCTCCACCCGGCAGGCAATCGAGCAGCAGCGATCCAAACAAGTTCAGACGGTAGTTAATCGAAACAATAACGACATCCTTCGCTGCCGCAAAATTGGAGCCGTTATATAGCGGGTCGGCAGATCCGCCTGAGAAGTAGGCACCTCCATGGATATACACCATGACAGGAAGGTTCTTGCGCTCGTGTCCCCTGACCCACACGTTAAGGCTCAGGCAATCCTCCCCTTGCTCATGAAGCGAAGCGAGTTCGACTTCATCGATAAACTGCCTGGCAGAATGCCCGAATTCCACGCATTCAATTTCCTCATCGGAATCGTCAAGGCGCTCGGGGGCACGCCAGCGAAGATCATCTACCGGCTGCTTTGCATAGGGGATTCCCAAAAATGCTTCAACCCCGTTTTCGAGCGTCTTGCCCGAAACTATGCCCGTCCTAGTCTTGACCTTCATTGCTTGTCCTTCCTCACAATTAAAGATGCTAGATCGATATGATTTAAGCTAGCTGGCTTGAAGTCATCTTAAAATTTGGAGAAAGTCAAAGGTCAACGACGTGTTTCGACGGAATACCTGCTGGATACCAAGCGCTTAAGACCGTTCGCCCCGTCAAAACGACCGCTTGCCCGACAATGACGGAGTAACAAACATTAGAATAACTCCAAGGTTTTGAGTGGCCCTAGGGCAGTCGGAAGGTGCGACATGGAACGCGAGTTTTCCCTTAATATCAAGCAGACGGCCGGCCTCTACGGCGTAAGCGCAGACACTCTTCGCTATTACGAGTCAATTGGTTTAGTTGCTCCAAAGCGCGGAGCGAATGCCTACCGTGAATACAGGAAGGACGATTTCGGCAGACTCAATATCATCATGTCAATGCTCAACATGAACTACACGCTTAGCGAAATCAGATCTTTCCTAGATAACCATTCACTCGAAACGAGCTTCGAGCTGTTCAGCAACGAACTTGACAGCATCGACGCAGCCATTGCAAAGCTATCGCAACGGCGCCGAAAGATCGAGCATTGCATGCAAAATATATCCATGTCGTTAAGAGCGCGCGAGGAGAAGCAATCGAGGGTGGTTCATAAGGGACCCCGAGGATATGTCATCGTAAGCGAAGACGAGCTAAGCGGCGACATAATTCCCTACGCCACCATTAAACGCATGAAAGAACTCGGGATGGAAATCGACTCGATACACACGGTTCCATGCTTCATCCTTGACCCATCGCGCAGGAGCACCGACGGTTGCTTAGTAGCAAAGAAAACGCTGCTTTCGCTCGGGTCAAGTGACGATAAAGGGTGTGAGATTTTCCCGGAAGGCGACTATCTTTGCAGGACAACCACCGGCCCTGCAGAAATAACGCCGATAGTATGGAGGGAAATGAACGAATTCATGGACCGGAATCGCCTCGTTGCCACGGGTCCCCTTTTAGAATTCTGGTATGTAAGCGAATACATATCCGACAATCAAGATGAGTATTTACACACGCTTGAAATAATGGTTGAACCCAATGTAATTGAGAAGCGATAGCATCTCAACTCATCTTTAGCGCGCCGAAAGGCAAGCCACATTCACCCCTAATGACCCACCCACCTGGGTAGTCTTTTGGGACGGGGCTTTTTTGACTACTTTTGGCGCGAACACAAGCGTTCGGCGAGCTATCGCGCAAGGGTAGTCAAAAAAGCCCCCTCCCAAAAGACTACCCCAAAGTGGGCTGCGAGGTGGTTAGAACGAGAGGTTGTCCTCGGTGTTAGCGGCTTCGCCGTCGGCGAGCACGTCGTTGCCGTCGACGTCCTTAAGGAGCACCGAGACCTTCTGCTCGGCATCGGCCAGGCGGGTACGAAGGCTCTTGAGAAGCTCAACGCCGCGGGTGTAGCTCTCGAGCGACTCCTCGAGCTCCATATCGCCCGACTCCAGGCTGCGGATGATGAGCTCCAGCTCCTGCGAGGCCTGCTTGTACGTAAGCTGCTCGACCGGGGTCTTCTCTGCCATATCTGTTTCCTTTCCTAAAGGTCTATCACATTAATACACGGCCTACTCGACCGTATCGACGGTTGCCGCCACGTTGCCGTCTGCCATGCGAACACGGATGGCATCGCCGGGCTTAAACGCCTTGGCGCTTGTAGCCACACCATCGTCGCCGTACGCGATGGAATAGCCACGGGCAAGCACCTTGAGCGGCGACAGGGCATCGAGCGAAGCGGCAGCTCGGCCCAAGTCGGAGGCGGGCTTGCTGAGCATCGTGCGCCCCTGGTGTTCTAGACGGGAGCTCGCAAGCGTGAGCGCATGACGTTTGCCATCAAGCCCCGAAGTGCTTGCGACCAGACGCTCGGGCAGACGCTCAAAGTTGGAGCGGAAAGCCCCGACCGAGCGCAAAATTGCACCGGACAGGCGGTCGGCGGTCAGTGCAAGCTCAGACTCGCGACGCTCGACCATAAACGTGGGGTCGTTGAGGCACGGACGGCATGCAGCCGCATCGAGCGCATCACCCAGACGAGCCGTATAGGTGTCCCAGGCACGACGACCACGCCGATCGAGCATCTCCAGATCGACCTGATCCGACCCGATCATCGATGCCATCGCGGCGCCCAGACGTTGATGGCGCGTCTCGAGCACGTCGGCCAGCTCTGTCATGGCCGGCGCCACCGATTCTGCCGCCGCCGTGGGCGTGGAGGCGCGACGGTCGCTCACCATGTCGCAAATCGAGGTATCGGGCTCGTGGCCAATACCTGTCACTACAGGCACGGGGCAGGCTGCCACCGCACGGGCGAGCTCCTCGTCATTAAAAGTCATGAGGTCCTCGAAGGAACCGCCGCCGCGCACGAGCAAAATACAGTCGGGCGCGGGCGTAATGGAAGCGGCGCGGTGCAAGCCTTCGATGAGCTCCGCCGGCGCACCCTCGCCTTGGACCTTGGCACCCACGCAAACAAGCTCGACAAGTGGGTTGCGACGGCGCAGCGTACGTTTGACGTCGTCGATCACGGCACCCGAAAGCGAGGTGACGACCGCCACGCGCGAGCAAAACACCGGAATGCGACGCTTGCAGGACTCGTCCATCAGCCCCTCGCGGCGCAGCTTCTCGGCCAACTGTGCCACCTGTTGACGCAGCAGGCCCTCCCCCGCCAGCGAGAACGAACGGGCGACAAAGCTCATACGGCCCGTGGGCTTATAGAGATTGAAGCTGCCCTTAAAGCTCACCTGCATACCGTCGCGCAAATCGAAGGTGCGCTT
>CAKTWW010000072.1 GCA_934630855.1 uncultured Collinsella sp.
AGTAGAAACTACTCGTGGATGCGGGTACCGGAGAGGCCGGCCATGGTCTCGGCGGCCTTGTCCAGAGCGCCGATGATGCAGGTGCGGCCCTTGCGGGAACGGGCGAACTTGATGGCAGCGCGGACCTTGGGCTCCATGGAACCCTTGCCGAACTGACCCTCGTCGGCCAGGCGCTCGGCCTCGTCGGCGGTGATGTCCTCGAGCTCCTCCTGGTTGGGCTTGCCAAAGTTGATGGCGACATGCTCAACGGCGGTCAGCAGGAACAGAACGTCGGCGTCGCAGTCCTCGGCCAGCAGCTCGCCGCCCAGGTCCTTGTCGATGACGGCGGGAACGCCCTTGTAGCAGCCCTTGTTCTCGTAGTCACGGACGACGGGAATGCCGCCGCCACCGCAGGCGATGACGATGAACTCGTTGTCGAGCAGGTTGAGGATGGAGTCGGCCTCGACGATCTTCTTGGGATCGGGGGAAGCGACGACGCGACGCCAGCCGCGGCCGGAATCCTCGACGAAGACCTTGGAAGGATCCTCGGCCATGAACTCCTTGGCCTGCTCCTCGGTGTAGAAGGGGCCGATGGGCTTGGTCGGGTTCTTGAACGCGGGATCGTCGGGGTCGCACTCGATCTGGGTGACGACGGTGGCGGCGTGCCAACGCTTATAGCGCTTGTGCATCTCGCGGCCGATGCCCTGCTGCAGGTGATAGCCAATGTAGCCCTGGGACATAGCGCCGCACTCGGGCAGCGGCATCTCGGGGGTGCCGATGGCGTCGTGGGCGGCGGCGAAGGCGTTCTGGATCATGCCGACCTGCGGGCCGTTGCCGTGGGTGATGATGATCTCGTTGCCCTGCTCGATCAGGCCGAGAAGAGCGTGAGCGGTGTTGCTCACGGCCTCAATCTGCTCAACGGGATTGTTGCCGAGGGCGTTGCCACCAAGGGCGACGACGATACGATCGGGCTTGCCAAGAGGCTTAGACATTGCTGGAATCCTTTCTTTAAAAGGCCTACAACCCATTCATAAGCCGCGCCCGTGCGATGCGCGGTTTATATTCTCTTTATCGCTCATTTTATTCATTTTGAAAATAGCTGAGCGGTGAACGGTCGATTTTACCCGCCCAGCGTATAAAAGCCCGGCTCATTCATATCCACGCTATTTACGTGCGACTTTATTTAAATGGAGCGCAGATTGTACAGGATTATGCAAACTATATTTTTACCAGACGCAAAATGGATGGCGTAAAATCTTACTCGCACTATACGAGATTCTATGCACTTTTTAGACGAGTATGCACCCCCGCAATAACATGGCGCTTTTCATCCAACAAAAGGAATAACTCCCGCACCCGTACCGCTCGTTGGTCGGCCGTAGGCGCGGCCGCCCTTCGACAACCGCTCTTAAGAAAACCGAAGACCGATATTGCGCTGGCGTTTGCGGCATGGTACTTTAGCGGAGTACAGCACGGGCTGGGGCGACAGATACCTGTCGTGAAGTTTGGGTTCGGCGACCCCGTAGCTGTCTTCTCCTTATCCGCCAGCGAGCCCCTTGAGCGACGGATTGAGGAGGTCCTATCTATGACAAAAATGCTCAAGATCACGCTGAATGACGAGACGTTTCTCGCCGACATGCTCTGGGACGAAGCACCCGAGACATGCAAGCTGTTCGAATCGTCCTGTCCGGTCGAGTCGCGTATCTTTTCGGCCAAGGTCTGCGATACCGAGGTGACCTATCCAGTATCGGGCCCCATCGCCAACTACGAGCACATCGAGAATCCCGTCTTTCACGAGCCCGCCGGCGCGGTGAGCTGGTACGGCGGCTGGTCGTCGATCTGCATCTTCTTTGACGTGTGCGAGCCCTTTGGCACCTGCGACATGTTCGCCCGCATCTGCGAGGCCGACCGCGAGCGCTTTGCCGCCGCCTGCCGCAACGTCTGGGACAACCAGGGGATGTACATCAAAAACGAAGTCGTCGAGATCGAAGCGGAGGCCTAAAGATGATGGATATCAACGATCTGCTCACGCTCGACCTTGCCGAGTACGCAGCTGCACTTGAAGCCCTCGCCGACCAGATGATGCTGGAGGAGCCCCGCGACATCGACTACATGCGCCGCCGCAAACTCGACACCGGCCGCGAGTTCGCCGTCTGGAACTTCACCGTCGGCTACTGCATGAACGCCGCCGACGCCCTCTCCCTCCTGCGCGCCCAGGCCAACGAAAACGCCGACGACGGCACCGCCGACCTGGCCACCCTCAACAACAGCGCCGCCCGCCTATGCGACTGGTTCTCGGGCGCCTTCGACGTCACCGGCAAAATGGACGACACCACAGCAATACTCGCCCACAGCCGCGACCTCTACGCCCAGGTCGAGACCCACGAACAGTTCGCAGCCCTCACCCGCGCCACCGAGCGCTACCTGGTCCAACTCCAGTTTTGGGTCGACCGCCAGATTCCCTGGCCAGCTATTAGCGACCTGGTCCACGGCTACCGCCTACGCACAGAGAGCGGCGAGACAAGGTAAGGACGAAAGAACCCCCGCCGCACGTAGTGCGCAGCGGGGGTTCTTTCATGTCCGAGGACGTCCGCGAAGGTTAGCCCTCAGATCCTGCGGCGGGAGACCTAGGCCTCGTTGTACACCGTCTTGAGCTTCAGCAGGTGCTGGTAGCGGTCCATAGCGGCCTGCTCGTTCTCCTTGAAGAGCTCCTCGGCGCGCTCGGGGAAGGAACGCGTCAGCGAAGCGTAACGGGCCTCGTTCATCAGGAACTCCTGATAACCGCCCGCGGGCTCCTTGGAATCGAGCGAGAACTTCTTGCCGGCAGCAGCCTCGGGGTTGAAGCGGAAGAGGTTCCAGTAACCGCACTCGACGGCCTTCTTCATCTCGGCCTGGCAGTTCTGCATGCCGCCCTTCTTGATGGAGTGCATCTCGCAGGGGCTGTAGCCGATGATGAGGGACGG
>CAKTWW010000073.1 GCA_934630855.1 uncultured Collinsella sp.
GACCAGGCTTGGGTGAACGGCTCGGGCGATGTGATCGGCACGCGCGATGGCTTTGAGCCCGGCTTTGGCTGGACGGAGCTGCCTCGTCAATAGCGTGAGGCAGCTTATGCGTGAATCGATGCCGGGTGTGTTGCTCGGCATTGTGATAAAGAACGGGAAAGGAACAGCGATGAAGGAGACGGTACTTTCGCGCACGGCGTTTGTCGCGGCAGCGGGAACGGCGCTGCTGACGCTTGCGGGATGCGGCGGACAGCGGACGCAGGACGCGACGGGTTTTAACGAGGACCGCCCGGTAAAGGACAAGATGGACGCGGGCGCGACGTCGGGCGATTCCAGCGACGCGGACGGCGGCGCGGATACGGACGGCAGCTCGACGGATGCGTTCGATACGTGGTCGGATGACTGCTGGGACGCGCACCGCAACATCAGCATCGCGGCGCTGCTTGAGCTCAAGGGCTGGCAGTTGCAGGAATTTGCGTCGCAACAGGGTTACACCTGGCAAGATGCGCTCGAGATGTACGAGAACGAGGCCGGTCGCGTACTCAGCGTCTGCAATATCGACAAGGACGGCGCGACCGAATGGCTCGGTGAGGACGAAATCGGAAAGCTCGACAAGGGCGGTACCGGGAGCACCGTGATGTTTACGCTTCAGCTTGCGGGCTATTCGAGCTGCGAGGATGTTATCGCGGGCTTTTCGGTGCCGGTCGAGGACCGGGCGCAGATCACCTCGAGCTCGTGGATTGCGTGCGTTTACGGTTCCAACATGGCGCGTCACGTTGCCATGGTGAGCCCGATGGAAAACGGCGACTATCGCCTGGACCTCATTACCGAGGAGGCCATCAAGACCGGAAGGTTTACCCAGGGCGGCGGCGCCCCCACGATTAACGAATTCTGGCAGGAAAAGACCGGACGCGCGCTCGGCTAAGTGCGATGCGGCCAATATCATGGCGAGGGACAAATATGAAGAACGAGATGACGATAAGCCGTGCGGCCTTTGTGGCAGGCGCGGGTGCGGCGGCTTGTGCACTGGCTGGCTGCTCGGGCGGATTGGGCGGCGCGGGTGGCGCCAAGACGGCGAGCACGGCGGACGCCGCCTGCGTGGATGACAATGCCAACGTGACGGTCTATGCCGCCATCAACCTGGGTGGCGCCGATCTGGTGCGCCTGCTCAAGCATCAAAACTATGAGTGGCAAGGCGAGAGCGTGGGCTATGGCGCCGTCGATGATGCAGGATTTTTCGCCTTTACCTTTTCTGAGGTTTCGGACGATGTGGACGAACTTGCAAATAGCGCGATACCGCTTTCGGAATCCGAATACGAGGAGCTTGAACCGGGCGGCGGAGACGATAGCGTGGCGATCTTGCTTTCGGTGGCAGGTTATACGACGGGAGATCGTGCGCTCGCCGGCGCGATCGGCGATGCGGCGATGGTGCAGGAGAAGTGCACGATTGACGATTCCACATATTGGCTGGTCAAGGCACTCGGCGGCAGCCGCTATGTGATTTCGGCCTATGATACCGAAGACGATGGCGACAGCGCGCATGACATCTATATCTATAGTGAGTCTTTTATTCGCACCGGTTATCTGAGCGGTGGCGACCAGATTGATATCGACGAGCTCTGGAGCCGCCTGACCAACGCCTCGTAGCGCACCAAAACCACCACAAAGGGGACAGGCACCTTTGTGGTGGTTTTGCCGGTTGCAGACTCGGCAAAGCGCGCCCGCAGCGATGCTCTGCCTGCGCTAAACTGTGAAGCACGTACGCGATTACGAGAGGAGCCCGCATGGAGGCTTACAAGCAAGAGTTCATCAAGTTTATGGTCGAGTCCGACGTGCTTAAGTTCGGCAGCTTTACGCTCAAGAGCGGCCGTCAGTCCCCGTTCTTTATGAACGCCGGCGCTTATGTGACGGGCTATCAGCTCAAGAAGCTGGGCGAGTATTACGCCCAGGCCATCCACGATAACTTTGGCGACGACTTTGACGTGCTGTTTGGGCCGGCCTACAAGGGTATTCCTCTGGCTGTCGTGACCGCCATCGCCTATCACGAGCTGTATGGCAAAGAGGTCAAGTACTGCTGCGACCGCAAGGAGGCCAAGGACCACGGCGCCGACAAGGGCAACCTGCTGGGCTACGAGCCCCAGGACGGCGACCGCGTGATCATGGTCGAGGACGTCACCACCAGCGGCAAGTCCATCGACGAGACCTATCCCAAGGTCAAGGCTGCTGCCGATGTCGAGATTAAGGGCTTGATCGTGTCCCTCAACCGCATGGAGGTCGGTAAGGGTGGCGTGACCACCGCCCAGAAGGAGATCGAGGCCAAGTACGGGTTCCCCGTCGCGAGCATCGTCTCCATGGCCGAGGTCGTCGAGACCCTCTACAACCACGAGATCGACGGCAAGGTCGTCATCGACGACGAGCTCAAGACCGCCATCGACGCCTACTACGAGCAGTACGGAGCGCGGGAGTAGGTAGTTACGCGTTTTTACCAAACCGCGTAACGGCTCGACGCTGCGCGGGTCGCATTTGGACAATCTGACGTTCAACTTCAAGGGCGCGACCAGAAGGTCAGCGCCCTTTCGTTTCACGTCACCTTGTCTCAAATGCGACCCGCTCGCTGCCGTTGCCAAAACATCGGCGTTGCTGTTGCTGGCACTTGGGTAGTCATTGGGTGTTCCTATAGTTTTGTCAACCGCCGGGGCTACTCCCGGTAGGGCACCCGGTCGCGCATCACGGCG
>CAKTWW010000074.1 GCA_934630855.1 uncultured Collinsella sp.
AGGTCGGTGAGCTCGTTGAGCTTGCGCGAAAGGGCGAGCTCGGTCGGGTCGGTCAGCAGCGAGTAATCGACGTTCTCGCCAATGGCCTTCGCGGCGACGGCCTTCATGCCCATCTCGGCGGCCTGCTCGGCGGTGACGTCGGCGGCACGACGCAGGATGGAGCACACGCGGGCGTGAGCGTACTGCACGTAGTACACCGGGTTGGAGTTGTCGCGCTTCTTAACAGCCTCGATGTCGAAGTCGACCATCTGGTTGGAGCTCTTGGAGATGAGCGTGTAACGAGCGGCGTCGGAGCCGACCTCGTCGACGAGTTCCTGCAGGGTCACCATAGTGCCCTTACGCTTGGACATACGGACGGGCTTGCCGTTGCGCAGCAGGTTGACAAGCTGGCCCAGCAGAACCTCGAACTTGCCGGGGTAGCCAAGGGCGTCGCAGACGCAGCGGACGCGCTCGATGTAGCCGTGGTGGTCGGCGCCCCAGATGTCGATGACGTGGTCGACGCGCTGGAACTTGTCCCAGTGATAGGCAACGTCGGAGGCGAAGTAGGTGTACTCGCCGTCGGACTTGATCAGGACGCGGTCCTTGTCGTCGCCAAGGTCGGTGGAACGGAACCACAGGGCGCCGTCCTTGGTGTAGAGGTAGCCCATCTTGTCGAGCTTCTCGAAAGCGCGGTCGACGGCGGAGGTGCCGGCGGTCTCGCCCTCGGTATCCTTCACGTACAGAGAACGCTCGGAGTACCAGCGGTCGAAGTCGCAGTTGACGGCGTGGCAGAGGTCGCGCATGTTGTCAACCATCTTCACGTAGCCGCGCTCGCGGAAGCTCTCCATGCGCTCCTGCGGATCGGCCTCGACCCACTTGTCACCGTCGGTGCGCCAGAACTCGGCAGCCTCGTCGATGATGTAGTCGCCGCCGTAGGAGTCCTTGCCCAGGGTCTCGGCAAAGTTATCCTGGTAGGGATGGGTCTCGGGATGCTCGTCGTTCTCGTCGGCAACAAAGGCGTCGCGGTCGGCGATCAGAATCTTGTGAGCCTCGTCGATATCCACGCCCTGCTTGGCGATGATGTCGGCAAGCTGCATATAGCGCGTGCTGATGGAGTTGCCGAAGGTGTTCATCTGAGAGCCGTGGTCGTTGATGTAGAACTCACGCTGGATGTCGTAGCCAGCGTGGTCCATGACGCGGCAAAGCGAATCGCCCAGAGCGGCCCAGCGGCCGTGGCCGATGTGCATGGGGCCGACGGGGTTGGCGGAGACGAACTCGACCTGGGTCTTCAGACCGCCACCAACGTTGGACTTAGCGAAGTCCATACCCTTCTCGCGAGCCTCGCCAAAGATAGCGTTCTTGACGGCGACGGAGAGGTAGAAGTTGATGAAGCCGGGGCCGGCGATCTCGACCTTCTCGATCGCAGGGTCCTCGGGCATATGGGCAACGACGGCCTCGGCGATCTTGCGCGGGGCGCAGTGAGCCAGCTTGGCGGACTTCAGGGCCATGGTGGAGGTCCACTCGCCATGAGAAGTGTCAGCCGGTCGCTCGATGGCGCAATCGTCAAGTTCAAATGCGGAAAGGTCGCCGGCCTCCTGGGCCGCAGCAAGCGCAGCGCGTACCAGCTCTTCAATCTTCTCGGGCATAGATCCTCCTTGTGTTAAAGCCCCCGAGCTCTTGGTCACTCGTGGGGCAAAAGCCAGAGTTTGTAGCACTCTATCACAAGCTGCGCATACTATCGCAGGGTAAAGTTGATTGATATTGCATATGCACAAAAATGACTACACCTCGTGCGGAGTCACTCAAAGATGGCAGTCTGCCTGCAGATTATGCACGCGCTAGAAATGCATAAACATGTGGATGAGCCGTGCGTTTTATCGAATACTCTTACCTATCGGGGTTGTGTGCTTTTCCTGCATAAAGTGAAGGTTTGCGCACGTCAGCGTGTTATTCTAGACATACGTAAATTCGTATAAGTTGGAGGTAGCATGTTCTCAATCGGTCAACACGTCATTCATCCGGGTCAGGGAGTCTGCACCGTCGTCGGTTTTAGGGACGACACGCCGCAACCCATGCTGCTGCTCGAGACCAAGCAGGGACATGCGCAGACAATCCTTATGTACCCCGTGGCGCAGGCCGACCGTTTGCATGCCGCCATCTCCCAGCAAGATGCCGAGCACCTGCTGAGCCACTACGACGAGCTCGAGTGTGACACCTTTACCGAGCGCAACAGCTCGCTCGAGGAGACGCACTTTAAGCAGCAGCTCAAGCTGGGCGCGCCCGAGACGGTCCGCGTGGCAAAGACCATGATGCACCGCATTCGCCAGGCCGAGGAAGCCGGCAAAAAGCCCAGCTCGTATTACATGCGCGTGTTCAAAGAAGCAAAGCGTCGCTCCGTTGAGGAGTTTGCCGTGGCACTGGGCGTTACCGAGGAAGACGCCGAGGCCTGCCTAGCCCAAGCCGCCCTCAACTAACCTGCCAAAACCACCACAGACGATATGAGCAGGACATAAAAACATTGAGAGCCCCTGCCACATGAAAAACCGCGGATTAGG
>CAKTWW010000075.1 GCA_934630855.1 uncultured Collinsella sp.
CTACTACCGTGATTAAGGGCGGTATCTATACCGTCGCCAATACGAGATCCAACCTCTCCGTCCGGACGATTGGCTCTGCCTCCTCTATTCTGGAGATTTACGCCGGTTCCTTCAATCCGAAGCCCTATAGCTATTCCATTGCCCCCGGCTATGCCGTGGCGCCCAAGGCCAGCACAGACCAGTACTATACCGTTGCGCCCGCAAAGAAGGTCACAGTAAATTCCGCCGAGAACGGCAAGATCTCCAGCCCTCCCTCCTACGCAGTTCCCGGCAGTCAGGTTTCTCTGAGCATCTCTCCCGCAACCGGTTATACGTTGGATACCATCACCGTCACAAAAACGGACGGCACCGAGGTAACCGTTACCGGCAACAGCAAAACCAAGAGATTCACCATGCCCAACGATGATGTAACCATCAGCCTCACCTTCAAGAAGGCCGATTACGACATCACCCTCAAGCAGGGCGTGGGCGGCACCATTTCCACCGAAAAGTCCACCGCGAATTACAACGATAAGGTAGCTCTGACCGTTACGCCGGATCCGGGCTATACGCTGAACAAGCTGACCGTATCCCCCACCAGCGTGAAAATTGCAGAGGACTATACCTTTACCATGCCCAGCAGAGCGGTCACCATTACCGCTTCCTTTACCGCAATTGACTACAACGTTTCCACCGCAGACACGGAACACGGCACCATCGCAGCTGACCTTACCACCGCTACCGTTGGCACCACCGTTCCGGTAACGGTAACCCCCACTGAGGGCTATGCGCTGGATACGCTGTATTACACCACCGAAGGCTCCGATGAGCAGCACGCCATTGAGGCCAAGGACGGCGCTTACAGCTTCTCCATGCCCGCCGCAAACGCTACGGTTCATGCCACCTTCAAGGCAATTGATTACACCGTAACCGCCGCTAAGGTAGCCAATGGTACTGTCACCGTCGATCCGGCAGCCGCCACCATCGGCGCTGCTGTTTCGGTCAAGGCAGAGCCCGCAGAAGGCTACGAGCCCGATACGCTGTATTACACCGCAGAAGGCTCCGATGAGCAGCATGCCATCGAGGCCAAGGACGGCGTTTACACCTTCACCATGCCCGCCGCAAACGTTACGGTTACAGCCACCTTCAAGGCAATTGATTACACCGTTACCGCTGCGGAAGCAAAGGACGGCTCCATTGCAGTCGATCCGGCAACCGCCAACATCGGCACATCTGTTGCGGTCAAGGTAACCCCCAACGATGGCTATGAGCTGAAGACCCTGTATTACACCGCCGAAGGCTCCGACGAGCAGCACGCCATTGAGGCCGTGGACGGTGCATACACCTTCACCATGCCCGCTGCAAACGTCACCGTCCACGCCATCTTTAAGGCCATTTCCAAGCCCGGCGAGAACGTAACCATCAATATAGCAGAAGCCCCCGTAGATACCAAGGTTTCCGACACCATTGATGACAGCACAAAGGAAAAGCTGGAGGCTGTTGCAGGCAACACCGCAGTGACCGGTGTCGCCGATGCCGCCGACCAGAACAAGATTCTGGCAGAGGCTGCGGTCGACCCCTCCGTAATTAAGGATTCCAATGTAGATATCTCCATCTATGCCGAGGTAAACGCCACCGAGGCTGACCTCACTAAGGGTACGCTGACCTTTGCGGTTTCTCCCAAGGCTGATGTTACCGTGAACGGCAAAACGGAAAAAGCCGGCATTGACGTAACCAACGACATGCTGGACGGCAGCGCCATCACCGTAAAGCTCCCCATCCCTGAAGGCTTCACCGTGGAAGAGATTATCCACACCGCAAAGGATGGCACCAAGGAGTACTATCGTCAGGACAGCACCACTCATCCCTTTACCATCGAAGGCAGCGGCAAGGATCAGGTTGCCGTCCTGAAGGTAACCCATTTCAGCACCTTTACCATGAACGCCAAGGCACACACCCACACATGGGACAATGGCTCTGTTATCAAGCAGCCCACGGACAAGCTGCCAGGCGAAATGCTCTACACCTGCACCACCTGCGGTGAAACCAAGACCGAGCCGATCCCCGTTGTGGCAGTCAAGTCCCTGACCGTTGCTCCTGAAAAGGTCACACTGACCAAGGGCGACAGCAAGACGCTGACCCTCACCACTGACCCCAAGGACGCCACCGGTACCCCCGTATGGACCTCCAGCAAGGAATCCATCGTGACCGTGGACGAAACCGGTAAGGTCACAGCAGTTGGCACCGGCAAGGCAGTCATCACCGCAACTCTGGGCGACCAGAGCGCACAGTGCGAGATCACTGTGGTATGCAGCGC
>CAKTWW010000076.1 GCA_934630855.1 uncultured Collinsella sp.
GCAATGGAGAGGGTCGCTTGCGGCCCTCTTTATTGCTATGGGGTGCGTCAGTAAGAAGGAGATGACGGTGGATCTCAATAGGCTGATTCTGGGCAAGAGCTACAACTCTACCAAGGTCTTTCGTACCGCTCAGCATGTGGTTCAAGCCATCTTGCTCGGTATTGTCGTTCCGCTGCTTATCCTGCTGCTCATCTGGGATCTAACCGATAATCCCAATCCCGTTCCGGCCGTTGTCGTCATTGCCGGCTTGGTCATGCTGTGCTTCTTCTTCTCGTACGTCTTTGTCGTTCCCGACGACCTCACATCGAGCGCTACCGACCGCACGCTCGCCATCGCGTCGAAAATATTCGCCTACACGTCGCGCGGCCTTACGCCCGAAGCTGCCCTGGGCGCCTCTAAGATCATCCTGTCCGAAACTATCGCCTCTGCCATCTGCTTTACCGACGGCAAGCAGGTGTTGGCAAGCTGGGGCGAGGACTCGGCAAAATGCCCCGCGGGCACCCCGGTGGTGCTGCGGACCACGCTCAATGTGATCAACAGCGGTGAGCAAAGCGTGTTCTCGCGCGATGCCTCGACCGAGACGGGCGGCTACTTTCCGCGCCTGCGCGCCGGTATTGTCGCACCGCTTACCGTGCGCGGGCATTGCGTGGGCACGCTCGAGCTGTATTATCCCCGTCTGAGCAGCATCGATATGCGCCAGACGGCGCTTGCCTCGGGCTTTGCCGACCTCATTTCCACGCAGCTTGCAAGCTTTGAGCTCGAGCGCCAGGACGAGCTTACGGCCCGCGTGGAGCTGCGTGCCTTGCAATCGCAGGTCGATCCTCATTTTTTATTCAATACCATCAGCACCATCGTGTCGCTCGTGCGTACCGAGCCGGACAAGGCGCGATCGCTGCTGATCGACTTTTCCAATTACTATCGTCAGACGCTTTCTGATTCCGATACGCTCACCACGCTCGAGCACGAGGTGGAACAGGGCACTCGTTATATCAATCTTATGCAGGCCCGTTATGGCGACGGCCGTCTGCGCGTTTCGGTCGATATCGACTTCGAGGTGCGCGACAGCATGGTGCCGCCGTTTATCTTGCAGCCGTTGCTCGAAAACTGCATCAAGCACGCGCAGCGCGAGACCGAGCCGCTTTCTATTCATGTAAGGGCTTTCGAGACCGATGACGGCCTGGAGATTATCGTCGAAGATGACGGCATCGGCATGAGCGAGGAAGTCTGCGCTCATCTGTTCGAGCAGCATCGCCGAGAGGAGCCCGAGAGCATTACTGCCGACGGCTCCATTAAACGAGGCTGCGGGCTGGCGCTCTTTAACGTTCTTCAGCGCATCCATTTCTTTTACGGAGAAGATTCCGGCATGCGCGTGGAGTCCCAGGAGGGCGTGGGGACGCAGGTCATCGTTGAGTTGAATGGTGAACCGCATGAGCCGGCGCCGATGACGGCGTAGCATGCGAGTGTATTGAGAAGAGAGGAAGCGGACATGTTCGAGGGCTGGAACATCCTAGTGGTTGATGACGAGCCTCCCATTAGGGCTGAACTACGCTATCTGTTAGAGAGGGATGCGCGCGTGGGACAGATTGCCGAGGCGGGCAATGTTACCGAGGCGGTGGAATCGATTCTGTCGAACAATCCCGACGTGCTGTTCTTGGACATTACCATGCCGGGCCGTTCGGGGATTGAGCTTGCCGAGACGTTGCAGAACCTAAAAAGACCGCCGCTGGTGGTCTTTGTGACGGCGTTTGCCGAGTACGCTGCCGATGCTTATAACCTCGATGCCGTCGACTACGTGGTCAAGCCCGTTGAGGACGCGCGCCTGACGAAGGCGCTCGACAAGATTGAGGCTGCCTTGGGCGTCCGCCGCGTCGTCCAGGCTCCGCGTCAGCCGCTGCGTTTGACGGCAGATCGCGGGGGCAAGAAGGTGTTCATTCCCGTTGCGGATGTCTGTTACTTTGAGGCGCGCGCCGATTTTTGCAACGCCATCTGTCCCGAGGGGACGTACCTCATCAACGAATCGATCTCCTCGCTTGAGCGGCGCTTGGCGCTCGAGGGCTTCATCCGCGTCCATCGCAGCTATCTGGTCAATTTGGAGGACGTGCATAACGTTGAAGTCGGCTCCACGGGCCTGATGGAGTTGAGACTCGATCGCGTGGACTCGACGGTGCCGGTGTCCCGTCGTCGCGCCGCCGAGGTCAAGTCGCACTTGGGGCTTGCATAAGAGCCCGCGTGTCATCGTTTGGCACCGTAGGTTTGGCA
>CAKTWW010000077.1 GCA_934630855.1 uncultured Collinsella sp.
CCATAGCCCGTGGCGCGCAGCGCGAGCCCCAGCGCAGCCGTCGTCTTGCCCTTGCCGTCGCCCGTATAGATTTGAACCTTGCCGACTTCCAGTGATGCCATCTCTGTCCTTTCGTGCCCGGCGTCGGTTTATCGCCGCCCGGGTTGGGTATTCTAGAAAGCATTATCAACCCCAGTAGATGGAGTTCAAGCAGATGGAGATGGATGACAACAAACGTAGACGGAATATGATCCTCTACGTGCTCATCGCCTTCGTCGTCTACCTCGTGCTCTCGACCGTTCTGTTCCCTAACATCGGTCACACGCAGCAGATTACGAAGACCGATTACTCGACGTTTGTCAAAGCGCTCGATAAGAAGAGCGTCGACAAGGTCGAGTACAACACGGACGATTACACGATTTATTACACCAAGAAGGGCGAGGACGAGAACATCGCCTACAAGACGACCGGTGTGCCGAACGATGCGGGCTTTACCGATCGCGTGCTTGAATCCGGTGCTTCGCTGGAGTCGGTCGTTCCCGATAAAAACTCGGGCCTGATGACTTACTACCTGCTCACACTTATTCTTCCCATGGCGATTTTCTTCCTCATCGGCTGGTGGCTCAACCGCCGCATGAAGAAGGCCATGGGCGATGACGGCCCGTCGATGAACTTTGGCGGCGGCGGTTTTGGCGGCGGCGGACTAGGTAAGTCCGGCGCGCGCGTGATCGCCTCCAAGGACGTGGGCGTGACCTTTAAGGACGTCGCCGGCCAGGAAGAGGCCAAGGAGTCCCTCAAAGAGGTCGTTGATTTTCTGGAGAAGCCGCAGCGTTACGAGGAGATCGGTGCCAAGCTGCCGCGCGGTGCCCTACTCGTTGGCCCTCCGGGCACCGGTAAGACCCTGCTCGCCAAGGCTGTTGCCGGCGAGGCGGGCGTTCCGTTCTTTAGCATTTCGGGCTCCGAGTTCGTTGAGATGTTCGTCGGCCGTGGCGCCGCCAAGGTGCGTGACCTGTTTAAGCAAGCCAAGGAAAAGGCCCCGTGCATCGTCTTTATCGACGAGATCGATACCATCGGTAAGAAGCGCGATGGCGGCGGCTTTAGCGGCAACGACGAGCGCGAGCAGACGCTCAATCAGCTGCTGACCGAGATGGACGGCTTCGACAACCACAAGGGTATCGTTGTCCTCGCCGCAACCAACCGCCCCGACAGCCTCGATCCGGCCTTGCTGCGCCCTGGTCGTTTTGACCGCCGTATTCCCGTCGAGCTGCCCGACCTGACCGGTCGCAAGAACATTCTTGAGCTGCATGCCAAGAGCGTGAAGACGCAGCCGCCGATCGACCTGACCGCGATTGCCCGCGCCACGCCCGGTGCCTCGGGCGCCGACTTAGCCAACATCATCAACGAGGGTGCCCTGCGCGCTGTCCGCGAGGGTCGCAAGCGCGCCACGCAGGACGATTTTGAGGAGTCGGTGGAGGTCGTCATCGCCGGCCAGCAGCGTAAATCCACGGTGCTGTCCGATCACGAGAAGCAGGTCGTTTCCTACCACGAGATCGGCCACGCCATCGTCGCTGCCCGCCAGAAGGGCTCCGCGCCGGTCACCAAGATTACCATCGTGCCGCGCACGAGCGGTGCTCTGGGCTACACCATGCAGGTCGAGGAGGATGAGCGCTTCCTGACCACGCGTCAGGAGGTTCTGGACAAGCTCGCCGTCTACTGCGGTGGTCGCGCGGCCGAGGAGCTCATCTTTGGCGAGATGACGACCGGTGCCGCCAACGATATCGAGCAGGCCACCAAGCTCGCCCGTAACATGGTGACGCGCTTTGGCATGTCCGATGAGTTTGGCATGATGGCGCTCGGTACCGTTCAAAACGCGTACCTCAACCAAGACACGTCGCTCACCTGTGCTCCCGGTACGGCCGAGCGCGTGGACGCGATCGTCGCCAAACTGATCGAGGATGCGCACGATCGCGCCCTGCAGATTCTGAAGGAGAACAAGTTCAAGCTCCATGAGCTGGCTCGTTATCTGTACAAGAAGGAGACCATCACGGGCGAGGAGTTCATGAATCTCCTCACGCGTGAGAACCCACTGATGCCGAAGCAGCAGTAAGACTGGTCGTATAGCGTCGAACGCCCCATTTGAGTGACGATCTCAAATGGGGCGTTTTGCTCTAGGTAGATTTTTGGGACATGCCTTAATTTCTACCTTTTGAATAGGTAGAAATT
>CAKTWW010000078.1 GCA_934630855.1 uncultured Collinsella sp.
GCGGTCTCGCGGATAACGTCGCAAACGCGCTCGAAGGTCTTCTGATCTGCCATGGTAGTTCTCCTTTGTTTGTGCCCTGGGGGCGTTTTTATGTCCTATGTGCAACTACTTCCAGCGAAGCAGGTAGCCACCTATATCCAAGCCGGCGCCAAATCCGACTAAGGCGATGGTGTCGCCCAGGTGAAGCGCGCCGGAGTTTGCCAGCCGATCGAGGGCAAGCGGAATGCAGGCGCTCGAGATGTTGCCGGTCTCGCGCAGTGTGCGGACCACGCGGTCGTCCGGAACGCCCAAGCGCTTGACCGCTTGACTCAAGATCCGTTCGTTGGCCTGATGGAATACAAAATGGTCGATGTCCTCGACCGCAATACTCGCGCCGCTCGCGAGCTTGCCGACCGTGTCGCAGATCGCATTGACGCCAAACTTGAACACGCGACGGCCATTCATGGAAAGCACGCTCTCGCGGCCCGCGGAAGCCTTGAACGGTGAGGTCCCGGCTAACCCCGGTACACGCAGCGTCTCGACGTCGGGAGCGGTCGAAAGTTCAACGGCAAGGGGATTCTCTCCCCCGGCCTCTATGACCGCAGCGCCCGCGCCATCACCAAAAAGCACGCATGTCGCACGGTCGGTCCAGTCGAGCGCACGCGTCATCTGCTCGGCGGCGACGATAAGTACGCGCTTGGCGCGACCGCGGGCGACATAGCCCTCGGCGACATCGAGCGCAAATACAAAGCCGGCACAGGCTGCCGAGACGTCAAAGGCAGGACATGTGGCTCCTAAGCGCTCGGCAACGGCGCACGCTTCAGCGGGAACGAGATGGTCGCCCGTCGTCGTCGAGCAGACGATAAGATCCAGCTGGCTCGCGTCGATTCCGGATGCCTGGAGTGCCCGCTCGCTTGCTGCAACGGCAAGGTCGTCGAGCGACTCATTGGTGCAGACATGGCGGCTCTTAATACCTGTGCGGGTAAAGATCCACTCATCCGAAGTGTCGAGGAACTCGGACAGCTCGTCATTGGAAACCCTGCGCCCAGGAAGTGCCGAGCCCGTTCCCTGTATCGTGAAACCCATCACTAACCTCCTTTGAGTTGTTGACGTGTTTACATCGACCAAGAGAGGATAGCGCATTCTTTGCTTTGTTGACGTGTTAACATTAAATTGTCCAAATGCGACAAAGGCTTCACATTGTGTCTATCGCTCGACACCATGGCATGATTGCTTTGTTTATTAAGGAGGTAGCAGCCGTTATGGATGCTCGTTTGGCGGTGGTCGATATAACTGGTTCGACCAACGATGACCTGCTCGAAGCAGGAAAGCTGGGAGCGCCCCACGGCACCGGCCTTGCCGCCCGCGCGCAAACTGCCGGTCGTGGACGACGTGGCCACAAATGGGACTCGACGGTGGGAAACCTACTGCTCTCGATTGTGGTACGCCCAAATGTTAACCCTGCCAAGTACTCCGGACTCGCCGCGGTATGTGGCCTTGCGGTGCTCAAAACCCTTGAGAAGCAGGGCCTCGCAACCGAGATCGGTCTCAAATGGCCCAACGACCTCGTCGCACGGGAGCGCAAGCTCGGTGGCATACTGGTTGAGGCAGCTCGCGACAACAAAGGCCAGCCCTTCGCCGTCTGCGGCATTGGCGTCAACGTGAACTACACGCCCCGAGAGGTCCCCGACGGCGGCCTGCCGGCGATTGGCCTCTCGGATCTGCACGAGAGCATTCCCTCGGTCGACACGCTTCTCGACGAGGTTTATCGCGTGGTCATGGACTCTGTAGACGCCTGGGCAGAGCAGCTCAATACTCTGGAAGAAGATGCTGGTCCGCTGGCGCCCGCACACGATGACTATATCGCGCACCTTAATTGGATCGGTGAGCGCGTTATCGCCCGCTCCCCCGCCGGAGACGAGCTGACACGCGGCATCTTTAGGACCGTAGATGACTTTGGCCGTGCGTGCATCGAAACCGAAGACGGTTTGCGCACCTTCCATTTTGAAGAGGCATCATTGTGCCCCCTGAACGGATAGGGCGCTGCGGCCACCAGCTCGCCAAGCTCTCACCAGCCATCCAAAACCAGTGTTCAAAACAAAAGAGCCCCGCTACCGTAATGGCAGCGGGGCTCTTTAAGCTAGGAGCGATATCG
>CAKTWW010000079.1 GCA_934630855.1 uncultured Collinsella sp.
GACAGGCGCAGGAAGAACGACCGCAACGACGCCGAGTTCCTCGCCCGCATGCTGTCGGTCGGCAACGTGGTCGAGGTGTGGGTCCCCGACGACGAGTGCGAGGCCGCCCGCGACCTGACCAGGGCGCTCGAGGACGCGAGGGACGACCTCTCGCGCTCGAAGCAGCGGCTCTCCAAGTTCCTGCTCAGGCACGGGCTCGTCTTCGACGAGAGGACGCCCACCGGCCGCAGGAAGGGCAACTGGACCCGGGCGCACTGGTCCTGGATCGAGTCGATTAGGTTCGCGGAGGGGGCCGACAACGACGTGCTCGCCTACTACGTCGACGCGGTCAGGCGGGCGGCGGAGGAGAAGGCGAGGCTCGAGGGGCTCGTCGAGGCCGAGGCCCGCAAGCCCAGGTGGAGGAGGAGGGTCGACTCCCTGCGCTGCCTCAAGGGCGTAGACACCGCGTCCGCCGCGGACCTCGTGTTCGAGGCCGGCGAGTTCTCGAGGTTCAGGAACGCCCGGTCGTTCGCCGCATGGGTCGGCCTGACGCCCTCCGAGCACTCCAGCGGGGAGAGCGACCGCAGGGGCGCGATCACCAAGGCCGGCAACAAGCACCTGAGGAAGACGCTGGTCGAGGCCGCGTGGCACTACCTGACGTGCTCGGGGCGGCCGAAGGACCTCGCCAAGGGCCAGGCCCCGGACCGGGGCGCCCGGAGGCATGCCGCCAAGGGCGTGCGGAGGCTGGTCGAGAGGCGGGAGGCGCTGCTCGCGCGCGGGGTCCACAGCAACAAGGCGAACGTGGCCACGGCGCGCGAGCTCGCCTGCTGGGTATGGGCGGTCGGCCTCATGGCCGAGGAGGCGTAGGGGGCGGTCCCCGCACATAAGCCAGTCACCCCGGAAGCGGTTTGATCCGAAGCCGTTGAGGCGAACCTCAGGTCCCTTTTCTGCGAGCGCCCAGGGCGCCACACGCGTGCACAGACTGTCGGTTCGACGTAGAAGCCTCAGCCGTAGCAACGGATTGCCCAGCGAGAGATCGCCACGGGCGGATATTAAACTGCAAAGACGAGCGTCGGTAAGACACGCCGAGGTCGCCGCGGACGGGTTGATATAGGGAGAGGGCCTGACCCCATATCGTTGGGGCCAGGCCCGATTTTGCCTCTTGACAATGTCCTGCTCATATTAAAAGGGACAGGCACCTTTGTGGTGGTTTTTTATTGCTCCAGCATGCTGGGATCGAACTCGCTAGCCGGAATCACACGGTACCCGTGACGCAGCAGCAGATCGACAAAAACGCCGTTGCCCGCGGTGAGCGTACCGCTGAAGGTTCCGTCGTAGATACGGCCTACACCACACGAAGGGCTGCGGTCCTGCAGGATGCACGCAGCGATCTCGGACGGGCCGCCCGCCTGCTCGCACATATCAAGCGCACGTTGGGCGCCCAGGCGAAACTCGCGATCGACCGAGGTGCCCTCGCAGGTACGGACCTCGCCATTCACAATCTCGGACGGCTTACGCGGCGTGGGCAGGCGCCCGAAGACCTCGGGGCACACCAGCAGGACCTCGGTCCCTGTGCGCTCGCAAGCCTCGACCAGCTCGCGATGGTAATTGTCGAGCCCATTATACTTGCAGCTCTCGCCCATCAAACAGGCGCTTACCACGATCTTCATATTCAACTCTCCCCACGCAAAACGCCCCATTTGAGATGGACACTCAAATGGGGCGATAGACACTGCGCAACCAGTATTACTGCTGCTTTGGCATCAGCGGATTCTCGCGCGTGAGGAGATTCATGAACTCCTCGCCCGTGATCGTCTCCTTCTTGTACAGGTAACGAGCCAGCTCATGG